>JBBRVO010000009.1:0-45465 GCA_038246775.1 Peptostreptococcales bacterium | reverse complement strand
ACTCGGCGTAAAAAATATCAAGCTCGGACCAACACTTCCAGCGTTCTTGTCACCTAATGTAGCAAACGTTCTCGTTAACACGTTTGGCATCAATGGCATCGGCACAGTAGAAGAGGATCTTGTTCAATTCTTAGGTTAATTACCAAAAATGAGACATAGAAATTAATAATGGGAAAGAATCGCCGAGGACTTTATTGATAAAGCTTCGGCGGTTTTTTTTATTTTTTGAATTGCGGATTAAGCGTCTAAGTTTGTTTACAAAAATGCAACATGCCTCAAATTGATTAACCCTTCAATTAAAGGTATAATGTTAAAATGGAGGTGACTTATGAACAAGCAAAATAAGCACAAAATAAAAGCGGTCATATCCGATTTAGATGGCACACTTCTCAATGCGGATCATGCACTGAGTGAATACAGCAAATCCGTCGTGAGGCTTCTGGCAGAAGAGGGCGTACACTTTATGATTGCCACCGGCAGGCATCATCGAGACGCAAGTCAGATCAAAGAGAACCTCGGCGTAGAATCTTTTTTAATCACAGCAAACGGCGCAACCGTTTCAAATAATCTAGGTGAACTCATCTATCAAGCGATTATACCAAGACCCGTTATAGAGGATATCCTCAAAATCGACGTTGAAAAAGGTGTTTTTAAGAATCTATACCAGGGCGATCATTGGCTGATGGAAGAGTCGGATAAAGTGTTTGAAACCTATTATCAAGAAGGTGGTTTCCAGTACACGCTTTGCAAATTTTCGGATTATCTAGACAAACCGATTAACAAGATATTTTTTACCGCTTTCGATCAAAAGAAACTCATAAGCATTGCAGCGATCATTCGCGAAAAACATGGGGACATAGTTGATGTGACTTTTTCTATGCCAGAATGTCTGGAAGTTATGCCAAAAGGCGTCAACAAAGGGTCTGCAATACTGGAGACAATCAAACACTTCAATCTACAGATGCACGAAGTTATCGCATTCGGCGATGGGCTTAACGACCTTGAAATGCTTCAAGTCGTTGGGAAAGGTTATTTAATGGGCAATGCCAACACCGTATTGAAAGAAAAACTACCTGAACACGAAGTAATCGGAAACAATTTCGATGATGCCGTGGCCAAACAAATCGTCAAGCTGTTCGGACTTGAAGACAAAGTACCCTATAAAGCAGTTGTTTAACCTGCATTATAGGGTTTTTAATTGGAAAAGCGAAATTTTCAGTGAGTGCGTTTTATATAGTGTTATAATATAGGTGCGGCTTAAATGAAAACCAATTCGCGAATCAACTATTAAAGAACAAATGGAGCAAGACGTTTATGAAAGCATTAAATATGAAACTAGAAGATAAGTCTTATGACATCCACATAAAAAATGGCAGTGTTCAAAGGGACCTTTTAAAGCGCCTTTGCATCACTGATGACCATGTCGTCTTAACAGATCAAAATATCCATACGATTTATGGCGCACTTTTTGAAGGTTATAACGTCATCAAAATCCCAGCTGGAGAAGCCTCCAAAAATATTGAAACGTATCAAAGCGTTGTTAACCAGATGATAGCAAAGGGAATTACGCGAAATGGCGTAGTCATCGCAATAGGTGGCGGCGTCGTGGGCGATCTTGCTGGATTTGTTGCTGCAACGTACATGCGCGGCATAAAGTGGGTACAGATTCCAACCTCACTCCTAGCAATGGTAGACAGTAGTGTAGGTGGTAAAGTGGGCATCAATCTAGAAGCGGGTAAAAATTTGGTGGGTGCCTTTTACCAACCTGAAGCTGTATACATCGATCCCGAATTTCTTCAAACACTCCCGACAAGAGAATTTTCAAATGGCATGGCGGAAGTTATCAAATACGGCTTGGGCTTTGATGAAGTGCTTTTCAACAAACTTGAGCATTATGACAAAATCGATGTGATGCAGGATATTGAAGATATTGTCAAAAGTTGTTGTGCAATCAAAGTCAACCTCGTGATGGTGGATGAAAGGGATACGGGCATACGCAGTCTATTGAACTTTGGCCACACAATTGGTCACGCCGTTGAACACTATTATCACTATGAAAAATACTTGCACGGTGAAGGTGTTGCCATAGGCATGGCAGCTATGGCCAAAATCGCCCAAGAAAAAGGCAACCTATCTATGCAAGCCTTCAAACGCGTCATCAAACTGATTCGAAAATTCGATTTGCCAATTTGCCTAGACGATGACCGAGACAAGATGTCGATACAAGTCGTTCTTGAAGCCGTTAAAGTCGACAAAAAAATTGGTCACGGGGGGATAACGTGGATCGCCTTAAAGCGCATCGGTGCACTAGAAGTGAGTAAAGGGACACTTGAAAGTACGCTTGTGTCATTTGCAGGAGGTTTATATGCAAACGCAAAACTATGATGTTGTTATCAACCCCTCCAAATTGGCTGGGCGCGTCATTGTACCACCATCTAAAAGCATGAGTCACCGCGCTGTAATCTGTGCAGGCCTTTCAGAAACGCCTTCAATCCTCAATAATATCGCACGGTCTGATGACATCATCGCCACACTTGAGGCCATGCGGCAATTTGGGGCGGAGGTTGATTATTTAACTGCAAATGGTCAACTGCGCATTTCAAATCCAACAATACAAGATTTGAGGCTTAAACATAGAACGAAGTCAATAACTGAAATCAAAGAAACCGTCATTGACTGCAACGAATCGGGATCAACGGCGCGTTTTTTGATGCCACTATTCCACCTGAAGGAAGGTACGGTTATCTACAAGGGGTCCCATCGCTTGTCTGAACGTCCTTTTCAGCCGTATTACGAAATTTTTGACAAACAAAAAATTAAATATAAAATGCAACAGGGTGGTTTGCCACTGGCTATTGAGGGACATTTAAAACCCGATCACTTCACACTTGTGGGCAATATAAGTTCTCAATTCATAAGTGGGCTTATGTTCATCCTGCCATTGCTTGAAGGGCCATCACATCTTACAATAGTGCCGCCATTAGAATCCAAAGATTATATTGAACTGACTTTAGCGTGTCTGAGGACTTTCGGAATAGAAATAGATAAGCAGTCGGATCTCGAGTATCAAATTCAAGGCAATCAACGATACTGCGGTTCGAACATGACCATTGAAGGTGATTTTTCACAAGCGGCCTTTTGGCTCGTTGCCACTCATCTTGGAAATGACATTCAGGTTTCTGGACTAGATATGGACTCAAAACAAGCAGATCGTGCGATTTTAGATGTGCTGGCCAGAACCAATACCAATAAGCCAATAGACGTTTCTCAATGTCCTGATCTCGTGCCCATCTTAGCGGTATTATGTGCGTTAACACCGGGGCCATCCAGTATTGTAAATGCTAGGAGGTTGCGTTTCAAAGAGTCAGATCGACTGAAGGCAATTGCGACGGAGCTTGCCAAGATGGGGGCACAGGTTACAGAGCTTGAAGACGGTTTGACATTTATTGGCGTTGAAAGGCTTAACGGTACAACGGTAGAGGCCTGGAACGATCATCGAATAGCTATGGCCCTTGCCGTTGCTGCAACACGTGCTGACGGAAAGACTAAGATTTGCGGCGCTGATTGTGTACGCAAATCATACCCTGAATTTTGGACGGTTTATCAAGGCCTAGGAGGTACTATAAATGTCGAGTAGCATAGGAAAACAAATGGTCATCTCATTATTTGGCGAATCTCATGGTTCCGCCGTTGGCTGTGTCATCGATGGGCTGCCTCCAAACATCAAACTGGATTTAGCATTGATTGAACATCGATTGATGCAGCGCAGACCTGGACAAAGCGCCTTGACCACAAGCAGGCATGAGCAAGATCGATTTGAGATCGTAAGCGGCGTATACGATGGCAAGACCACAGGTACGCCACTTTGTGTGCAGTTTCAAAATTCAGATAAAAAATCTGAAGATTATGAGGCAAATAAAAAAATATTTAGGCCAGGACATGCGGATTATACCGGGTTTGTCAAATCTCATGGTGCAGCCGACCCTAGAGGGGGTGGCCATTTTTCTGCTAGATTAACGGCACCACTGGTCTTTGCAGGGGCCATAGCGGAACAAATACTCACAACGCACGGCATCAATATTGCAGGACATATTTTTAGTATCGGAGAAGCGAAAAGCAAGACGTTAAGTGTGCATTCGCACTTTGATGCCGAGCTTGAAGCCCTCGACGCTTTGCCTTATAATATTTTTCAGGCGTCTAGTGCGCCGCTACTTGCAGAAGTAGAAGCGGCTAAAAATGCAGGTGATTCAGTGGGTGCTACGATAGAAATAGCTGTTTTCGGTTTGCCACTGGGGTTAGGCGCGCCGTTCTTCGACACGGTAGAAAGCCAGCTTTCATATGCCGTTTTTGGCATTCCAGCTGTCAAAGGTGTCAGCTTCGGTGATGGCTTCGATTTTTCAAAAAAAAGAGGCAGTGAAGTAATCGATGCCTTTGTGTTAGATCATCAGGGTAATATTAAGACAAATGCCAATCACAACGGCGGCATAAATGGAGGCCTCACTAATGGCATGCCGCTTCTGTTCAAATGCGTTTTTAAACCAACTGCTTCGATTTCACTCTCACAAGAGACCTTAGATTTTGAAAAGTCAGAGATGACAGAATTAAACATTAAAGGTCGTCATGATCCATGTGTCGCCCTTCGTGCAGTCCCTATCGTCAAAGCGGTGACGGCAATCGTCCTACTAGACATGATGCTCAAAGAGCACGGTGAGCGGTTTTATGAATAAACGGTTTGGTTTGCTCGGTGAAACGCTGTCTTATAGCCTGTCACCCAAAATTCATCAGAGGCTATACGAAATACTTGATATAGAAGCTACTTATGAACTGGTGGAAATACCCCTAAACACCTTTGCAGGCGAGCTAACGCGGGCCAAACTCAAAAGGCTTGATGGGTTCAATGTGACCATTCCTTATAAAGAGCGGATCCTCCCACTTCTCGATGAGATAGATCCTGTTGCCTTGCGCATAGGGGCTGTCAACACCGTTGTAAATGAGAACGGGACTTTTAAAGGCTATAACACGGATTATTATGGCTTTATGATGAGTATCAATGAAATAGGTATCAAAAATTTTCATAGGGCAGTGGTTCTTGGAACGGGTGGCGCCGCAAAAATGGCCGTCGTTGCACTTGAAGACTTGGGGTTTGAAGAAATCGTCATCGTCTCGAGAAACCCGATGAATGCCCAAATGAAATTTGAAAAACACGATTGTATCGACTATGAAAGGTTCAATCATCAAAGCGCGATTTCAGATTTGTTAGTTAATTGTACACCAGTAGGTCAAAAGGTGCTTGAAATGACTGTAACCATTGAAAATGAAGCGTTAAAAAGACAAGGATTCATTTTTGATCTCAATTATAACCCCTCAGTTACCCCGCTTTTAGCACAGGGAATCACACTTGGGATTCACGGTATGAACGGCATCAAAATGTTGATGGCACAAGCGGTGAAGGCCGAAGAAATCTGGTTGCAAATGCCGTTGCCAATTGAAGAAATTACAAAAAAAATCACCGAAGAAATTTTATAAACAGTAGCGAAATAGATTAGCTAGAAGATGTTCAAATAATGTACAGGAAATTGTACACTATTTGAACATCTTCTTTAATTTTTTGACATAAATACGTGACTTAAAAGTGATGGTGGGTGAAGAATCATGAAATTGCAAGTCTCTAACGAGATGTAGAAAGTTGGCATAAGACTTGCTTATTTTAAGATGAGGTTTATCATTCTTAGAAAAAATCATTGGGTGGGGTGAGTAATTGTGAGTACGTTTATACAAGTAATATTGCGAAGCTTAGAGACAGGAAGCATATACGCATTGGCGGCATTGAGTATCATCATCATATTTAGGACGTCGAACATAGTCAATTTCTCACAAGGCGCTGTAGCGATGTTCAACACGTTTATTGTGACCTATCTATTTAACAAGTTTGGGATTAACATATGGCTTGCTGTATTGGGCGGCATCGTCAGTGCAATCATCATCGGCTTGTTGATTGATTTTGTAATCATTAGACATACTAAAAAAGTGCATCCTGAGGCGAAACAGATTATCACGTTAGGGATGATCATGATTGTGATTGGCATCGCACCGCTATTATTCGGGGTAGATCCACTCAGACTACCAAAGATGATTGAAACTGGAAATGTTTCGATTTTGGGCGCAGATATTTCCTATAATGGCATTTTCAACATTATCTTCGGTCTATTTGTCATGGGTGGTTTGTTCTTTATCCTGCAAAAGACAAAAGTCGGACTGGCTATAAGAGCTACGGCCTCAAATGAATATACGGCAAAACTCATGGGTGTGCCAACTAAGACCGTGACTATGGGTGCATGGGCAGTGGCAGGTGCACTTGGCGTTATATCGGGCGTTATGACAGCGCCGATGACTTCTGTAACACTTCACATAATGGACGATGTTCAACTCAACGCATTGGTTGCAGTTGTTTTAGGCGGTTTCCAAACATTTTATGGCCCTGTCGTGGGCGCATATGTTATTGGTATCAGCAGAAACCTACTTCTTTACTATGGCAGCTCAGTTTGGGGTGGACAAATTTTATACATTTTAATCTTAGTATTCTTGGTGTTTAGACCTTATGGTTTATTCGGCAAGAAAATCATTAAAAAGGTGTAGGTGACAGAATGAAAAAAATTCTAAAAAGTCCGCATATGCATTTTGTCATTTTGGGTCTTTTATTAGCATGTATTCCACAATTGGCAGAAATGGGCATACTAAAAGTCAGTTATGTAACGACGCTCGGTGGCACATTTATATTGGCCATTGCAGCACTGGGACTTAATATTCTGCTTGGTTATTCGGGTTTGATTTCCCTGGGTACAGCGGGTTTCATGGGATTAGCCGCTTATTTATCGGCTTACTTTACAATGGATATGGGGTTGCCGTTTGAACTTGGTATGCTACTAGCAGTGGTGATTCCCACGATGCTCGGTATATTGATTGGTCTCGTATCACTAAAAATTGAGGGCATTTATCTGGCGATTGCCACGCTAGCCGTCTCTGAAATTTTGAAAAAAACCTTTGAAGAATTCGACGTTTTTACAGGTGGCTTTAGTGGTAAAACGGCCAGCTATCCAACTTTACTGGGTACCTTTGAACTCGATCGTACGGGGATGTATTATTTCGTCGTTGCGACTTTGATAATCGTGATGCTTTTAACTTATAACATGATGAACGGCCGTCTTGGTCGTGCACTCAACGCTATGAGAGGCAGTGAAGCCGCTTCACAGGCGATGGGCGTTAACTTGCTGAGCCATAGATTGATTGCCTTTGCACTTGCTACGATGTTTGCCAGTATTGCAGGGGTGTTGTATGTGCACTTTATCAAGTATTCCTATCCGACCATTTGGTCTCTTAAGCTTTCCCTTGACTTCTTGGCAATGATTATCATCGGCGGATTGAGATCAATTTATGGGACGTTAATCGGAGCGGTAATCGTCTTTGCTGTGCCAGATATGTTTTTAAAACAGATTCCGTTTTTTAGCGAAATGTCTTATGTGCTAAACGGCGTACTGATCATACTCGTCATCATCTTCTATCCAAATGGCCTTATCAACATGTTCTCGGACCTCAAAAGACTTTTTGGAAAATTGATCAAAGGGGTGAAATAATATGCAAAGCAATTTAGACGGTTTGGTGCTAAAAGTAGAAGATCTGTCAATCGCATTTGGTGGCTTAAAAGCTGTCGACAATCTCTCCTTTGAAATCAAAGAAAAAGAAGTGTTTGGACTAATCGGTCCAAATGGGGCGGGAAAAACCACTGCCTTTAACTGTATCACGCAATTTTACAAGCCTAATTCTGGAACCATTACATTCAGAGATAGACAGGGCAATGAACACAACCTTTTGAATAAAAATGTGCATGACATCATAAAGCTAGGGCTCGTCAGAACGTTTCAGAATGTGGAGCTTATAAGGGAACTTAGCGTCATCGACAACGTATTAATTGGGGCGCATGTGGATTTCAAATCGACAATACTCGACCAGGCACTTCGATTACCAAGGGCAAGAAGAGAGGAAAAAGCACTTCGCTCTGAGGCCATGCGTCTATTGGGAATTCTTGGCATCGAAGATAGAGCGCTGTTACCAGTGGGGGGGCAACCTTATGGCGTGCTCAAAAAAGTCGAATTTGCTAGAGCGCTCATGTCAAATCCGAGATTGATCATTCTCGATGAGCCAGCTGCTGGCCTAAACGACTTTGAGACTGTGGAACTTTCAAAGCTCATCCGAAAACTGAGAGATGATCTTGGATGCTCAATTTTATTGGTAGAACATGACATGAGACTTGTCATGGATGTATGTGATAAAATTTGTGCGATTTCTTTTGGAAAGTTTCTCGCAGTGGGAACACCTAAAGAGATCAAAGAAAATAGAGAGGTGCAGGTTGCATATCTTGGAATCGAGGTGGATGAACATGCGAAGTGAAAAAAAATCCGCTCTAACGATAAAGGGTCTGATTGTGAGATACGGTGCCGTTGAAGCTCTGAAGGGCATCGACATCGAGGTAAAAGAGGGAGAGATTGTCGCATTACTTGGCGCTAACGGTGCAGGAAAAACATCGACACTGAGAACCATCTCAGGACTCGTTGAAGCTACAGGTGGTTCGATTCACCTATATGATAAAGATATTTCGGGTATTGATGCAGAGAAGATTGCGGCACAAGGCATTTCACAATCACCAGAGGGACGTGCGGTATTCAAAGCGTTCACCGTTGAAGAAAATTTGAAAGTGGGTGCGTTTACACTCACAAACAAGGCGCAAATTCAAAAGAATTTCGAACGCGTTTATAAGTACTTCCCAGTCTTAAAGGAACGAAAGTATCAGGTGGCATCAACACTTTCTGGTGGTGAACAACAGATGCTCGCCATAGCGCGTGCGCTTATGAGCAGCCCCAAAGTTTTGCTACTCGATGAACCGTCACTTGGACTCGCACCACTCATCGTCCAAGATATCATGAGAATCGTCAAAGAGATCAAAAAAGAGGGTACAACGGTTGTCATCGTCGAACAAAATGCGGCACAAACCCTAAAAATTGCAGATTATGCGTATCTGTTAGAGCTTGGACAAATTAAGACGCATGGGCCTGCAGAGCAGTTGAGAAATGATCCGAAGTTGATAGAGGCGTATCTAGGTGCGCACTAGAGAAGGCAAATAACGCAGATTTATTTAACAAACGCTAAGATATTAAATTAAGGGCTTATCCCAACCTTAATTGATATAGATTGATGCTTTAGACACTTATGAGGAGGAGTAAACAATGAAAAAATTTTTATCGCTTTTATTAGTATGCGTCATGGTATTTTCACTGGCAGCTTGTGGTAAAGATAACACGGCAACCACTGAAGTGGCAACAACGGCAGCTGGTGCAGAGGTAACGACTGCAGCTGTTGAGGCACTTGAATGGGCGCAAGGCATCTCTGATACTGAAATCGTCGTCGCTAATAGTGCGGCAACATCAGGGGCATTTGCACCGGTAGGTGTACCTTTCAACGCAGGTATAGAAGCTTACTTCAAAAAAATCAATGATGAAGGCGGCATCCAAGGCAGACAACTGGTATTCAAGCACATTGACGACGAATTTGATCCAGTAAAAGGTAAAGCTGCATTATCCAGTTTTGTAGAAGATGAAAAAGTATTTGCCATCGTCGGACATTTTGGTACACCAGTGGTTGCAGCGACCATCGACGATATTAAAAGCTATGGTATTCCAGCTGTTTACTTTGCTACAGGTATTGGCCAATTATACAACGATAAAGCAGAAGGCGCGGACAGAGTGCTTTTCCCTGTTCAACCAATCTACAAAACAGAAGGCAAAATCATGATCGCTCGTGCGGTTGGTGATTTCGGTGCGAAAAAAATAGGCATCCTCTATACAAATGACGATGCGGGTAAAGACTTATTATGGGGCGCAAAGGAAATGGCGAAAGAATTAAATGCTGAACTTGTTGAACAACAAGTGGCAGCAGGTGCCACAGACGTTTCTTCAGCCGTAACTTCAATCAAAGATGCCAATGTTGACTTCATTATTGGCGCGGCAATACAAGCGACAATCCCTACAATCCTCAAAGAATTAGCCGCACAAAATGTCAATAAAGACGTGATCACAACTTATGTAAACGTATCGCCAGTTATTGCTCAAGGTGTTGTCAATGAAATTGCAGGAAAATTCCAAGTATACGGCAACGGTTGGGTTTCGTTTGAAGGCGAACGCGCAAAAGCTTTAGAGGAATTCTCCAAGTTTGCCATTGGTTATGAAACAAATGTCTATGCGATGACCGGCTGGATTGCAGCATACTTCTTTGTAGAAGGCTTGAAAAGAGTCGATGGCGTCATCACCTGGGAAAACTACATGGACGCACTTGAGTCAGCACCAATCCTCAACCCATTTGGCGGTGAAATCAACTATGCAAATGGTTTAAGAGCGGGCACACAAGAAATGAACCTTTCTAAAATTGATCCAGACAACAAAGATGGCGCTTGGTTACCTGTAAAAGATTTGGCATCTATTGACTCGATTTTAGGTAAATAAGTCTGACGTGACAACAACAAGATGACCCTTGCTATTTACCTGCAATCTAGGTGTATAATAGTACAGGGTCATCGTGGAGGTTGTTTGTTTTGACTGACAATCCGTCAAATAGTTATGAAAGGTGGGTTACACCATGAAAGATTTTGAATTTAAAAAAATACAAATAAGAAATGAAGTCCTCGCTTACCGAGAAGGCGGCATAGGTGATCGAAACCTATTGCTCATACACGGCAACATGTCATCTTCGGCGCATTTTGACCACTTAATGGATGCCCTGTATGATGACTTTAATATTTATGCAGTTGATTTGAGGGGCTTTGGCCATTCATCGTATCATGAACGCTTTGACAGCCTTAAGGACCTCAGTGAAGACCTTGAGTTCTTTATAGACAAGCTCAGGCTCAAAGACCTTGAAATACTTGGTTGGTCAACGGGTGGTGGCGTTGCCCTTCAACTTGCCATTGATATACCGACGCTCGTAAAGCGCGTCATTTTACTTGAAAGCGTTGGCATAACAGGCTATCCAATGTTTAAAAAAGATGCCTCTGGACAGGCAATCCTCACAGAGCGTCTCATGACAAAAGAAGACATTGAAAGCGACCCTGTACAAGTTGCTCCTGTACTAGCTGCGATTGCCTCCAAAGATGCCGCATTTTATAAAATGCTATGGAACTATGCGATATACACAGCTGGCAATCAACCGGATGCAGCGGATTATGACAGGTATGTGGCAGAAATGCTCCTCCAAAGAAATTTAGTAGATATTGACTATTCATTGACGCGTTTTAACTTATCCGACACCGATAATGGGTATACAGTCGGCACAGGTGAAATTTTCAAAGTCACATGCCCTGTCCTCATCGTGCAAGGTGACAAAGACATCGTAGTACCTATGGCTATGGCGACTGGCATTCATGAAGCGCTAAAGGACAATTCGAAACTTGAAATACTTGAAGGATGCGGTCACAACCCAATGGTCGACCAATTTGACAAGGTCGTTTCATTGATTAAGGCGCGTTGAAATGGCCTTTTTTAAAGTGAATGATAGAAAAGCGTATTATGAAATACACGGAGAAGGCGATGCGGTGCTTGTCATTTTAAATGGCATCATGATGAGCTGTGCAAGTTGGCAACCTTTTATAAGCATGCTCACAAAGCATGTAAAAGTGGTACTGATTGATTTCTTCGACCAAGGAAAATCGGATTATCTGGAAGGGTCTTATTCTCAGGATGTCCAAGTTGAGCTCGTGAAAGATGTTCTAGAAGCACTTGACCTTAAGCAAGTGACTTTATTGGGAATCTCATATGGTGGTGAAGTGGCTATGAAGCTTGCTTCTAGACATAGTCAGTTACTATCGAAACTCATTCTCGCCAATACCACGGCCTATACGGACCCTCAACTAAAGGCGATTGGAGAGTCGTGGATCAATTCGGCCAGAACTTATGATGGCAAACAATTTTTCAAGGCGACGATTCCACCGATTTATTCGAGTGAATTCTATGAAGGGCATAGCGAGTGGCTTAACGCCCGTGAACAACTCTTCGATAAATTATTTGATAAAAAATGGTATGAGGGATTTATCCGATTGGTTATAAGCGCAGAAACGCATGATGAACGGGGGCGTCTAGGTCATATTAAGATTCCGACTCTAATCATAGGAGCGGATAACGACATAATTACACCCCTATCTAGGCAGGCGCAGCTCAATGACCTCATTTCAGAGTCTAAATTTTTGGTCATAAAAAAATGTGGACATGCTTCCATGTACGAACGACCAATCGAGTTTTTCACCTCAGTACTTGGATTTATGAAAGTCGCTGGTGAAACGTTCAACTTATAGAAAGTAGTGAAAAACATTAAACCTAAAAAAACAGGTGCCCTTCAAAAGGATTAATTTTGAATGCGCCTGTTTTTTTGTCACACAAAAGACATATTGTTTACGTATATAATAACGAGAAACGAAATTGTTTGTAATGATAATGACTTTTATTGGTATTCTCTGCAGTGTTATAATAGTGGTGGAGGCCAATAATATGGATGGAGTAACTATTTTCGATGCTAGAACCGATTCTCGACTTCGGGAGTCATTTATAAAAGAACATATGCCGTTTATAATAGTTACGACGTCATCGGCTATCGGCAGATACCTATCTATCGAAAACGACGAAGAGCTCAGTATTGCCCTTGAAGCGTTCAACGCCGCGATCGATTCCTTCAAACCCGATCAGAGCAAATTTGAGACCTATGCAACAACGGTCATCAAGAACAGATTAATCGATTATCATAGAGGACAAAAAAAGCATTACGGGAATGAAATGCTCGATGAAGAGATGGCAGCACCTATAAAAGACGATGATTTAAGACTTGAAATCGTCGAATTATCGCATCAGCTCAGAAAATTTGACCTTAGTTTTGACGATTTGGTTGAAATCAGTCCGCGCCACCAAGATACGCGTAGTCGAGCGATTGGTGTTGGCGTAGAAGTTTCTAAGGTAAAGCGCATCATGGATGAAATTTATCGCACCTTAAAGCTTCCGGTCGCTGAGGTGATAAAAGAGGTCAAAGCCACAAGACGATTTGTATATTTGCACAGGCAATACATTTTGACGGTGACAATTATATTCAACGAAGAGTTAGGTAGTTTGCAATCATGGATCTTAGAAACTTTAAAGGGTGATGAAAATGGAAATTCAAAAAGTTAAAATTGTAGATTTAAATGCAGATTACGCAGTCGTTCTCACTGACAGCGGTGCATTCAAAAGGGTCCTCAGAAAAGATGGCATGTCTGTCGGATGCGGCATATATATCACAGATCAGGACCTCTATATGAAGACTAGAGGATTCAAGTCATTTAAATTCCCCTCATTTAGTAAGCGATTGCTTCAAGTGACGGGGGTCATGGCCTTATTACTCATGATTCTCTTTACACAGAACTTTGCGCCGATGTCTTATGCCGTTATTTCTGTGGATATCAATCCAAGCATTCAATTATTTATTGATGCGGATTATAATGTTATTAAACTTGAAAGCATGAACGCTGATGGCAAAAAGCTTTTATCCGAATATGATTTTATCAAGAAAAAATCTGCTTCAAACGTTCTTACCGAATTGTTTACTTTGGCGATGGAGATGGACTATTTTAAAGCAGATCAAAATGAAATTTTAATTGCAGCTGCCTTATTTGAGCCTTCAAAGGGCACTATAAAAATGCTCAAGAGCGGCAGTGATACTGACAAACTCATAGATACGGTACTTAGTACCGTGGATTATAGCGTTTTTAAACAAGAGAATGTCATCATCAATGCGGTTGCTTCAAATGCTAAAAACATAAAAGCCGCTAAAAATGAACATCTGACAATCGGCCAGTATGAAAAAGACAACCATACGGATACCGTTAAGCCCTATGCGATCCTCGAAAATGGCAAACCTGTGAAGACAAAAAAAGTGCCAAATGAAAAAGCGAACACGCCTGCCGAAACAAGTAACGAAGGCCTTGAAAATAAAACCAACAACGACAAAACCAACAATGGCTCTGATCATAACGGTAAAGAGAAAAGTCTAAAATCTGAAATAAAGTCCAATTTTGGTATTAACAAGATCAAAAAAAATGTTGAGAACAGTAAACTTGTAGATGATAAAAATAAAAAGTACTTTAAATTTGAAAAGGACGGCGACGCTATCGATAAAAAAGACAAGAATGATACAAAAGACAAGAATGATACAAAACACAACAAAAAAAACAATTAGAGAGATTTCATTCTAATGGTTAGATTAAATGCTTAAAAGCTTGGTGAAAACCAAGTTTTTTTTGTGGAATGGCGATGATAACTTTTCATTGTGCAACGAATCGTTTATAATAGAGTTTGGGTTAACACTAATATTGAAAACGAGGGATTATGAAAAACAAATTTGCAAAAAATTTAGGCATACTTGGCCTTATTGGAATCATTATAAAATTAATTGGCGCTATTTATAGAGTGCCACTTGCCCTGTTTATGTCTGAAAACGCAGTGTCCTATTACTCGCTCGCCTATCCTTGGTATAACATCTTGATCGTCATTTCTTCCACTGCTATTCCAGCAGCTATCGCAAAGCTCACTGCAGAGGCGAGTGCAAACGACGACCTTCAACTTCAAAATGATGTGCTCAACGTTTCGAGACGGCTGCTTAAAATTTTTGGTCTGGTGACAATGTTCTTTCTAATCGGTTTTGCGAGCATCATCTCCAATGCACTTGGTTATCCTGAAAGTATATATTCATTCTATGTATTGGGTATCGCGTCTTACTTTGTCGCGCTTAACGCCGCCTATAGAGGTTATTTCCAAGGGACCCAGCGCCTTGCGATTTACGGTGTTTCGCAGCTCCTTGAACAACTTGGACGTGTAATCCTCGGTTTAGCCCTCGTCGCGACATTGGCTGGTTTTGCTGTTGGAGATGACATAATCGCTGCAGCAGGTACATCTGGCGCTTTATTTGGCGCAATCATCAGTTGGGGCTATGTCGTCAGCAGACATAAAAAATATTATAAAAATCATTCTAAAACCAAAGGGAGCTTCAAGCCCGTAGCAAAGAAAATCATGAAACTTGTGGTGCCGATTGCATTAGGTGCTTCAATCATGCCACTTTTGTCCATTATCGATGGGACTTTGGTCATTTGGAGACTTAGGGATATCGGTCTCGTGAGTACGGCTGCCATCTTATTTTCCTACATTTCATTTTATTCGAGCCCAATCATCAGTATCGCTCAGGTGGTATTTGGCGCGTTAGAAGTGAGTTTGTTGCCGATGATCACAAAGAGTTATACGCAAAAGAGTGAGACGCTCAACCATCAGATCAATTTTGGTGTATTGCTTTCCGTTGTACTGGGTATTCCGATGGGGCTTGGCATCGCAGGTTTCTCAAAACAGATTTTATTGTTTTTATACCCGTCAAAAGTTGAAATTGCCGTAGATGCCGCATCTGTTCTCGCCATTTTGGGAGTGTCCATCGCCTTTTTGGCTGTCTTCTTAGCGACGACGAGTATCCTTCAAGGCATCAATCAGTATAAGCGTCCAGTGCTTCACTTATTTATCGGTGCAATCGTCAAAGTGGTGACTGCTTATATCTTGATTGGCATACCGAGCATCGGTATCGATGGTGCGGCCTATTCCACCTTGTTCGCCTATGCGGTTGCAGCCACGTTAAACGTCATAATGGTTTATAGATTGTCAAGACCAAGTAAGGGCATCTTGCTTAAAATTGGTTTAACTTTTGCAGCCAATGGCGTCATGCTCTTTGCGGCACTTGCCCTTTTCAATGCCCTTGAAGGCATTCTGCCGATGCGTCTGGATTTGTTGGTTTCCGTCTTTGTTGCAGTGGTCATATACGGCGCATGCATCTTCTTCGGGAAAATACTCACCAAGTCGGATTTTGATAATTTAGAGAAATAGTGTTAATAGCGAATCGTGTGTCAAGAACAATAAAGCCCCAAAATGATTCAACGCGTAATGGTTGAATACATTTTGGGGCTTATTTTGTGCGTTGTTGCGTTATAAAATCGTGAGCATCAACTCTCTAATCACTTTACACGCGGTAGCTGTACTAACACCTGTCTGGTCGTAATGTGGTGATAATTCGACGACGTCTGCGCCGATGATGTTCAGTGGCGACAGCGTTTTTAGAATGTCGATCATGTCTTTGAAGAAGATGCCACCTGGTTCTGGTGTGCCAGTACCCGAAAAGATTGCCGGATCTAGGACGTCGAGGTCGATGGTTACATAGATAGGATCATCGGTGCCTAGCGCCTCTACGACAGATTTCAAAGAGTCATAAGTGAATTTTTCTAGATGTGTGTGTGTTTTTGCCCATTCGAACTCGGCTTTTTCACCTGAACGGATGCAAAACTGATAGATGGTGCCATCGCCCATAAAGTCCCAAGCGCGTCTGATAACGGCAGCGTGAGAGAGTGGTTCACCCATGTAATGGTCGCGAAGGTCAGTGTGTGCATCAAAATGAATCAACTTGAGGTTGGGGTGCTTTTTATAGGCAGCCCGAATCGTACCAAGTGAGACGAGATGCTCGCCACCAATTAAAAAGGGAATCTTGTCAGCAGCCAAAATACTTGCAGCCGTTTCTTCGATCATTTCAAGCGACTTTGCCGCATTGCCAAAAGGCAAATCTAGGTTGCCGATATCAATGAGCGCATAATCCGCTAAATCTTTGTCGAGGTAAGGGCTGTACGTTTCAAGTCCAAACGAATCCATTCGGATATAGTCGGCAGCAAAGCGCGTACCGGGTCTGAACGATGTGGTTGAATCAAATGGGGCACCAAAGATGACGAGGTCTGCTTCATCGAAATCCGAATCACAACCTATGAAAGTATGTGTGTTTGAATGCATATGTTATTCCTCGAGAAGTTTTTTAACAAAAGTAGGGAGTGCAAAACAGCCTAAGTGCAAATCAGTGTTGTAGTATTTTGTCTCAAGACCAAACGCTTTCCATGCTTCGGGTTTGAAATCTGCGATTGGATCAAATGCTTTTGAAGCAAATCCGAATAGCCAGTGTCCAGATGGATACGTTGGCATATGGAACTGATAAACGCGGCTAACGGGGAATAATTTTTTAATCTTAGAATGTGAGCGCTTCATTTCTCGTGCGTAGTTTGCATAGTATGGGCTTTCGTGTTGATTGATGAGGATGCCTTTGTCTGATAGTGCCGCGTAGCAATCGTTGTAGAATGCTTCGGAGAAAAGGCCTTCGCCAGGACCGATGGGGTCAGTGCTGTCTACTAGGATCAAGTCATATTGATCCACTTTACCGTGGATAAATGCCAAGCCGTCTTCAAAGTAAAGCGTTACACGAGGGTCATTGAGTTTAGAAGAAGTGAGCGGTAAATATTTTTCGCAAGCTCTTACGACCATTTCATCGATTTCAACCATGTCTATTTTCTCGATGTGTTTGTATCTTGTGAGTTCACGCACGGTACCGCCGTCGCCACCGCCGATGACAAGAACGCGCTTGATATCAGGATTTGTAGCCATTGCAACGTGAGTAATCATATCGTGATAAACGAATTCGTCTTTTTCAGTGACCATCATAAGACCATCTAGCGTGAAAAATGTACCGAATTCTTCAGATTCAAAAAAATCGATGGTTTGGAATGCACTTTCTTCTGAGTAAATGTGTTTCTTAACTTTTATTGAAAAATCAACCGTATCGGTGTGTTTTTCTGTGTACCATAGTTCCATGGGGGACCTCCAATTTTCATAATAATATATTTATAACCTTGATATGATTAAATAATCATATTTGAGAGGCTTCTATGTTTTAATAACTTTGATAAAGTCAGCTTCAGGGTCTTCCATACCGGTGATGATACCGTGTGATGACTTAAAAAGCTTAATCTGAGCGAGAACGGATTCATTGATGCGTTCACCGTAGCTGACAACGGGTATGCCAGGGGGATAACTCATAATCGATTCACCGCTGATTCTACCAAGGGTATCGTTAAGGGCGACCATTTCTTTTTCGGCATAAAATGCGTCGCGAGGTGTAATCACGACTTCGGGATAGTGCAGGTCGATTTTTAAATAGTCGAGTCTGTCTCCCTGAAATCTTTTGCTAATGTCTTCAAGCGCTTCAATGAGCTTTTCCACATTGTCGTAGTCGTCTCCGACGCTTAGGATGGCCAGTGAGTTGTAGACATCGCCTGTTTCCATTTGAATATTGTATTCATCGCGCAGCATGTCGTAGAGTTCCATGCCGTTCAGACCCATATCACGCGTCGTGACGCTGAGTTTTGTGGGATCGAACTTGAATACACCCGGTCGACCGATTGCTTCTTCACCGATGGAATAACAGCCTGGTATGGCATTGATTCTATTGCGTGCATAGCGTGACACTTCGATGACATGATCCAAAATCGCTTTACCTTCAGTGGCGAGCATTTTTCTAGCCACATCCAAAGAGCCCATAAGCAAATAAGAAGGGCTAGTTGTCTGCATCATATTGATAACTTTGCGCACATATCTGCCGTCCATTTTACGTGTGTTAACGAGTAGTGCAGAACTTTGCGTGAGTGAACCGCCGGTTTTATGAAGGCTCACAGCGGACATATCGGCCCCGGCTTGCATGCCGCTCATCGGAAATTTGTCGTTGAAATGAAAATGTGTGCCATGGGCTTCATCCACAAGGACGAGCATGTCCCGTTCGTGACAAAACGTCACGATGGCTTCAAGATCACAAGTTGCACCATAATAGGTGGGATTGATGATAAAGACCGCTTTTGCCTCAGGATGTTCATTGTAAGCATTTTCTAATGATTCCAATGTCACATTGTGTGAAACGCCCATTTCACTATCGATTTCAGGTGCCATATAGATAGGCTCTGCACCACAAAGGATGAGTGAGTTGATGGCGGATTTGTGTACATTTCTAGGGAGTATTATTTTTTCATCTTCGCCAACAGCTGCCATGATCATCACTTGTACGGCAAAAGAAGTGCCGTTCACAATGAAGTAACCCTGGTCTGCACCAAAGGCATCTGCCAGAAGATCTTCAGATTCTTTGATCACACTGATTGGGTTTCCAAGAAAATCCAGTGGCTTCATGGAATTTACGTCCAGTTCCAGCATCGCGTCGCCAAAATAGTCTTTATATTCTTTGAGGCCGCGGCCGTGCTTGTGCCCTGGAACGTCGAATGGTATGACGTTCCTTTCGCGATATGCCTTCATCGCAGTGAAAACAGGTGTTTTAGAATGATCTAACATCAAACGCCTCCTTACTTACGCTATTATAAGCAATAAAGAGGAAACACTGACATCGCCTAAGCTTTGCCAATGTTTCTTCCATAGTATATTTCAGTCATTTCTTTTTTCAGTTTTGCAGTGATGTCGCGTTGTTCCTTTTGAGTCAAATCTTCTTTGTTAACTTCAAATAGGTAGTTATTGATAACGAAGTCCTTGAGCATCATCTTCGTGTGGAAGATATTCTCTTGGTAAACATTGACATCAATCAATTGATATTTATTCAAAGTACGCTTTGCGATATAATTTTGGATAGAGTTAATGTTATGATCTATAAATAACTTTTGACCGGATGAATCCCGCGTAAAGCCGCGGACGCGGTAATCGATGGTGATAATGTCAGAATCAAAGCTGTCAATCAGATAGTTAAGCGCTTTCAGCGGAGAAATTTGACCACACGTCGATACGTCGATATCCACTCTAAAAGTACTCAGTCCGTTATCTGGATGATATTCAGGGTAGGTGTGTACTGTCAAATGGCTCTTGTCGAGATGTCCAACGACGTGCTGAGGCACATTGACGAGGATGCCTTTGTTGCAAGATGTATCAAGCGCATCTTCAGGCACTTCTTCTTCAGAAATGAGGATGGTCACGCTAGCCCCTTGTGGTTCGTAATCTTGTTTAGCGACGTTTAAGACATGTGCACCAATCATCTTCGTAACATCTTGAAGGATGTTTGTAAGACGCTCAGAATTGTATTGCTCGTCGATATACTCGATATACTTTTGTCTATCTTCAGTTGTACGCGTGTAACAAATGTCGTAGATATTAAAGCTCAATGTCTTCGTCAAATTGTTAAAACCGTGTAGTTTTATTTTCTTATAACCCTTCAAGGCAGGCCCTCCTCAAACTAAATAAAGTGAATTCTCGAAATAATTGAAACAGCTATATAATACTTAAAATATTAACCGACAAGTATACCAATACTGTTTTTAGCACAAGTACAATTATAGCACAAAATCATGAAAATACTAGTGTTTAAACGGTTTTTTTCATTTTTTTTTTAGCGGGGTTATTTGACGTACTTTAAGTTTAATATATTAAACAAAATAACCTTTATTAATGAAAAAAAATAATAAGCCATTTTTTGGAAAGTCCGTAAAGTGGCTTATTTTGACGTCTGCAAAGTTTATTGTAAAAGCGGGGACTGTAAAAAATGTCGCTTTTGACTGATAAAACCCTTTATTATGGTTTGTAATGAAGGGCACGTGTGGCATTTAATACAGCGATGAGTGCGACACCTACATCTGCAAAGATTGCCATCCACATGGAGGCTAGTCCGATGGTGCCAAGTGCCATGATGATAAGTTTGGAGCCAAGTGCGAAAATGATGTTTTGTGTGACGATTTGTTTGGTCCTTTTAGAAATTTTGATGGCCTGGACGATTTTCGAAGGCTCGTCGGTCATCAGAACGATGTCCGACGCTTCAATAGCTGCATCGCTGCCGATGGCACCCATGGAGATTCCCACTGTGGCACAAGCAAGAACGGGGGCATCATTGATGCCATCGCCCACAAATGCAACTTTGTGTCCATCGCTCATTCTGCGCATCACAGCCTCGTACTTGTCCGTTGGTAGGAGCTCACTATAAACGTCATCGATACCGAGTTCTGCACCGACGGACATAGCGGCCGCTTTTCTATCTCCCGTCAACATCATAACTTTATATCCGCTGCCTTTGAGGGCTTGAATCGTGGATTTAGCATCTTTTTTAATGCGGTCTCGGATGTCAAACGCACCAATATATAAGCCGTTAAGTGCAATGTAAATTTGTGTGTAAGGCGTTTCAAGTGGTGTGATTGTAATATTCTGCGCAGCCATGAGCTTTATATTGCCAGCGACAATGGTCCCTTGTGTAGACTGTACCACGACACCTTGTCCACTGAATTCTTCAAGCGATAGGATATCATCCAAATTAACGACGTGGTCCGAGTAATTGATGATGGATTTTGCAATCGGATGGTTTGAGTGAAACTCTGCAAGGGTTGCAAGGTAAACGAGTAAGCGATCGTCGAGTTGTGTTTGTGCAAGATGTGTCTGATAGACTTCGAATACGCCTTCTGTAAGTGTCCCAGTCTTATCAAAAATAACAGTGTCCACTTGTTGAAGGGCTTCAAGGTAGTTGCTGCCTTTAACCAAAATACCATTGCGCGATGCGTTGCCAATCCCGCTAAAAAACCCAAGAGGGACTGAAACGACAAGGGCGCATGGACAAGAGATAACTAGAAAAATCAAGCCTCTGTAAAGCCATTCGTCAAAAGAGGCCGTTCCAAATAAAAGCGTTGGTACAATAACGAGTGCGGATGCAAACGCAACGACGATGGGCGTGTAAAAACGTGCAAATTTCGTGATGAAATTTTCTGTAGGGGCCTTGTTGGCCGTGGCATTTTCCACAAGTGACAAGATGCGGGAAACGGTGGATTCAGCAAAGATGGCAGTTACTTTTATTTTCAAAATGCCGTTTAAAACGACGCTGCCACTTAATACGCGCATTCCAACATCGTAGTACTGAGGGAGTGATTCGCCGGTCAAAGCCGATGTGTCGAGATTAGAGGTGCCTTCAGATATGATGCCGTCAAGTGGAACGCGTTCACCTGGTTTAACCATAATGAGATCATCAACTAAGACTTCTTCGGGCGAGACGGTGATCCAAAAGCCACTTCTGAAGACAGAGGCCTCATCAGGTCTGATGTTGAGGAGAGAACTGATGGCATGCTTGGAACGGTTCACGGCAAGATTTTGAAAATATTCGCCAATCTCATAGAAAATCATAACGGCTACTGCTTCTGGGTATTCGCCGATGGCAATGGCGCCAAATGTCGCGATGGACATGAGGAAATTCTCATCGAAAATGTCGCCGCGTCTGATGTTGTTAAACGAACGCATAAGGACTTTATGCCCTGAGAGCACATAAGCGACCGCTAAGACCGTCAAATGTATAGGCAGCTGTTCTTTGAACAGAATGCCGATTGCAAAAAGAAGGAGACTTATGCCAAGCCTTATTAGTGCTTTAAAGTCGTGAAGGGAATGTTCCTGATTGCGTGCATGATCTGAGTCATCGCTTACATTGTGGCTGAGCGTTTGACTGCCCTTTTGTATGCCAAAACGGTGCGCGGTCACTTTTACATCTGGCTCAAGTGCTTTGACGATTTGTGTGATTTGTTTGATCAAAGTGTCAGAATCATCGCCATCATATTCAAATGTTAATCTTGACCTTGAAAAATCCAACACGACGTTATGGATACCCTCGATGTCTTTTGAACGCGCTTCTATTTTGGTGGCACAGTGTGCACACCCTAGTCCGTCCAATTCTAAAACTGTTTTTTCCATAATAAATACCCCTATTTATAGTTTTATGTTAAAAGTGATCGTCATTAAACAAATAAATTTGAAATGAACATATGAACAAGTATTCATATGATGATTTAATTTTAAGCTTTTTTTATTTGTAAGTCAATAGATTATCCTAAGGTTGTCTAAAATATCTAAGCGGTGTAAAATAGTTCTGTGATATGTATTAACGGCGTTAGATTAAGGAGAAAAATCCAACATGAGAAAATTTGACAATCAAAAAATAGAGCTATTGGCACCTGCCGGCAATCTAGAAATATTTAAAGGCATCGTGGAGAGTCGTTGCGATGCCATCTACTTTGGTGGTCAGCGCATGAACATGCGCATGATCCGAAAAGGGTACAACTTTAGTGAGTCAGAGTTAAAGGAAGCCATCACTCTCGCTAACGAACGTGGAAAGGCGACGTATATAACGGTCAATAACCTACTTGACGAGAATGAATCCAGTGAGCTGAGCGAATACCTACATTTTCTCTCTGAAATTAAACCCACCGGCATCATCGTACAAGATTTTGCCGTACTCGAGCAGGCAAAAGCGCTTAAATCAGATTTGGAAATTCATGCATCCGTCATGATGAATGTGCACAACCTAGAGATGATAAAAGCACTTGAAAGGCATGGTGTGAAACGCGTCGTGTTATCGCGTGAAACGACACTTGCTGAGGCACATTATTTTCACACCCATTCAAATGTAGAACTGGAATACTTCACACATGGTGACATGTGCGTGGCGCATGGGGCGCAGTGTTATTACAGTTCAATGCTTTTCGGCATGAGCAGCAATCGGGGCAAATGCCTTAAGCCTTGCCGTTGGTGGTTCGATAGAGAAAGTTCAAGAAGCTATCCACTGGCTGTGAAAGATATGTCCATGATTGCGCATTTACCTGAGATGATACATGCAGGCATCACCTCTTATAAAATAGAAGGGCGTATGCGAGAAAAAGAATTTATTGTGAACCTAATCAATCAATATGGGGACGTTTTCGACCGTTACATCGACGATCCAGTGGGGTTTGACTATAAGACTCAGGAAGCTTGGATCTTTGAAAACCGTAAACGTGATTTATCTACTGCATACGCGTTTGGCAACCCAGGGGCTTCAAACATCAACGACCGGTTTGAAGGCACGGGCAAGTTCTACTCAACGGGTAAGATGTTTAGTACACCAACAGTGGAGAGTGAAATCAATTCGGAACAAATAGAAGGCTTGCAGGCCATTTTCAACACCATCCGGACTACGACTGCCAAGCTATCTGTCCGTGTGGAAGATATAAAACAGGCACAAGTAGCGCTAGATGAAGGCGTAGACAGAATCTATTTGGCGGCGGATGTTTTCGAACCGAAGAAACCTTTTTCAGTCGCGGATATTCACAGGCTAGTCGATAGGAAAGGCAATACAGAGCTATTCGTGTCAACGCCTAAGATGATGGATGCCGTTCAATTTCAACGCTATGATGGTTGGCTTTCAAAACTATGCGGCATAGATGGGCTACTTGTCACCAATCTCGGTGCCATTGAAGCTTTTAAGAAATTTGGACTGAAGATGATCGGCGATTATTCGCTCAATATATTTAACAAGCATGCTGCGGCATTCTATTTCAGTGAGGGTTTAAGTGAAATCACCGCTTCCGTCGAGCTGCCTGCGCAATCTTTAAAGGCATTGCTTGAACAAAACGGTACTTTTGAAGTGATCACACATGGCAGGTTGACGGCCATGTACATGTCGCACGATCTATACGGTGTGCATCATGTGGCCGCGGACGAACTGCTCGTCTTTGAAAACGAAGCGGGACCATACGTCATTAAGCGCGATGTGTATGGAAAAAACCACTTTTTGATGCAAAAGACGATGACGCTGCTGCCTATTGTGAATAGATTAATAAACGCAAATGTACGTATCGAAGCGCAAATGATGTCACCGGAGGCCTTAAGAAGCACTATAAAAGCCCATAAGAAAGCGTTAAAGACGGACAATATGACATGGGATAATTTGGCGCTGATGCTACCTGAAAGTGGCTATACACTGGGCGCCATTCGGTTTTAAGCGTTCAAGAGATAAGGAGATGAAGCGTATGTATGAAAAACACAAAGTATTGACACCAGGTGAAATTATCGAGAAAAAAAAGGCGTTTTTCTACCCGAATGCCATGCACTTTTATAAAAACCCACCGCACATCGTCAAAGGCGAGATGCAGTATCTTTTCGATCATAATGGAAAGCGCTATGTCGATTTTTTTGCCGGTGTGACGGTACTAAACTGTGGGCATAGCAACCCAGAAATACAAAAATCCATTGAAGCGCAACTGTATAAGCTTCAACATACGTCCATCATCTACTTGACGCAACCTATGGTGAATCTCGCAGAAAAGCTAGCGCATGTATTGCCGGGCGATATCAAAAATACTTTTTTCTGCAACAGTGGCACGGAAGCCAACGAAGGGGCACTTCTGCTTGCGAGGATGCACACCCAAAAAAAAGGTTTCATCGCATTTGAGGGCGGCCTTCATGGAAGGTCCTATTTGACGATGAGTGTGACGGGTATTCCCATGTGGCGCATCGATCCTTTCCTCGATCCCGATGTCTATTTTGCCAAGGGTTTTGTTCAGGAAGGCATGTCTTTAGAGGCGTCTGCCAAGGCGTCGCTTGAAAGCATTGATACTATTCTTAATGCGCATGGTAATACGATCGCAGCTTGTATCGTCGAACCGATTCAAGGGAACGGCGGCATGAATACGCCACCGCTTGATTTTTTTGAGAAACTGAAAGCGCGCCTTGAAGCGCACGGCGTTTTATTAATTGTAGATGAGGTCCAAACGGGATTTGCTAGAACGGGAACGTTTTTCGCCATCGAACAATTTAACGTCGTCCCTGATATCATCACTTATGCAAAAGCACTGGGAAATGGCACGCCAATCGGTGCGTTCAGTGCTAGGCCACAGGTGGCGTTGTCGTTTAACAAACCTTCGGCATCGACACTTGGCGGCAATCCAATTTCCACAACAGCGGGTTTAGCGGTGCTCAATTACATTGAATCGCACCATTTGATAGCGCGCAGTCGTGAACTAGGCGCGCTTTTACGCAAAGGGCTTAATGCACTATGTGAAAAGTACGCATTTGTTCAAGAAGTCAGGGGCATGGGGCTTATGTTGGGTATGGTTTTTAGTGAAACGGAGGGCGGCGCAATCGTTGATGCGATACTAGAAGAAATGAAAGAGCGGGGGTTTATAGTCGGTAAAAACGGCTTAAACCGTAATGTACTGGCTTTTCAACCCCCACTCGTGATTTTAGAAAAAGATATTGAAGAGATGCTTGAAGCATTAGATGACGTGCTAAATGACATTAACGCCTAGCCGCGACAACTTTTTAACCGCGTTGCCACTTGCATAAGTGTTTTTCTAGGAGGTCAATAAAACCAAAGAGGCAGACGCCCATCAAGCTGATGGCGATAATCCCTGCGAACATGCCCTTATAGTCCAGTTTGAGCCAGCTGACCATGATAAAGTAGCCGATGCCGTAACGCGTGGCGAAATTCTCGGCAAAAAATAAGACGGAGATGGATGTACCGATGCTGAGCCTGAGCGAAGTCAATAGATTTGGTATGGTAGCAGGAATGATCATGTGCTTATAGATCTGCCATTTTGTCGCACCCAACGTTCGCATAGAAACATAATAACTGGGATTGATGGCCTTTACGCCATCGCGTGTACTGACGAGAATCTGAAACAAGATAATCATGCCAACAAGTATAATCTTTGATAGATCGCCAAGGCCAAAAAACAGCATGATTATTGGCAAAAACGCTATTTTTGGCACGGGATATAAGGCGTAAATCAGCGGTGAAATCAATTTGTCCAAACGTGGGTGGGTGGCTATGAGTATGCCAAGAGGCACACCGAGTATTAAAGTGGCAAAGACCGCTACAAGAATGCGATATAAACTCGACAAAACATGAAGGGCGATACCCTCCCAATTGTTAAAGAGCGCAAGTAGAGCCATATGAGGTGCTGGGATTAACCTAGGATCTATAAAGAAGTGAAGGCCATACCAGACGATGCTTATGATGAGAAGTGCGTATACGTTACGTTTCATCATGCACCGCCTGCATGGCTTTTCTAATTTCTAGACATAGCGCATAAAATTCCGGTTTTTCACGTAGAAGTGGGTCTCCGAAATAAGGGTTTTCAAACCGTTTGATAATTGTGCCACCCTTCTGGGCCATCAAGAGAACTTCGGCACCGAGAAAGACTGCCTCTTCGATATTGTGTGTTACGGTGATCCATGTCAGTTCTCTTTTGGCAATGAGTTCAATGATAGTGTTTTGAAGCGTTTCACGTGTGATGGTATCTACTGCGGAAAAAGGCTCATCCATCAGCATAATTTGTGGCGATAAAAGCCAAGCCCTTGCGATGGCCACACGTTGCTTTTGACCACCGCTCAATTGATGGGGGTATTTTTCCAGATGTGCCTCGATACCGAGTTCTTTTGCTATCTTACTTGCATTGGATGTCTCTGCCTCTCCAAGCGTCTTCTGGCGGATGATGAGTCCAAGCGTCATATTTTGCCAGACGGTTTTCCATGGAAATAATCCGTATTCCTGGAGCACCATGGCGATGTGACTTTGTGCATCCATAGGCTTGAAGTCAAGGGTACCAGAAAGGATGGTATTTAGACCCGCAATAGTATATAGGAGCGTCGTTTTGCCGCAACCAGAGGGACCGATGATCGTATAAGATTTGCCCTGTTCAAATGACAGCGTTAAGTCCTTTATAATAGGTTCGTCGTCGTGTTGGATATTAACGGCGTTAAGTGCAATTGCTGCTGGATGTGTCATTGAGTGTCTCCATTCCAAACCACCTGCTCGGCTGTAACCATTCCAAGTGTGCCCAGTATTCGAGCAGCTGTTTGAGTCACGATATCCTGAACCGTTTTTGGTTTATTATAATAGGCCGGGACGGGTGGGAGTATAATGGCGCCATAGCGCGTGAGTTTTAGCATGTTTTCAAGATGAATGCCATTCAGTGGTGTTTCTCTAGTAACGAGAACAAGTGAACGCCTCTCTTTTAGCGTAACGTCAGCTGCTCTACAAATCAGACTATCCGCAATACCACCGGCAATTTTTCCAAGCGTTCCCATGCTACAGGGCACGATGACCATGGCATCAATAGGGAATGAGCCGCTGGCGATACTCGCAAATAAGTTTTCATTGTCATAGCGCACAAAATGGCCATAGCTCTCAAATTCTGAAAGAACATTTAAATAATCTCGCTCGAGTTCATAAGCCATGACCTGTTCTCCTAGTTTGGAAGCGACGAAGTGGACTTCATGTCCATTTTCTAGGAGTTGTTTGATGACTGCATAAGCAAGTATGCTACCGCTAGCCCCTGTGAGTCCCACCAGAATGCGTTTCATAAGGCGTCCTTTCTTTCAAATGTATTCATGATAAAAAGATATCGAGGGCAGTGGTGATGAGTAGCTGCATCGAGATCAATTGATTGATGTGATAAGCGGCAAAGTTCATTTTGACGCGGTGACCTGGTTCGATGATGCCGTGTTCAATAGCCAGTAAAATCGCGCAGAGGGCAACGCCGATGTAGTAGATGGCGCCAAGCTGTGCGTAAATGCCTACGCCAATTAAGAGCAGCCACATAATGAGATGGAAACTCTTGGCAATCAGCAGTGCACCGCTTAAACCAAAGCGTGCAGGGATGGAGAAGAGGCCTATCTGTCGATCAAATTCAATATCTTGAGTGCCGTAAACAATGTCAAAACCAGCCACCCACAAGGTGACTATGGCGCCGAGCATCAGCGGTATCCAATCGAAGGAGCCCGTCACGGCTAGCCATGCGCCAACCGGCGCACCGGCACAGGTGATGCCGAGCACCAAATGACAAAGCCATGTGAATCGTTTAGTAAAACTGTACAGCGTGAAAAGTGCCAATGCAACCGGGGATAATATAAAGCAGATCGTATTGATTTGATAGGCTGCAAAAACAAATAAAATATAGCAAATTCCTGTTATCGTAAGCACTTCAAAAGATTTGACCTTGCCTTGAGGCATATGCCGCGTCTGTGTTCTTGGATTCAGCGCGTCGAACTTTTGGTCCACAAAGCGGTTGAGTGCGTTAGCGCCGTTTCGCCCTGCAAATAAGCAGACGAGTATCCAGAAGAATAGTTTTGGTTCGGGGAGGCCGTCAGCGGCTATAAGTAGAGCGATCAGTGCAAACGGCAATGAAAACAGCGTGTGCGAAAACATGACGAGCTCACCGTATGTTTTGATCTTTTTAAGCAATTTATTAAAGGCACCATTAATCAAGCCCATATTCAGACCATCGCTTTGTCACAAGATTTTTTATGTCATCGGACATCTCGATGTCATCTGGCCAAGGACGCATCAAACCGTCGCTGGGTCCTTTTTTCGTCGCGTCGATGCCTATAAATAATCGACCATCTGGCCTTTGGTCGATGACCATATCCCTATTTGGATCGATGTTATTAAATACTTTCCAGGAAACGGTGGATAAATTTGACGCATCCACCCAATCATCCACAACGACGATGATGCGCGCCTTGTTTGCGGGGTCTTTAGATAAGGCTGACAAGGCTTCTTTGACAGTTTGTTCACCTGCCGTCTTTTTAAAACGGATGATGCTTAAATCTTCGAGGGGGTGGATCTCTTGAAGCGGTTGTTCAAAGGTATCATCGATTTCCACGGCGCGTTTGACCGTGGCATCGATGCCGAGTCTAAAGCCTTGGAAGGCTCTGTTTGAGGCATGGTCCAGGGCATCAAGTGGCCCTTCAGTAATGAGCAGATGACTTGGATCGATGACATTGCTTTGAATGGCGCGTGCTACAGCCGAATAATCGTGCACGTCAACACTTGCATCGACGACGATAATCATCTTCGTGTACATCATCTGACCGAGCCCCCATAATGCATAAAGCACTTTATTGGCATGTCTTGGAAAGGCTTTCTTGATGGAGACGATGGCACAGTTGTGGAAGACGCCCTCAAGTGGCATTTCCATATCGACGATTTCAGGCGTTGTAATTTTCATCAGTGGTAAAAAGATCCGTTCAGTTGCCTTTCCGAGATAGCAATCTTCCATAGGCGGTTTGCCCACAATGGTCGTCGGATAGATGGCATTTTTTTTATGGGTCATTTTCTCAAGATGGAACACGGGATACATGTCGGCAAGAGAATAGTACCCTGTATGGTCGCCAAACGGTCCCTCAAGGCGTTTTTCATCTAAGTCCACATAACCTTCAAGAATAAATTCAGCGTGCGCTGGCACGTAAATTTCATTGGTGACACACTTTACAAGTTCAACGGGTTTCTTCTTTAGATACCCCGCAAAGATCATCTCATCGATCATCTTAGGAAGGGGCGCGGTGGCGGCATAAATAATGGTAGGGTCACAACCAAGCGCAACTGAAACCGGCATTTTCTTGCCAAGGCGTCTATATTTTTCGTAGATTTCTTTACCATCTTTATGAAGGTGCCAATGCATGCCCGTGGTTTTAGCGTCATAAACCTGAAGGCGATACATACCGACATTCTGTTGGCCAGTTTCTGGATCTCTTGTAAACACTAGTGGCAATGTAATATATTTGCCACCGTCCTCTGGCCAACATTTTATGATTGGCAGTGCATTAAGGTCAGGTTCACAGATCACTTCTTGACAGGGCGCCGATTTGACCTTTCTCGGAAATATGAAAGGAAGTGGGGCGAGTTTTGGTATCGCTTTAATTTTACCCATGAGCGTCGCGTAAGTGCTCATGTTCATAAACTCTTCAATTTGGTGGGCGATGTCGTCGAGATTCTTAGCGCCAAGGCCGAGATTGAGTCGTTCATAGGTGCCCATGGCGTTTATAACCAAGGGGAATTTTGACCCTTTTACGTTATTGAACTGAAGCGCGTTGCCGTAAACTTTTGAGATGCGGTCCGCGATTTCTGTAATCTCGAGTTCGGGCGCCACTGCCACATCGATTTCAGTGATTAAATTTCTAGTTTTTAAAGCTTTCAAGAAGCTCTTTAAATCTTTATAGGGCATACCATCCTCCTAAATAATGAAAATGCATAATGGCTAAAATAACACCTTAGATTATAGACATTTATGGACCTTATGTCAATTTGGCAAGTATTGACGCACTATATAAAATATGTTAGCATTATTGAGTTAAAGAGGAGGCAGTATGAAGAAAAATTTACTAGTTTTAACCCTTATGATGTGCATTACAGTCCTGGTGATATCAGGCTGTGCAAAGGAAGAGGCACCACAATCCTTAAGAATCGGCGTCATGTCGGACATCGGCGCAGCGCCCTATATAATCGCCAAAGAAAAAGGCTATTTTGATGCACTTGGGCTCGATGTTGAAATCACAGTATTCAAAAGTGCGACGGATCGCGATACGGCGATGCAGACGGGTAATTTAGATGGCGCTATGGCTGACATGCTGACGATTGTATTTTATAATGACGCGGCATTTGATGCTAAGATTACATCGCAAACTTACGGCAGTTATGTGATGGTTTCTGCACCGACACTAGATATAAACAGTGTTGAAGCACTGGACAAAATTGATGTGGGAATCTCTGCGAATACGGTCATAGATTTTGTGACGGACCAAATTGCAGCAGATGTCGATATACTTGGAAAAGTTGAGACGGTTGCCATCCCGCAGATGCCTGTTAGACTTGAAATGCTCGCTGCAAGCGAACTCGATGCGGCAACGCTTCCTGAACCACTTGCCTCGGCTGCTGTTCTAAATGGTGGTGAAGCTTTGAGAAGCACATTAGATCTCGGCTTACAGCCTGGTATTTTCATCATGACTGAGTCGGCAATCGATAAAAAAAGTGATGCAATCGCTAAATTGTATGAAGGTTATAATCAAGGTGTCGAGTACCTCAACCATACAGATCAAAGTGACTATATTCAAATTTTTATCGATCAGTTGGGTTTCCCGCCTAGTCTAGTGGACGCATTTGATTTCCCAGAGCTGAGCAAAGCACAGGTCGCAGATGAAGTGACATTTGGCACCGTTCAAAATTGGATGAAAGAGCGCAATCTCACAACGTCTGTATATAGTTTCTCAGAACTCTCTACGGATCAATTCATCAAGTAAAAAAAAATAAACTCGGAACTGCAATCATGAGACTGCATTTCCGAGTTTTTCTAATTGTGTTTCGAATTTGGTGCATTGAATAATGTTTCAGATAAGAGGCTATTCAAGTTTGAAAACGTCTGATCGAGTTTTTCAAGCATTTTAAAATCTAAATCCAAAAGCTGGCTAGACATTTCTGCGCTGAAACTACCTAGTGTCGTCTCGACGATGTTTTTGCCTTTTTCGGTGAGGGAAATAAAGTAGATGCGCTTGTCTTCGAGGTCAATCTGTTTTTGAATATAGCCATCTTCAATCGCTGTCTTCACGTATCGGCTGCAGTTTGGCAAGGAGATGTTCAAAATTTCAGAGACTTCTGAAATCATGAGTCGCTCATGACGATACACAGTGTGAAGCAGCTTGAATTCCAGTTTGCTAACAGCCGTGTCTTGATTTTTTACAATACTCGATTGGATAACTTCTTCGTAAAAATCGTTAAAAATCATAACTTGCTTCAAGATGCTTTTAATCTTATGATTATTGTCTTTCATTTGTCAATCACGCTCCTTAATTCATTATAAATTGACATCTTTATAAATGCAATATAAGAAAATGACAGAAAGTGTTAATTTCTGATTTGTCCACTGCCATAGACAATGTATTTTGTCGTAGTGAGAGCCATTAAGCCCATGGGTCCTCTTGCATGTAGTTTCTGTGTGCTAATACCAATTTCGGCTCCGAAGCCAAATTGACCGCCATCGGTGAACCGCGTTGAGGCATTGACGTATACCGCCGCTGAATCGACGTGGTTTAAAAAGTGTTGCGCGTGATCGTATGATTCCGTTAGTATGGCTTCAGAATGACCACTGCTGTAGGTTTCAATGTGATCGAGTGCCGCTTCAAGGGTATCTACAATTTTCACAGCCAACTTATAATCTAGGTATTCTTTTATCCAATCTGCCTCGGTTGCCAAACTGCAGTGTGTCATTTCTAGTCCTTGCAAAGTGGCTTCGCGATAGCTTCTGTCACAGAGAGCTAGCGAAACGCCACATGCGGCCATTTCAGAAACGAGCGCTTTTAGGACCTTTTGCGCATTGCCCTGATGAATCAAAACGGTTTCAACAGCATTGCATGCACCTGGTCTCTGTACCTTGGCGTTTTTAATGATGGCGACTGCCTGTGTCACGTCATAATCCGCATCGACAAAAATATGGCAATTGCCAATACCAGTTTCAATCATTGGAATCCTAGAGTTTTCTGAAACAAACTGTATTAAACCAGCCCCGCCTCTAGGGATGACACAATCGATGTATTGTTTTGCGGTGAGCAATTGCTTTGTGAAGTCTCTATCGGTAGTATCAACGAGTTGTACACACCCTTCAGGGAAACTACAAACCTCAAGGGCATTCACAATTGCACTGAGCAGCGCTTGATTGGTAAGAAGCGCATCGGAACCACCCTTTAGTAAGACTGCATTTCCAGTTTTCAAACATAGAGCGGATGCATCGATGGTCACATTAGGTCTAGATTCATAAATCATGGCGATAACGCCTAGCGGCACGCGTTTGGCACCGATTGTCAGACCCGCTTCATTAACCCACATTTTATCTATATCGCCAATGGGGTCAGAAAGGGTTACGACCTGCAAAAGACCAACTATCATTTCGTCGAAACGGGTTTCCGTGAGTTGAAGGCGCTCTATCATCGATTCTTTTAATCCGTTTGCGCGCGCATCAGCGACATCGGCACTATTGGCCGAAATGATGTCACTCTTTGACTTTTTAAGTTGCGTCGCAATTTCAGTTAAGAGATCGTTTTTTTCCTTTGTGCTCTTGGTTCTCAAATAGCGGGCTGCTTCTTTTGCTTTTATACCCATTTGTTTTATTTTTATTGAATAATCTTGCATACTTACTCCTTAGAGAATAAAATTTATTTATTGCTTACCCTGAAATCAAAAAAAGTGCCATGTTCTTCTCCGCTTGCCATTTCGTTTAAGACATTTGGATAACCGCTATTGACGATGAACATCGTCTTGTGTGCACCTGCAATTAGGTGGGCCGCGCTGATTTTCGTATGCATGCCGCCAGTTCCAATAGTTGACCCGGCATCGCCGGCATCAATAGCGTTCATGGTTTCTAAATTCAAAATTTCTCGAATCAAGTAAGCATCAGGGAATTTTCTAGGGTCTTTATTATATACCCCATTTATGTCTGATAAAATAATTAAATTTTCAAAATCGATCATTTTACAAACTTCTGCTGAAAGTGAGTCATTATCGCCCACTTTGATCTCGTCGATGGCCACTGCGTCGTTCTCGTTGACGATGGAGATGATGCGATGGTCAATCAAGGCACTTAGGGCGTTGATGCAATGCGCACGTCTTGTAGGTTCATACATGTCTTCTCGAGTGAGTAGGATCTGAGCGACAGTAATCCCGTATTCGGAAAAAAATTTTTCATACATATGCATGAGCGTACTTTGACCTACAGCTGCCGCAGCCTGCTTTTCAGGCATACTCTTAGGCCTCTCAGCAAGTTTCATCTTGCCGAAGCCTGCAGCGATTGCACCCGATGAGACGATGATTATAGACTTGCCGCTGTTATATAGGTTTGCAATCTGCTTGACCAGACTTTCCATTTTCCATAAGTCGAGTAATCCGCTTTCATGAGTCAATGAAGATGAGCCGATTTTGATGACGATTTTGTCAAAATCATTTAAAGTTACCATGTGAGTGCCTCCGTTCAATTTCGCAAAAGTATATCACGATGTTACGAAAATGTAAAGAATAGACTAAAAAAATACCCGCGATAAGATGCGGTCACGAGGACCGAATCCCATCACGGGCGGATTAAAGGTGAAACCATCAACCTATCATGAAAGAGAGTTCACATTCGCATGCGATGGCGTCGCCCACACGTGCGACGGCTTTACCTACGCCGAAGTTCGCTCTTGATTTAATTATTTCAACCGTTAGTGTAAGCGTATCGCCAGGAATGACTTTGCGTCTGAATTTACAGTTATTGATTGCCGCAAAATAAGCAATTTTGCCCTTGTTCTCATCTTTTTTTAAAATGGTGATTGCGCCTACTTGTGCAAGGGCTTCAACGATGAGGACACCTGGCATAACGTGTTCTTGAGGGAAATGACCCAAAAAGAAGTATTCATTGGCTGTGACGTTTTTAAGTCCCGTTGCGCTGACACCTTCTTCAATCGCCGTGATCTGGTCGACCAGTAGAAATGGATAGCGGTGAGGGATAATTTCTTGAATCTGGTTGCTATTTAGAATCATAGGATTTTGCTCCTAGCCTTTGTATTTTGCAAAAATGAGTGATGCGTTATGACCGCCAAAGCCCAGTGAATTGGTGAGGGCGTAGTTGACTTCTTGGCTTCTGCCGTGGTTTGGCACATAGTCGAGGTCACAAAGCGGATCTGCTTCTGTGAAATTGATCGTCGCTGGAATATAGTTGTCTCTGCATGATAAGGCACAGACAGCCGATTCGATACCCCCTGCAGCGCCGAGTAGATGGCCTGTCATAGACTTTGTGGATGAAACCGGTACTTTATAGGCATATTCGCCAAAAGTCGACTTGATAGCAGCTGTTTCAAAGATGTCATTGTACGGCGTGCTAGTTCCATGTGCGTTGATATAGCCAACATCTGTTGCTTGAATACCCGCGTCTTTTAAAGCCATTTTCATAGCGCGAGCACCACCTTCACCACCTGGTGCTGGTGTTGTAATATGGTGTGAGTCACTTGTCGTACCATAGCCCACGAGCTCAGCGTAGACTTTTGCGCCACGTGCAGTTGCGTGTTCAAGTGTTTCTAGGACCAGCATTGCAGCGCCTTCTGCCATGACAAAACCACTTCTGTCTTTGTCAAATGGGATTGATGCACGCATTGGATCGTGTGATTCGCAAAGGGCTGTCATCGCTTGGAAGCCGCCGATGCCAAGTTGCGTAATCGTCGCTTCAGTACCACCTGCCAATATGACATCGTGATAACCGCAGCGCAGGTCTTTAAATGCTTCGCCAATCGCGCTTGCGCTGGATGCACAAGCCGTATTGTAGGTGAGGCAAGAGCCTTTGATGCCGAGTTCTATTGAAACGTTTCCAGCTGCCAAGTTTGAGATGGACATAGGAATAAAGAATGGTGAAATTCTGTCATTGCCTTTAGTCATCATTTTTTCTGCGGTTTCTTCTATCGTAAGGAGACCACCGATGCCGTTACCAAGGTAAACACCGATGCGCTCTGCATTGTCTGCATCAATCGTAAGGTTTGAGTCCTCAACGGCGAATTTTGAAGCCGTGATAGCGAACTGTGTGAATCTGTCCATACGCTTTGCTTCTTTTTTATTGATGGTCTGTGTTGGATCGTAGTCCTTGATCTCGCCGGCGACTTTAACTTTAAAAGCTGAAGTATCAAACGATTCAATAAGACTGATACCACATTTTCCCGCTTGGATGCTTTCCCAAAATGTCTCTACACCGCTACCGATCGGTGAAACGATGCCAATACCTGTTACTACAACGCGATGATTCATATAAATGCCTCCTAAAATGTTATGCATAGCACTGCATACAATGTGATGGATGAATGTAAAAAAGTTGTTTTGTGACGTGACTACATCGCCATGCCGCCATTGACTGAGATGACTTGGCCTGTGATATATTTTGCTGCATCTGAGGCGAGAAACAAGACGACATTTGCAACGTCTTCAGGTTCGCCGAATTTTCCCATTGGAATATTTTGGAGCATGGCTTTTTTAGCCTCTTCAGGAATGACTTCCGTCATTGCAGTAGCAATAAAACCTGGAGCGACAGCATTGACGCGTACGCCTCTCGGTGCAAGTTCGCGAGCCACCGCTTTTGTAAAACCAATCACGCCCGCTTTTGACGCCGCATAATTGGATTGGCCAATATTGCCCATGATACCGACGACCGAAGATATGTTGATGATTGAACCACTGCGTTGCTTGAACATTACTTTTGCAGCGTGTTTTGAGCAGTTGAATGTGCCTTTGAGGTTGGTCGTATTGACGCTATCGAAATCTTCTTCGGACATTCTCACAAGCAGAACGTCTTTCGTGATGCCTGCATTGTTAACGAGAAGATCAAGTCGACCATAGTTTTCTACAGCAGCTTGAATGAGTTTTTCAGCGTCGTTAAAATTGCTGATATCACCTTGTACAAGAACAGCAGTTGCACCGATTTCCTGAACAAATGCTTCGAGTTCAGCAACGTTTGAACGATAGTTTAAAACCAGTTTGTAACCAGCTTTGGAAAGGCTTGCTGCGATGGTTCTACCGATACCACGTCCAGCACCAGTCACGATTGCTACTTTCATAGTGCCTCCTAAATCGCTTCTTCAAGCATATTTTGATTATTTATGGCATCGACAGATTTATAAAGTGATTCCAAATCGTAGATAGATAATACTTTGATGGATTTGTCGATCTTTGAAACAAATGAAGACAAAGCGTTACCAGGTCCGAATTCGACAAGTGTATCAATACCCATATGCTTCATAGATTCGATACAATCGATCCATCTAACAGAATGCGTGACTTGTTTTGAAAGGTACATTGGGATCTCAGCTTCACTTGAAATGATTCTGCCGTTGACATTTGTAATAACTGGCACTTTCATTGGGTGAAAATTCACGCCTTCAAGCGCCTGTGACAAATTGTCTTCAGCTGGTTTCAACATAGATGTGTGGAAAGGGGCACTTACCGGAAGTGGAATCACTCTTTTTGCGCCTTTATCTTTTGCGATTTCATGCGCCATCTCAAGTGCAGATAAGTGACCACCGATGACGATTTGATTCGGCGCGTTATAATTACAGACTTCGACAGTTCCATGCAGGGAAGCTTCCAAGGCAACTTGTTCCGCTTCTTCAGGCGTTAAGCCCATAAGTGCTGTCATACCGCCAACGCCAAGTGGAACGGCATCTTGCATAAAAGCACCACGTTTTTTTACGAGCTTTACGGCATCGGTGAAGATGAGCGATCCTGAGCAGACGTGCGCTGAATACTCGCCAAGTGATAACCCTGCACAAGCAGTTGGTGTAACGTCAACAAGCGATTCAAAGGCCTTTAACATCGCGATAGAAGTCGTCAATATAGCGGGCTGTGTTTTTTCAGTTTCATTGAGTGATTCCTGCGGTCCATTGAAAACAAGGCTTTTCAGGTCATAGCCTAGCGCTAGGTTTGCCTGATCAAATACAGCTTTAGAAGATTCGAAGTTTTTGTAAAAATCTTCTCCCATACCTTGCTTTTGTGCGCCTTGTCCAGCGAATATATATCCAATTTTCATAGAGTCCTCCTATTTGCGATGTTAATTTATTTTCCCGAAATCCACTGATAGTGTTTTAAGATGATTGCTTCACATTCTTTGAATATTTCCTGTACGATTTCCAGGGCGGGTTGTTCCTTTTTAACGAGTCCAGCGACTTGACCAGCCATAACAGAGCCATAGGTGACGTCGCCATCGACGACTGCTTTTTTTAGAGAGCCTGCACCGAGCGCCTCAAGGGCTTCAGGCGATGCACCGTTTTTTTCAAGTTCACAGTATTGACGGTAAAGTTTGTTTTTAAGAATACGGACGGGATGACCCGTCGGTCTGCCTGAAACGACTGCCGAAGTATCCTTTGCATCCAAAATCATTTCTTTATAGTTGCGGTGTACATTGCATTCAGTGGCCACTAGAAATCTCGTGCCAACCTGGATGCCGCATGCGCCGAGCATAAACGCCGCTGCCGCACCGCGTCCATCTGCAATACCACCAGCCGCGACAACTGGGATGTTCACTGCATCGATGACTTGTGGGACAAGCGCCATTGTGGTGAGTTCGCCAATATGACCACCGGCTTCGGTACCTTCTGCTATGAGTGCATCGACGCCAAGACCTTCCATTCTTCTAGCGAGGGCCACAGATGGGACGACGGGTATGATTTTGATGCCTGCTGCTTTAAGTCGTTCTATATATTTTCCAGGACTGCCAGCGCCAGTAATGACGATAGGTACCTTTTTTTCAATGGCTAGGTCGATGATGTCGTCCGCAAAGGGACTGAGCAACATGACGTTGAGTGCGTAAGGTTTATTTGTAAGGTGTTTCATTTTGTCGATTTGAACTTCTACTATATGTCTTTCAGCATTTCCACCTGCGATGACGCCAAGTCCTCCAGCATTTGATACGGCTGCGGCAAGATCAGCGTCAGATATCCACGCCATGCCACCTTGTATGATGGGATATTCTATATCGAGTAAGGTTGTGAGCGTCGTTTTTGTCATCAAGGCCTCCAAATTTTATAAAAAGTTTATTTTTCCTACTACTGAAGAAAATCCAAGGCGCATGCCGAGGATTTTCTCATGTAGTGGATGATATAAATAATGTATTATGCGTTTTGTTGTTCAATGTAGTTGACGATATCGCCGACTGTTTTGATAGATGCTGCATCGCTTTCAGCGACTTTAATTTCAAATGCATCTTCGATTGACATGATTAAATCTACCATATCGAGTGAATCTGCACCAAGATCTTCTTTGATATTGCTTTCAAGTGTTACATCTTCTGCATCTAAATCTAACTCTTCTACCAAAATTGCTTTTACTTTTTCAAAGCTCATATTATGCCTCCTATTTTTTGCTTGCTTATAATAAATGTGATCATTAACCTAAAGTTGTATTTGTCACTTCGTTTAAAGTCAATCAAAGTATATGCGATACATATTTTTCATTCAAGGGCTTTTATAAATTGTTTATAATTAAGAATAATTTGTTAATAAACAGATTTTATGAGTTGCCGTGTGATTTTTTTCCGTAATGATGGTAAAATAAGTATTATAACGCATAAAAGCACACATTTTAATCGCGGTGACAAAATAAAAATATGGAGGTAAATGTAGATGGGTTTATTCAATTTTATAAAAGGTGAATTTTTAGAAGTCGTTCATTGGGAAGATGAGAGTCAAGATACAATGGTCTATAAGTTTCCGATGACGGATAAGCAACAAATCAAAGAAAATGCTCAGCTAATCGTCAGACCATCCCAAGTTGCGGTATTTGTCTATCAAGGTCAAATTGCCGATATTTATCAACCCGGCAAATATACACTTCATACGGACACGATGCCGATATTAACATCGCTTTCGAACTGGAAGTTCCTATTTGAAAATCACTTTAAGACAGATGTGTATTTCGTCAATACCAAACAGTTCATTAATCAAAAATGGGGAACGACCAATCCAATCATGATGCGCGATGCCGAATTTGGTATTTTAAGACTTCGTGGTTTTGGCGTCTATTCATTTAGAGTAAGCGATCCTGTTGTCTTTTTAAAGGAAGTCTTTGGTTCCAATAAATTCTATACAGTGGATCAGATCAATGAACACCTAAAGAGTCTCATTGTATCCACAGTATCTGACCTACTTGGCGAAGCAAAAATCCCAGCGATCGATTTGGTTTCACAATACGACGAGCTTGGTAAATTGACTTTACAAGGATTGGGTGAACGTTTTAGCGTGTATGGCCTCGTCGTTTCTGATTTTGCCATCGAGAACATTTCTCTCCCAGAATCAGTAGAACAAGCCATCGACAAGAGAACGCAAATGGGCGCTCTTGGCGACCTCAATCAATATATGAAATTCCAAGCGGCTGAAGCACTTCGGGATGCTGCGCAAAACGAAGGTGGCGGCATGGCGAGTATGGGGGCAGGTGTCGGTGCTGGTATGGGTCTTGGCAATATGATGGCAAATGCCATGAGAGACGATGTTGGCGTTGCTGGCAATGCAGGCAATACAGCCCAAAATACGGCTAAATCGAACAAACAAACGTGCCCAAGTTGCCAAGCTTCGGTGGATGAAGGGATAAAATTCTGTCCAGAATGCGGCGGCAGTATGGTCAAAAAATGTATCCTCTGTCAAGCAGAACTTAAAGGAAACCCTAAGTTTTGTCCCGAATGTGGCGGCAAACAGACCGTATCATCCGTTTGTGCAAGTTGCCATGAACCGATAGAGGGTAATCCGAAATTCTGCCCACTTTGTGGGGCAAGTAACGAGATTTAGGAGGCAACATGACCGAACTTAAAACCCAGACAAAAGTGACAATGTGCCCATCTTGTGGCGGGAAAATGGGGTATGACCCTGAGCTTGGCGTTCTGAAATGTGCCTATTGTGAGACGACACAAGCGGTTGAAAAAGAGCAGACTGAGATCGTTGAAAACTCTTTTGAAGCTGTTTTGAGCGAAGGTGCCCGTTCTTGGACAGACGACGATATAAAATCTGTGATCTGTAAAAATTGTGGCGCTGAGCTTATTTTTCAGGCGCACACGAGTGCTCTTTTTTGCAATTACTGCGGCTCGTCACACGTCAGTGAAAACGAGACGGAAAGAACCATTCCACCTGGCTACCTGATCCCGTTCGCAATTTCAGAAAAATCAGCAGGTGAGCGGTTTAAGTCATGGATTGGTAAGCGATGGTTCGCACCGAACGCGCTTAAATCATCCTATAAGAACAACCGAATTTTGGGTACTTATATCCCTTACTGGACGTTTGATACACAGACATTCAACCGATATACGGCGGAGCGCGGCGATTATTACTATGTGACAAAAACGCGAACCGTCAATGGAAAGACGGAAACCTATCAGGAGCGCCACACGCGTTGGACCTCAGTTAGTGGAAACTATGAACGTTTCTTTGATGACGTGTTGGTTGGCGCCTCCTCAAAAGTAGATCCTGAGGTCCTAGACAAAGTGGACGATTTTCATCTGGATGCATTGGTATCTTATAAATCAGATTTTTTATCGGGCTTCTTTGCGGAACGCTATAGCATCCCTCTTGAAGAGGGATGGACTGCTGGAAAGTCCATCATAGACCGCATGCTTGAATCAGAAGTCACTTCAGAAGTTGGGGGCGACACCATTCGCATGCTGGACATCCAGAGCCATTATGACGATCTAAACTTTAAGCATGTCCTTTTGCCGCTTTGGATATCCAGTTATCTATATAAGGGAAAGACTTATAATTTTATGATCAACGGTCAAACGGGAACCGTTCAAGGGGCTTATCCCAAAAGTCCAATCAAAATTGGACTTGCCATTTTGGCAGGTGTGTTATTGCTTGGAATTGCCTATGTTCTCATCTCTGGCCAAACACAGCCAGCGATGTTAATCAACTATTTTTAAGTAAGTGTGGAAATTAATCAAAGGCGTCAGGACTCTATGGAAAATAATTAAAAAAATTCTGAAAATGAATAAAGGTTAATGCATATGTTTAAAAACCAATAAATAATCGTATATATAGGGTAAGTAAATGATAAAGAATGGAGGGGTGTCTATGTACGAAAGAATTCAAATTAAAACAACAAAGAAAATGGAAATGATTGAAATCCTAGATTTGCTTAAAGCCTTTGTGATAAAGCACAAAGTTATAAAGGGCATCGTCGTTATTAACATACCACACACGAGTGCAGCGATCACACTCAGTAAGAGTTACGACCCTGAAGTTCAAAAAAGTATCATGGACAAATTGGATGAATTTGTCCCAAAGGATGGGCCATACGCCAATATTGAAGGTAACACAGCCGCGATTATCAAGGCGTCCATGTTTGGAAACAATGAAAACTTGATTATCGAGGATGGTAGAATCGAGCTTGGCATGTTCCAATCCGTATATTTTTGCGAATTCGATGGCCCAAGAAAACGAGAAATAGTCTTCAAACTCATAGAAGGTTAGACGCAAGCAACTCTCGGCTTATTTATCAGGCCGAGAGTTTTTTGATTTCATCTTTACTTTTAGAAGAAAGCTAGTAAAATGAGTAGAGAGTGAGGTTATATGAAAAAATTCAATGCGTTTTACTTTGTGTTATTCTTTACTTGGTCATCTGTCTATACGCTGATTACACTATATATGAATGAAATCGTCGGCTTGTCTTTGTCGAGCATTGGACTAATCATGTCTGTACTACCTTTGATTTCGCTTTTCTTTCAACCGGTTTGGGGCGGCATCGCGGATTTTTCAGGCAAGCGAAAAGCTGTTTTACAATTGTTGTTAGTAGCAAATGCAGGAATTGCAGGTATCATCACGCTCTTTACGCACAGCACAGTCGTAGTGGCCATTTATTTCTTCTATCAACTGTTTCTCTGTGGGCAAGGTCCTTTGACGGATTCCATGGCTATTCAATGCGTCGGTGAAAATCCCAAAAGCTCATTTGGCTTTATTAGAGTTTGGGGCTCAGTTGGATACGCCATCGGAGCAATCCTCGTATCGGTCATCGCCAATCAACTTGGACTCAAATGGATGTTTTATATGGCATCTATTGGATATATTGCTAGTTTCATATTAACACTTGGCATAAAAAACAATCAAATTGCCGTTGTGAAAAGCCATTTTAAGAAAGACATCAAGACGTTGCTCAAACAGAAAGATTACCTTTTCGTTCTCGTCTATAGTTTTCTGATGATTGGTTCTTTTTTCGGCGCAGATCAATATCTTGGACTGTTTATAAGGAGCAACGACATTCAATTATCCACCATCGGTATATTGACATTTGTTTCTGTGTGTATAGAAGTCCCCTTCATATTCAACTCAAAACGCTTGATTGACACATATGGTGCAACGCGGCTACTCATCTTTATGAATGTCGTCTCAATAGCAAGGATGTTGCTACTTGGTTTCAGCAGTACCTTTTTCATGTTTGCACTTGCTGGTATCTTGAGGGGCGTCATCGTAGGTATTTTCGTGCCTATTTTCATTGAACTCATCTGTGAAATCACACCTCGTGCCGTGGTTACTTCTGCAGTAGCCATCTATTCTGCTGTATCATCTGGAATCGCAAACTTCGTCTTTACTTTGGCGGGCGGGCTCATCGCGGATCACTTTGGGTATCAGGCGCTATATTTAAGCTATGGCGTAATTATGTTGGCACCCCTGCTGTTAGCACTTAAAATCAATAAATTTAAGTCCGTACAATCATAAAAGCTGCTAAGATGCAAATTGGATGACTATCCATTGGCACCCTAACAGCTTTTTTAGTTGAATTATTCCCTTTGTATTTGGTCCTTGAGCGTGTTGAGAAGCTTAATAAAATCTTCTGCAGCAGGTGAGAGTGTCCGTCGTTTGTTTGTGATGAGATGGATACTTCGAGACAAATTCAATCCTTTTATTTGAAAGGATTTTACAGGCATGGTTTTTCTATAGCATTCGTAAATCGTCTTAGATAAGTAGGAGATGCCCACACCGCTTGCAACAAGTTTCACAATCAAATTCATATTATCGCTTTCAACAACGTTTTCAAGCAAACCAATATCATAGCCTTGCTCAACCATAGATCGCTCCAGTTCAATGCGCGTGGAGGATTGATCGCTTCTCGTGATAAACTTGTGTTTTGAAATCTCGCAGAGGTCGACGACACTATCGAGCATTACGTTTTCAGCACAGATGAATACGAGTTCGTCCTCAAAAAGGTGTTGGCAGATAAAGCGTTCATTTTCAACGTGTGTGCCTATAAGACCGAGGTCACTGGTCAAAGAACATACGTCTTCTAGGATGACATTTGTACTTTTTTCTTCCACGATAAATTTGACTTCTGGGTGGAGATTTTGAAATTGTTCGATTGCCTGTGGCAATAAGACGAGGCTAGGCGTCGTCGTCGTAGCTATTTTGATAGAACCTGATATTTTGTTTTGAGATGAGACGATGTTGTGTATGGCGCGGTTTTTCATATTGATCATATCGAGGGCATAGTTGAGAAATTCAATACCGGCAGGTGTTAAATTTACCTCTTTTGAAGTTCGGTCAAAGAGCAGTGTACTCAATTCTTTTTCTAGATTGGATATATGGAGGCTGATGGTCGGCTGAGATAAATAAAGCGCTTTTCCTGCTCTAGAAAAGTTCTTATATCTTGCAACATTTACAAACGCTTCTAGTTGTCTGAAATCCATAATATCACCTCATTTATAGTGTAGCATAAAAAAAAAAATCTGAACACAAATTGTGGTTAATCATTTAACGATAAATCCGTTACAATTTATTTACTTTTTACTTATTGACAGGACTGCTGATAAACGGTAGAATACAAATTAAGATATCTTACTGAATTAGTTGGAATTAATTTAGTAGGGATTATAAAATGATGCGTTGAAAAAGGAAAGTAGTTATTGTGGACTTTATAGAGAGGGAACGGTTGGTGTAAGTTCCTAAGTGTATGGTAGTGAAGTGCCCTTTGGAGCAGTGTACCGAATTAAGTAGGCTACACCGGGTTCTCCCGATATAGAGATAGGGCACAAGGTGTTTATCACTAAGTGTCTGAAGGGGATCGATTATGATCAACTAGAGTGGACCCGCGGAGTAACCTTCGTCTCTTTGTAATGAAGAGACGAAGGTTTTTTTATATTAAAAATGAGATATTTTAGGTTAGGAGAAAAAATGATCAATGAGAGACTATTAGACATGATAGGCAATACGCCGGTAGTAAAGTTGAATAAATTAGTGACATCAGATATGGCAGATGTTTATGTTAAGCTGGAAGGAATGAACTTAACGGGAAGTGTTAAAGTGAGAGCAGCACTAGGCATGATCGAAGAAGCCGAAGAAAATGGAAAACTGAAACCGGGCATGACCATCGTCGAACCCACCAGTGGTAACACCGGCATAGCACTCGCGTATATTGGAAAATTGAAGGGTT
>JBBRVO010000008.1:0-46369 GCA_038246775.1 Peptostreptococcales bacterium | reverse complement strand
ATTGGTCTCATACCAACGGTGGCAGCAATCAAAGCAGGCAAAACGATTGCGCTTGCAAACAAAGAGACCCTTGTCACGGCAGGTGAAATTATTATGCCGCTAGCCAAGCAACATAACAGCAGAATTCTACCCGTTGATTCAGAACATAGTGCAATTTTCCAGTGCTTAAACGGCGAATCAGCGGATCAAATCGACAAGATTATATTGACTGCTTCTGGTGGTGCTTTTAGAAATTTCACCAAAGAAGAAATTGCCATCAAGAAAGCGGTAGATGCTTTAAAACATCCCAACTGGTCTATGGGTCAAAAGATAACCATCGATTCGGCAACACTTATGAATAAAGGGCTGGAATTCATTGAAGCCAAGTGGCTCTTTGACGTGTCTATCGATCAAATTGAAGTTTTAGTGCATCCACAGAGCATCATTCATTCTATGGTTCAATTTAAAGATCATGCAGTAATGGCACAACTAGGCGTTCCGGATATGAGAGTTCCAATCATCTATGCACTTGATTATCCAAAACGCTATACGAACACTGTTAAGCCGCTCAACTTTCTCGAAATTGGAACGTTGACTTTCGACAAGCCAGATTTAGAGCGTTTCCCATGTTTAGGTATTGCAGTAGAGGCGCTAAGGGCGGGCGGCATTAAACCGACCGTTATGAATGCGGCTAACGAAATTCTCGTCGAAGCCTACTTAAAGGATCGAATCGGGTTTTACGATATTTCTAACAAAATCAACCAAGCGATGGACACTTTTTCAAATATCGCTGAACCATCAATAGAGACAATCTTGGAAGTTGACGCAGAAACGAGACGCTTTGTATCTGCACATTTGATATAATAATGTAGCAAGGGAATTTTCCCCTATGAAAGGACGGACATTATGTTTTTGACATTTATTAGTTTTGTATTTGTATTTGGTCTAATCGTTTTCGCACATGAACTGGGTCACTTTGCAACGGCAAAGTTTAATGGTATCAAGATCCATGAATTTGCGTTAGGCATGGGACCGACACTCATAAAAAAACAAGGCAAAGAAACACTTTATTCACTGAGGTTATTTCCAATTGGCGGATTTGTCAAAATGGAAGGTGAAGATGAAGCGTCAGATGACCCTAGAAGTTTTACAAATAAAAAACCTCTACAAAGATTGGTTGTCCTTGCCGCAGGCGCGATTATGAACTTTATTCTCGCCTACGTGTTGCTAGTCATCATCATGTTTTCAATTGGTTCGCCTTCAAATATCGTCGGAGATACCGTTGTTGATCTACCTGCGAAAGCGGCTGGCATCATCGCAAATGATGAAATCACCTCAATAGAGGGAACACCCGTCAAGTCCTGGCAAGATGTTATAGATAGCATCAACGGTAGTGGTGGTGCCCCTTTGTCTATTGAAATTCTAAGGGATTCAAAAGTTTTGACTTTCGAAGTCACGCCTAACGTCAGAGAGGATGGCACGTATCAAATAGGCATACAAACAAAATTTGTAAAGAAATTCGATCAAGCGTTTGTCATGGCTGGCAAACAGTTTTGGACGTTCTTTACCGATATATTTAAGTTTTTCACGCAAATTGGCAATAAAAATGTAACTGCAGAGCTTGTGGGACCAGTGGGTCTTGTGAGTATCATAGGCGAAGTATCTAGACAAGGCATTATGAATTTGCTTTTGCTTGCCGCTTATATATCGGTCAATCTTGGAATCGTGAACTTATTGCCTTTCCCAGCACTTGATGGTGGAAGAATCATATTCGTCATAATTGAAATGATTATGGGCAAACCGATCAATAAGGAAAAAGAAGGCTTTGTTCACTTTGTAGGCTTTGTTATTCTAATGGCACTTATGATATTCTTGGTCTTTAAAGACGTTTCAAAATTATAGCGAGGCAAGATATGAGAGAAAAAATTGTTAAAATAGGTAATCTGCATATAGGTGGCGGTTATCCGATTGCCATTCAGTCCATGTGTAGTACTAAGACCGAAAATGTAGAAGCTACAGTGGCACAAATTATTGCCCTTGAAGATGCGGGCTGTGAGATTGTACGCGTGGCCGTACCAACGATGGAAGCGGCCGATGCGATTAAAAAAATCAAATCACAAATTCATATACCACTCGTTGCTGATATCCATTTTGATTATCGATTGGCAATCAAAGCAATGGAGAATGGCGTTGACAAAATTAGGCTCAACCCTGGCAATATTGGCAGTAAAGCGCACGTGTCTCAAGTCGTCGCACTGGCTAAAGAAAAAGGCGTACCAATCAGAATCGGTGTCAATGGTGGCTCGCTCGACAAGGAAATTTATCAAAAGTTCGGTGGTATAACGCCGGAAGCGCTTGTTGAAAGTGCACTGCATCATGTTGAAATATTAGATGCACTTAACTTTTCGGATATCGTCATATCGCTTAAAGCTTCTGATATCAGACTGACAGTTGAATCGTATCGTCTTTTGAGTAAAACGGTACCACATCCTTTACATCTTGGTATAACTGAAGCAGGTACTCAATTTACTGGGACGGTGAAATCTGCAATCGGCATTGGCATCTTACTTTATGATGGCATCGGCAGTACCATTCGAGTTTCTCTTACCGATGATCCAGTACAAGAAGTTATAGCGGCCAGAAAGATTCTTGAAGTGATGGAGATAAGACGTTTCGGCATTAAAATGATTTCGTGTCCAACGTGTGGGCGAACAGAAGTCGATCTTGTGCGCATCGCTAAAGAGTTGGAAGCGAAACTTGCAGGGATTGACAAAAATATTACTTTAGCGGTCATGGGGTGTGCAGTCAATGGACCCGGTGAGGCAAAAGAAGCCGACCTCGGCATTGCAGGTGGCAAAAATGAGTTCCTTTTGTTTAAGAAGGGTCTCGTTATTCGAAAATTGAAAGAGGAAGATGTTGTCGCCGCGGTATTGGCCGAAATTGACAACATGTAGGGTTCACATTATTTAAGATGAAAGGTGATTAAATGGATAAAGTACCTTTTAATCAATTGATTCAAGATGTTTTAAGGATTGATGACGTTGAAATCAGCAAAATTGAATATATACGCGAGAGTGATGTTTTGAGTATTCGGCTCAAAGCGAAACAAATGGTCCCACGTCAAAATATAGACCTGCTCAAAGACAATCTAAAAATGCATTTGGGTTTCATTGAGACATTCGAAATCGATGTGGAAGTATCGCCAGACAATGAAGTGGTCGTATCATTGAATACAGTACCACAGGTTCTAAATAAAGCATTATCTAGTGAACTGCATGAATCTTCAGCAGACATTGGTAATAATTGGGACAATATACTCAACGTCGTGAGACGGAAAAATCCAGCTGTAGCCAGTATTTTGAAGCGCTCAAAAATAGCATTTGACAACAACGCCATTCATATCATTTTTGAGGACAAAGGGCTTGAAAATACATTTTTCCAATATAAAACGGACGATATGATACACACAATATGTGAAACAAACCTCAATCGCAAATTCCCACTGACGACTGAGTCTTTGCGCGATGAAATCGAAGGGCTTGAAGCCTTTGATAGAGAACAAGTCGAGGCGATTGAATCCATCGTAGCAAATTCGACGAATGGTTTCAACGAAGAATCAATTAAGCAGGTAACACGCAATGAAGAAACAATCAGAGCATCTAAAATCACTTCTGAAGATGTTCTATTTAGAAATAGAATAAAGCGAGGCGTCACCAAAATCATTGATATTCATCAAGAAGAGGAGACCTATGCAGTAGAAGGCAAACTCATCAATTTTGATACGAGAGAGCTTAAAGGTGGCAAATTCCTAGTAAAACTATACTTGTCAGATTTATCAAATGCCGTAGCATGCAAACAATTTTTGAAGAAAAAAGAATACGAAGAACTACTACCGGCACTTAAACAAAACAACTGGTACATCGTTGAAGGCGTCAATCGCTATGATCAATTCGATAAAGAACAGGTGCTTATTTTTAATGCAATTAATGCTGGAAAAATTGAAGTCCCACGCATGGATACTGCCATCGATAAACGTGTTGAATTGCATTTGCATACCAATATGAGTGAAATGGACGGCATTACGCCAGTCAAAAGAATCATCCAAACGGCTATTGATTGGGGACATCCAGCTATTGCCATTACCGACCATGGTGTGCTACAGGCATTTCCTGATGCTTCAGCAGCAGCGGGCGATAAAATTAAAGTGATATATGGCCTTGAAGGGTATTTAGTCGATGACGAAATAGACATTATCGAACACGCCACAGATTATGGTGTGGATGAGACCTATGTCGTCTTCGACATTGAAACAACTGGTTTTTCTTTCAACATGGACACCATCATTGAAATTGGCGCCGTTAAGATTGTTGGGGGTGTCGTCACGGAACAGTTTAGTCAACTCGTCAATCCAGGACGTTCGATTCCGCAACTGATTACAGAACTAACAGGTATTTCAGATGAGATGGTGCATGGCCAGCCGACACTCGAAGCTGTATTGCCGAGATTTATGGCATTTGTGGATGGTGCGCCTGTCGTTGCACATAACGCATCGTTTGACTGTTCTTTTATACGCTATTATTGTGAGAAATTTGGACTTCCATTTACGTCACTTATCATCGATACGTTGGCACTTAGCAGACTGTTACTCACCAGCATTAAAAAACATAACTTAAAAGCCATTACAAAACATTTGAAAATCACACTTACAGATCATCATCGTGCTGTAGCAGATGCTGAAGCAACGGCGCGAGTTTTCATTCATTTTATTGGTTTTTTAAAAGAAAAAGACGTTTTGACGCTTGAAGCGATCAATCGCTATGCCATCGCCAATTACGATTTTAGTCAACTTGAGATGTTCCACGTCATCATATTAACTCAGACGCAAGCGGGTCTGAGAAATTTGTACGAGATTGTCTCACATTCGAATATCAACTCATATTATAGAAAGCCAAGGATTCCCAAAAGTCTTTTAAGAAATAAGCGTGAGGGGTTACTACTTGGCAGTGCTTGCGAAGCAGGAGAGCTTTATAAAGCAATTATGAGCAATAGAACTGAAGAACGTATATTTGAAATTGCCGATTTCTACGATTACCTAGAAATTCAACCCGTCGATAACAATGCATTTATGCTCGATAGTGGTAAGATTAAAAGCATCGAGGAAATCAAAACTGTCAATAAGAGAATCCTTGGAATAGGTGATCAACTTGGGAAATTGGTGGTTGCAACTGCTGATGTCCATTTTCTAAATCCCGAAGATGAAGTCTATAGACGCATCCTCATGGCTGGAAATGGATTTAGCGATGCGGACAATCAAGCGCCCCTATATTTTAGAACAACGGACGAGATGATGCAGGCATTTGATTATCTTGGCGATCGTACAAAAGAGCTTGTCATAGACAATCCAAGACGCATCGCAGATATGTGCGAGATGGTGCGACCTGTTCCAAAAGGCACTTTTCCACCGGTCATTGAAGGTGCAGATGACGATTTTAGAAACATGTGTATGACAAAGGCGGAGCGTATTTACGGCGTGCCCCTTCCAGAAATTGTAGAAAAACGTCTATTAAGGGAACTTAACTCAATTATAGGAAACGGCTATGCCGTCATGTATATTATCGCTCAAAAACTTGTTACAAAGTCACTTGAAGATGGATATCTTGTTGGTTCAAGGGGTTCGGTAGGGTCTTCATTTGCTGCAACGATGAGCGATATAACAGAAGTCAATCCGCTGCCACCACATTATATCTGTAAGCATTGTAAACATTCTGAATTTTTCACAGATGGCAAATATGGCGCAGGTGTAGATATGCCAGATAAAATTTGTCCGGTTTGTGGCATCAAGCTAACAAAAGAAGGGTATGATATCCCGTTTGAGACGTTCCTAGGTTTCGACGGTGATAAAGAGCCAGATATCGACCTTAACTTTGCAGGCGTCTACCAGGCCAATGCCCACAAGTACTGTGAAGTGCTATTTGGAAAAGGTAAGACGTTCAAGGCGGGTACGATTGGTACCATCGCAGACAAGACGGCTTATGGCTATGTCAGAAAGTACTTTGAAGAGCGCGAAATAGACATTCATCGCTATGAAATCGAAAGGCTATCGCAAGGGTTAACGGGCGTAAAAAGAACGTCAGGACAGCATCCAGGTGGCATTATGGTCGTCCCCGCGGATAGAGATATTCACGAATTTTGCCCGATTCAATATCCTGCAAACGATGTAAATTCGGATGTTATCACAACACATTTTGATTACCATTCGATCAGTGGTCGCTTATTGAAGCTAGATATACTCGGACACGACGTTCCGACGATCATTAAGTATTTAGAAGAATTGACAGGACTTAACGTTTTAGATATTCCACTTGATGATCCTGCTACGATGAAAATTTTCACATCGGCTGACCCTTTAGGCATCAAAGACCCAAGTTATAACCTCAATATCGGCAGTTTAGGTATTCCTGAATTTGGCACAAAGTTCGTCAGACAGATGCTACGCGATACAAATCCTGCGACGTTTTCAGACCTAGTACGTATATCAGGGCTTTCTCATGGAACGGACGTATGGGTTAACAATGCACAGGATTTGGTTAGAAACAAAATAGTTACCATCAAGGAAGTTATCGCAACGCGTGACGATATCATGAACTACTTGATTCATATGCAACTTGAACCGCTTACGTCTTTTAAGATTATGGAGAACGTTCGTAAGGGTAAAGGTCTTAAAGAAGATGAAATTAAGGTCATGAAGGAAAACAAAGTGCCAGATTGGTACATTAACTCATGTCAAACCATACAATACATGTTTCCTAAGGCACATGCAGTTGCTTATGTTATGATGTCTGTGCGCATCGCCTATTTCAAAGTACATCAGCCACTCGCATTTTATGCGACCTATTTCACCACGAAAGTTGACGATTTTGACGCAGAGCTCATCTGCAAGGGAACGGAAGCGATACGGTCAAAAATGAAAGAAATTGATGGCATAGAAAAGCCGACGAAGAAAGAAATCGATCTTCAAGGCATTTTAGAAATCGCTGATGAAATGTACAGCAGAGGTTTCGGATTTATGCGCGTAAATCTCAATCAGTCCGATTCTGAGCAATTCAAAATCGTGGGTGGAAAAATTTTGCCACCATTTTTGGCACTTCAAGGTGTGGGCGCAACTGCATCCGTTAGTATTGCTGCAATTCGCGATGAACATCAAGAGTTTTTATCTGTCGAAGATTTCCAAAGATTGACGAAGGTTTCCAAAACGGTAATCGAGGCGATGAAGGTTCACGGCTGCTTTGAAGACATGCCTGAAGATAATCAATTGTCTTTATTCTCGTTTGCATAACAGCCCGTTTTATGCTATAATAAAGCAGTAAATAGATTTTTGACGGCAAGAGTGGGGAATTCCCACTCTTTGTTATTGAGTAGGACTTAATTATGGAAACTGCATAATTACCTTTTAAGTTGCAAAATTCCGTTTATCGAATTTGACAATGGCTCAATCAAGCCGTTTTGATAAATGAAATTCATGCTATTTGGAATTATGCAATTTCCTCAAAAGTACAATATAGAGTACATATTCGATTTAGAAAGCAGGTGCACATTATGAAAAAGAAGAGAGTTGTAGATGTTGTAGAAGAAATTTTAACACCGTTTGTTAAAACGCATAACATGGAAATTGTTGATGTGGAATTTGTAAAAGAAGGCCCTTACCGTTATTTAAGAGTAACGATTGATAAAGATGAACCCGTTACATTAGATGATTGTTCACTGGTTAGTCAATTCTTAAATCAAAAGATGGATTCACTTGATCCAATTGAAGAGCAGTATTTCCTTGAAGTGACATCGCCAGGTGTTGAACGCGTTCTCAAAAAAGAGAGCGAGTTTGAAAAATTCAAAGGTCAAATGGTGCAACTTAAGTTGTTCCACACTTTTGAAGGACAAAAGGCACTAACTGGAACGCTCATAGGTTTGATTGATGATCACATAGTCATAGAAAACGATCATATGGGCAAAGTAGAAATACCAAAAAGCAAAGTATCGGTGACGAAGCTCGTCGTCGATTTCGAATAGGAGGGATAACGGTGAAAACAGAATTATTACTTGCACTTGAACAATTGGAAAAAGAGAAGGGACTTTCGCTTGAAATGCTTTTCGACGTCATTGAAGATGCCGTGGTTAAAGCATACAAGAACAATTTTGGCGCGACGCACAATGCTGAGGTTCAACTCAATAGAAATACAGGTGACATTAATGTTTACTCTGTAAGAGTTGTCGCGGATGAAGTTATTGACGAAATCACTCAAATTTCAACTGAAGAGGCAAAAAAAATCGATCCTGAATTTGAAAATGGCGATATCGTTAGAGAAAAAGTCACACCCAGAGATTTTGGCAGAATCGCTGCACAGTCCGCTAAACAAGTGGTTGTTCAGAAGATTAGAGAAGCTGAACGCGGCGTGATCTACGACGAATATTCCAGCCGTGAAAGTGAAATCGTCAATGGCGTTATTCACCGCGTATCAAAAGGGATTGTTTACATTAGTCTTGGACGCACTGAAGCGCTCATGAATCCAAATGAGCAAATTCCAAATGAAGAATACATTCAAGGTGCACGTATTAAAACCGTCATCACGGAAGTGAAAAATTCGACAAAAGGACCGCAAATATTCGTATCAAGAACGCATCCAGCTTTAGTGAAGCGATTATTTGAGCTAGAAGTACCTGAAATTTACGATGGTGAAGTCGAAATCAAAAGTATCTCTCGTGAGCCTGGTTCCAGAACTAAAATAGCTGTTTATTCTCAAAACCCGGATCTCGATCCTGTAGGCGCATGTGTTGGACAAAAGGGACATCGTGTTCAAAATATCGTCGAAGAACTTCAAGGTGAAAAAATAGACGTTATCGAATGGAATGAGAACCCAGCTATTTTGATTTCCAACGCATTAAGCCCATCAAAAGTCATGAGAGTTGAAGTCGACGAAGAGGACAACTCGGCACTGGTCATCGTGCCAGATTATCAATTGTCTCTTGCAATCGGTAAAGAAGGACAAAATGCGAGACTTGCTGCAAAACTTACGGGTTGGAAAATTGACATTAAAAATGAAACGCAGTATAAAGCCTATTTAAGAGAAATTGGCGAGTATGAAGATGTCTATGGAGATGAAGAATAATTATGAAAAAATTACCCATGAGAAAATGTATTGGTTGTAACGAACAAAAGCCAAAGAAAGAATTGATCAGGGTCGTAAAAAATAAAGAAAACGAAGTTTTTGTTGATTTTACAGGCAAAGCGAATGGACGCGGTGCATACGTCTGTAAAGACAAGAAATGCTTTGACACAGCTATCAAGAAAAACGCCTTCAACCGTGCACTTGAAACTAAGATCGAAGACGATGTGTTCGAAAAGTTGAAGGAAAGGTTAGATGATCATGAATAATGTTTTATCACTTTTGGGATTCGCGAGGAAAGCCGGCCAATTGGTACCGGGTGCAACCCTTTGCGAACAAGGAATTAAGAGCAAAAAAGTTTCTTTACTGATCATAGCTGTGGATATGAATGAATCGACGATAGCTAAAATGGTGAGGTTATGTGAATCCGAAGGTGCTGCATATAGAATTATTTCAAATAAGGAGGCTTTGTCAAATGCTATTGGCAAAGCTGGCTATGGATTATTCGGCATAACGAATAAAAAATTTTCACGGGCATTAATTGAAAAAATTGACGCTCTATAACCGGAGGTGACGCAATGTCTAAAACCCGAATCCATGAACTAGCAAAAGAGTTACACGTTCCTACAAAAGACTTAATAGATTCTGCCAACTCGCTTGGTTATGATGTTAAAAATCATATGAGTGCGTTGGATGACCAGGAAATAAAACAATTAAAAGGAAGATTTATGAAGAATGCTCCAGAGGGTACTGAAAACAAAACTGTAAGTAAATCAGCAGAGAAATCTGCTTCTGAACCAAAAGCGACTGTACAGAAACCTGTAACAGCTCCGAAAACTGTTTCTGAGAAAAAAGCGACTGCGCCAGTTTCTGAAAGCAAACCTGCTGCTGAAAGCAAACCTGTTTCTGAAAGCAAACCTGCTGCTGAAAGCAAACCTATCATCGAAGGTGCTCCAACAGGAGAATCTAAACCAGCTGGAGAAGCAAAACCCGCTGGTGAGAAACACCATAAGATCATTTATGATCGTACAAAAGAGATTCGTGAAGAAGAAAGTCGTCGCGCTCAGAACAAAGGTTATGACAATAGAAATAAACCTTATAATAACAATAGACCTGCTACGTTTGACGGACGACCATCTGCGGACAGACCGGTTTCAACAGATAACCGACAAGCAACCGATAGAAGACCATCTAATGCAGGCTATCAAAAACCAGTTCAAGGCGACTATAAAAAACCATTAGAAACAAAACCAGCAGATAGTGTGGCTACACCTGTGACGCCTGCAACAATAGCTATGGCAGATCAAGCGCAAACACCGGTAGAAAATAAGCCTGTGGTGGATTACAGATCTAATGAGCGTAGACCATATGATCCAAATCGTCCATCAAGACCTCAAGGTGATGGCACAAGACCACCTTACGAGAAAAAACCGTATGACCCGAACAAACCAGCTTATGAAAAAAGACCATATGACCCAAATAGACCGCCGTACGAGAAAAAACCTTATGATCCAAATAAACCGGCGTATGAAAAAAGACCATACGATCCAAACAGACCACCGTATGAGAAAAAACCGTATGATCCAAACAAACCGGCGTACGAAAAAAGACCATATGATCCAAACAGACCACCATACGAGAAAAAGCCGTATGATCCAAACAAACCGGCGTACGAAAAAAGACCATATGATCCAAACAGACCGCCGTATGAAAAAAGACCATATGATCCAAACAGACCACCTAGACCAGTAGGTCCAGATGGAAAACCAGTGTACAGCAGTGAAGGCGGCTATAAAGGCAACCGTCCTGCAGGACAAGGTGGCGGATATAACAGACCTCCAGGACAAGGCGGCTACAATAGACCAGCTGGCGGCGGTTATAGCGGAGGATTTAATAAAGATAAAGATTCAAGTGGTCCTGGTGGTAAAAAAGCAGATGGCAAAACAACTTTTGCTTCTGAAATTCAGGAAAAGACACCTAAGAAGAAAAATCAAAATAAAAAGAAAGTTGTAACGACTTTTGATACAGACAAACTCGAATCAAAATCAAAAAAAGCTAAAAAACTCTTAAAGGGTGAAATCACAGTCAGTGAAGTTACGCCTAGAAGAAACTTTAACTTCGATAAAAAAGTTAAGCAAAAGAGCGGACTCTATAAAGAGAAGACAGAAAAAGAAAAATCAGAAAAATTCAATGAAATCCTACTAAAAGAAAAAGTTTATGTCCCTTCTGAGATGACGGTTAAAGAGTTTGCTGAAATGATTAATAAATCACCGAATGAGATCATCGTAAAATTGATGACCAATGGAAATATGGCAACTCTCAACAAAATTATCGATTTTGAGAGTGCAGCACTTGTTGCACTTGATTATGATATTGAGCTTGAAGTTGAAGATGTCGTTGAAGAAAATCAATTCCAGATGTTTGAACTCGACTCTCCTGATGATGCGAAGGACCTCAAAAAAAGAGCACCAGTGGTTACGGTTATGGGTCACGTTGACCACGGTAAGACGTCACTTCTTGATGCCATCAGAAATACAGGTGTTGCTAGTGGTGAAGCGGGTGGTATCACGCAACATATTGGCGCATCGGAGATCGTTCACAATGGCGAAAAAATACTATTCCTTGATACACCGGGGCACGAGGCGTTCACATCGCTTAGAGCACGTGGCGCCAAGGTGACGGATATTGCCATTTTAGTTGTAGCAGCAGATGACGGCGTCATGCCACAAACGATTGAAGCAATTGACCATAGTAAGGCAGCTGGTGTACCAATCATTGTTGCCATTAACAAAATGGATAAGCCCGGTGCAAATCCAGACAAAGTGAAGCAAGAATTGTCAGACCGTGGCGTTTTAATTGAAGAGTGGGGCGGCGATGTTATCGCAGTACCAGTTTCAGCTAAAACAGGCGAAGGTCTTGACAAGTTATTAGAGATGGTTCTTTTAGTTTCTGAGGTATTAGAGCTCAAAGCCAATCCAAATCGACCAGGTATCGGTACGGTTATCGAAGCCAAAGTTGTAAAAGGTCGTGGTACGGTTATCACAGTTATCCTTGAAAAAGGTCAAATGGCTGTTGGCGATCCTGTTGTTACTGGTATTGCGTACGGTAAAGTCAAGGCGCTTTACAATGACAAAGGTAAGAAAGTCAAACATATCGGCCCTTCCTCAACTGTGGAAATCGATGGTTTAAGTGAAATTCCACAAGCTGGTGAAAAAATCTATGTCACGCCTGATGAAAAAACAGCGCGCATCATAGCAGACCGCCATGCAATCGCATATAGAGAAAAAATGCTCAATAAAAATCCTGGTGTCACACTTGAAGATATCTTCTCACGTATTAAAGATGGCGCAATGAAAGAACTTAACATCATCATTAAAGGTGACGTTGTCGGTTCTGTTGAGGCGATCAAACAATCTCTTCTTAAACTTTCAAACGAAGAAGTGCGCGTAAATATCATTCGAGGCGACGTCGGTGCCATTTCAGAATCAGACGTTATACTCGCATCTGCATCTAGTGCAATCATCATTGGCTTCAATGTCAGACCGTCTACCAATGTAACGGCGATTGCTGAACAAGAAGGTGTTGACATTAGAACATACCAAATTATCTACAATGCAATCAATGATGTTGAAACGGCGATGAAAGGTATGCTAGATCCACTTTATAAAGAAGTGGTTCTCGGTAGAATTCAAGTTCGTGCGACCTTCAAGATTCCATCAGGTGTTATTGCCGGCGGCTATGTTACAACCGGCAAAGTTGAAAGAAAAGCTCAAGTACGCGTTATCAGAGAAGGTATCGTTATATTTGAAGGCAAACTATCATCACTTAAACGCTTCAAAGATGACGTTAAAGAAGTTGCACAAGGTTTTGAATGCGGTCTTGGTATAGAGAAATTCAATGATCTTAAAGAACTTGATGAAATCGAAGCATTCGTTATGGAAGAAGTTAAACGATAATCCATTTGGACGCATTAATGAAAAGGTGGTGTCGACATGTCTATTGCAAGAGGTAAAAAAATCTCGGAAGAGATCAAAAAAATAGTTAGTCATATAATGATGTTTGAAATAAAGGATCCAAGAGTTTCTAAGTTATCATCAATTACACATGTAGAAGTCACAAATGATTTGCGTTTTGTGACCATCTACATCAGCGTTTTCGATCCAAAACACAGCGTCGATGTCCATATTGAAGGCTTAAATAGCGCAAAAGGATTTATTCGCAAGGAAATTGGCAAAAATTTGAAATTGCATTTCACACCAGAGCCGATTTTCAAAGCGGATGATTCAATTGAACACGGCATGCACATCAATGAAATCCTGAATACGCTTGACATCAAACATGATGAAAAGCCAGACGAGGACGAGGATGACGATGCAGATGACGATGACGATGACGATGACGATGCAGACAATGAAATAGCTGATTCAGATGAAGACGAGGCATAGATATGAACCAAGTTTTAGATTTGAAACGTATTTTAATGGATGACTCAGTTGAGAACATCTTGATACTGCCACACAACATGCCAGATGGTGATACACTCGGATCGAGCATCGGCATGTACCACTTAGTTAAACACTTTGGTAAAAAAGGGTATATCGTCTTAAATGACGGTATACCTTCAAATTTATTGTTTTTATTTGAAAATGACGTGCGATGTCTGACAACGAAACAAGTTGAAGCCATTTCTTTTGACGCGTGCATTGCCGTTGATTGTGGCGAAATAAAGCTCTTTGAGGACCGTATTGAACTGTTTCAATCGGGAAGGTATCGCATCAATATCGACCATCATAAGACAAATTCCTATTATGGTGCACTCAATCTAATTGATGTAGAGGCGTCATCAACTGGTGAAATCGTCTTTATGCTTTATGAAGAACTCGGTTGCCCTATAAATGCAGTCGGCGCCGAAGCATTATACGCAGCCATCGTAACGGATACTGGAAGTTTTAGGTACTCCAATACAAGACCTGTAACATTTAGCATCTGCCGGAAGTTACAGGAGACTGGATTCGATTTTAATCGTTTGAATGTCGAGATTTTCCAAAATAAAACATATGAAAAATTGCTGCTATTAAATAAGGTGTTTGAAACACTTAAACTTTACGGCGACGGAAAATGCGGTGTGATTAAGTTGTCAAAAGATTTAATTGAAAAACTAAACTTACATGAATATGACACTGACGGCATCGTAGAATTCATTCGAGATATTAAAGGTGTTGAAGTGGTGGTTTTTATCAGATATTTAAATGGCATTTCGCACAAGGTATCTATGCGCTCCAAATACGATTTTGATGTGAGTGAAATCGCTTTAAAATTTAAAGGTGGCGGACACAAAAAAGCAGCGGGCTTTAAAATAGATCAGCCGATTGAAGTGATTGAATCACTCATCGTCGATGCAATACAAGCCGAGCTAAATTAAAAAGAGGCGATATAACTTTGGAATTAAACGGTGTCGTGGTTATTGATAAGCCACAAGATTATACCTCTCATGATATTGTCGCAATCATGCGACGAAAACTTCAAACAAAGAAAATCGGACATACTGGAACACTCGATCCAATGGCAACAGGTGTACTGCCAATATGCGTTGGTAGAGCGACTAAAATCGTCGATTTTCTAATGGATCGTAAAAAGTCATATGCATGCGAAATGCTTCTGGGGTCTGAAACTGACACACAGGATCAGTGGGGAAGTGTCATGGCACAATGTGATTCTTTTGACTATTCAGAAAATGAAATTGTCGAAACCATTCGCTCTTTCATTGGCGAAATTGATCAAATGCCCCCAATGTATAGCGCTTTAAAAATAGGCGGGGAAAAATTGGTAGATTTAGCGCGTCAAGGCATCGTTATTGAACGCGAAACGAGAAAACGTACAATATTTAGTATCGAAAACATCGTAGTCAGACATCGTACAATATCATTTGACGTCACATGTTCCAAAGGGACCTATATACGGACACTTTGTCATGATATAGGCCTTAAGCTCGGGTGTTATGCACATATGACCGTTCTTAAACGCACGATGACTGAACCGTTCGACTTATCACAGGCAATCAAACTGGATGCGCTTTCACTGGATAATGTTCAAGAGCACCTGATATCTATAGAAGATGCGCTTAGTTGGATGCCATCAGTGACAATTAAAGGTTCTGAAAAGCTAAACACACTCGTAAAAAATGGTGTGCCAATAGATTTTTCAAGGTTTTTAAGGAAAACGCTAAGTGAGACGCTCTACAAATTCTATATAGATCAAACTTTTTGGGGAATAGCTGAACAAACTAGCGATGGACTGTATATGAGAAAAGTGCTTAGAGATGATTCAGAGGATGAAATAGGGTGAATTGATGAAAATTTTTTTTGAACTTGAAGAAATAGATGCAAATATCGAACCGACATCAGTAGCCTTAGGCACCTTCGATGGGTTGCATATTGGACATACTGAAATCTTGAACATAATGAAAATGGCTGCACTAGAAAAAGGCTTGAAATCTTTCGTCTATACATTTTCAAATCATCCCAAAGAAATACTCTCGCCTGACAACGTGCCTTCAAAGATTATGGATATTGATGAGAAAGTGCAGATTTTTGCACGCATCGATGTTGATTATCTAGCACTCATCAAATTCGACGAAACACAAATCGTCTATGAACCAGAGGATTTTGTCAAAGAAATTCTCATTGGCATTCTAAATATGAAACATTTGACAGTAGGTCATGATTATCGTTTTGGTAGAAAAGCCAGTGGCGATGTCAATATATTGTTGGCGCTTGCAGAAAAATATGGCTACACATGTGAGATTGTAGAACCAATCATGAAAAACGATATGAGGGTTTCATCGACGCTTATAAGAGAACTCTTACATGAGGGGCGTATTGAAGAAGCCAATTATTATCTTGGCCGAAAACACTTTATTAAGGGGCTTGTCGTCCGAGGTAAAGGTGTCGGCAAAACACTTGGTTTTCCCACCGCAAATTTACGCATCAAAGATAACATCAGCACGATTAAGCCTGGCGTTTATATTACTGAAACGATTTGGAAGGGTAAATGGTTCCCTAGCGTCACAAATGTGGGCTATAATCCGACGTTTGAACAGACGGGCATTCACCTCGAAACCTTTATTATTGGCATTGACCATGACATGTATGACGAAACCATTGAAGTTCATTTTATTAAGCGCCTCAGAGATGAACTGAAATTCAATAGCATAGAGGAACTGATGATCGCAATGGACAAAGACCTTGCCAATACCAAGGCTTACTTTAACTTATAAGATTCAATTTGAATTAAAGTTCTTTACACACTATGCAACAAATGATATAATTCTAATGTTGTTTACCATTGGCTTTGTCTTTCGAGACTCCAACGATTTACTAGGCTTATGGCATATAAATAAAAATATCTTAGGAGGTAACACATGATTACTAAAGAGAAAAAAACCGAAGTTATCGAGAAATTCAAAACACATCCAACAGACACTGGTTCTCCAGAAGTTCAAATCGCAATTCTTACATTTAGAATCAACGAATTGAATGAGCATTTATTGTCACATAAGAAAGATCACCATTCAAGAAGAGGTCTTTTAAAAATGGTTGGACAAAGAAGAAGCTTACTCAACTACTTGAAAGATACTAAGCTTGATAAATACAGAGCGCTTATTATCGAGTTAGGTTTAAGAAAATAATATCGAATACTATAAAGCTTGACGTCTGTCAGGCTTTATTTTTTGAGTGGGATTAAAAAGGTCCATCCTCAAATTATATCTTTCTATTTAACTATAATTTTAGTATAATAGAATAGACTAAAATCAATTGTACTTATAGGAATTTATCTTAAAATCCTACTTATTTGAAGTGAATGCTTTATTTGAGCACTGACTTGAAATAAGTAGGATAAATTCCGTAAAGTGGTTATGAAAATAGGAGGCTTTATGAGTCAAGTATCAGGTTGCCAAACTTTAGGCGGCGACGTATTAAAAGAGACAAAGACATTTGAAACAGTTATTGCAGGCAGACCTTTCAAAGTAGAAGTAGGTAAAATGGCCAATCTCGCAAACGGTTCTGCACTTATATCTTACGGCGAAACGGTTGTTCTCGTCACAGCAGTTGCATCAAGAAAACCAAAAGCTGGAATTGATTTTTTCCCATTAACAGTAGAATTCGAAGAAAAACTTTACTCAGTTGGTAAAATCCCTGGCGGATTTATTAAAAGAGAAGGCAGACCTTCTGAACGCGCCGTTCTTACATCGCGTTTAATCGATAGACCAATTAGACCTTTATTCCCAAATGGCATGAAAAATGAAGTTCAAGTCGTTGCTACGGTTCTTTCTGTTGATCAAGACTGTACACCCGATACAGTTGCTATGAATGGCGCATCGATAGCACTTGGCATCTCAGATATACCTTTCGGCGGACCAGCAGGTGCTGTGACTGTCGGTTATATTGATGGTCAGTACATTTTAAATCCAACGATTGCTGAGAAAGAAGTTTCAAAACTCAATCTAGTTGTTGCAGGAACGGATGAAGCAGTTGTTATGGTAGAAGCCGGAGCTGATATACTTCCTGAAGAGGTCGTATTAGGTGCCATCATGTTTGGTCATGACGCCATCAAAGAAATCTGCTTATTTATCAACAAGATTTCTGCGGAAATTGGCAAAGAAAAATTCAAAGTCTTAATTCCAGAAGTAGATCAAACGTTTGCAGAAGAGATTAGAGAATTCTTGACTGCTAAGATGAATAAACTCGTTAGAATTACAGGAAAGCACGAGCGTAACGAAGCGCTTGAAGACCTTCAAGTAGAATTGCTTGAACACTTCCTTCCAACATATCCAGATAGCACTGACTTTTTTAAAGAGCAATTTAAAGCCATCGAAAAAACGACGATGCGTTCGATGATCGTCAACGAAGGCATTAGACCTGATGGTAGAACCACTACTGAAATTCGTCCTATTTCTTGTGAAATTGGTTTATTGCCAAGAACACATGGTTCTGGACTCTTTACACGTGGTTTGACGCAAGCACTTACGATTACAACTTTAGGCGCACTTGGTGAATCACAACGTATTGACGGCCTTGATCTTGAAGAGACTAAGCGCTATATGCATCACTATAACTTCCCACCGTACTCAGTCGGTGAAACAGGCATGAACAGAGTCAACAGACGCGCAGTGGGTCATGGTGCGTTAGGTGAGAGAGCACTTCTTCCTGTCATTCCTTCTGAAACAGATTTCCCATATACGATTCGACTTGTATCTGAAGTTGTAACCTGTAATGGATCAAGTTCACAAGCAAGTATTTGTGGTAGCACATTATCTCTTTTAGATGCTGGTGTTCCGATAAAAGATTCAGTTGCAGGTATTGCAATGGGACTTATTCAAGAAGATGGAAAAATTGAAATCTTGAGTGATATCCAAGGCATGGAAGATGCACTCGGCGATATGGACTTTAAAGTGGCTGGTACAAAAAATGGTATTACAGCCCTTCAAATGGATATCAAAGTGGATGGCCTCGACAAATCGTTGCTAGAAAAAGCACTTGAACAAGCACGCATCGGCCGTTTACACATTTTAGAAAAAATGAATGCAGTAATCAGCACGCCAAGAGCTGAGATGTCACAATATGCACCGCGCGTATTCCAAATCAAGATTAATCCTGATAAAATTAGAGACGTTATTGGACCAGGCGGTAAAGTAATTACAAGAATTACATCCGCTTACAATGTAAAAATTGACATTTCAGATGATGGTTCTGTACTTATTACAGCAAACGACGGTATCGGCGGCGAAAAAGCACTTGCAGAGATTCAAGGCATTGTAAAAGTCCTCGAAGTCGGTCAAGTCTATACAGGTAAAGTCACTAGAATTCTCAAGTTTGGTGCATTTGTCGAACTTGGTCATGGAAAAGAAGGTCTTTGTCATGTATCACAACTCGATACGAAACGCGTCGCTAAAGTTGAAGATGTGGTCAATATTGGAGATGTTGTCACTGTAAAAATCATTGAAATTGATGATCAAGGCAGAATCAACGTATCTAGAAAAGTGCTTTTAGAAGAAAACAAATAAATCTACCAGTCACATGATTGACAGATAATTTCAAGCATTTATATATAACCCTAGGCCAGATACGAGCGCGTAAATGACCTAGGGTTTGATGTGTCTTATCTGCATATAAATATGAGGTGAAAATTTGCATAATAAAATGCAATTAGACAACGGTTTGACTCTTGTCTATGAAAAATTGGACGGCTACAAATCAATAGCTATTGGCGTCTGGGTTAAAACAGGCTCCGCACAAGAAAATGAAACGAACAATGGTATTTCACATTTCATAGAGCATATGCTATTCAAAGGGACGACGCATCGCTCTGCAAAGGAAATTGCAAGTGTTATAGATGGAATCGGTGGTGAAATAAACGCATATACCGCTAAAGAATGCACGTGTTTTTACACGAAGACGCTCACTATTGACTTTGAAATTGCACTTGATGTGCTTTCAGATATGATGATGCACGCGACTTTTTTAGATGAGCACATTGAAACAGAAAAAACTGTGATTATCGACGAAATCAACATGTATGAAGATGCTGCTGAAGAGATTGTCGTGGACATTTTAAATGAAATTACGTTCAAGGGTCATCCCTTGGCTTATCCAATACTGGGCACAAACGCGACTGTGAACCGTTTTACCCATCAATCACTCATTGACTATTTTAACACTTATTACCATGCGGACAATATGGTGATTTCCATTGCCGGAAATTTCGATGAAGCGGACTTGCTGGAAAAGGTAAACACTTATTTTGGAAAGATCAAAAGAGGCATTTTACCCAATATAGAAGGCAATCAAGACCCTATTTACAATTGGAGTTTTGACTCAAGAAAAAAAGATTTTGAACAAATTCAGGTGGCAATAAGCTTTCCAGGTATAAAATTTGATCATGAACTCAGTTATGAGATGATGGTGCTCAGTAACATTTTAGGAGGTACAAATAGCTCTAGATTGTTTCAAACGATCAGGGAAGACCGAGGCCTCGCTTACTCCATTTATTCAGAACCCAATTTCTACGATGCATTGGGAACGCTTTGCATTTCTTTTGGCGTTTCAAAGGAAAATCTGAAAGAGACCATGTTACTCATCGTTTCTGAGATAAACTTGCTTAAAAAACATTTAATTACAGATGAAGCGCTTGAACATGCAAAAAATCACCTACGTGGGAGCTTTTTTCTCAACTTGGAGGGCAGTGACAATTATATGGATATGATTGGACGCATAGAGTTATTTGCACATCGGGATAAAAATATTGACGATATGCTTGATAAGATTAACGGCATCCAAATGTCAGGTGTTACGACACTGATTGATCATTGTTTTGAAACGAACCATATAGCACTCGCCATCGTTGGCGATATTGAAAAATCAGAAACAGAGGCACTTTATCAACAGTTCTGCGAAGGATTGAAAACAAAACCATAATTATTAACATGCTGATAAATTCTAGTAAAAACACAAATATATGATTTCAAAAAAATAAAGAGATAAATTGTTTAGGGGGATCTTATGAAAATCAAAATAGTGAACACTTCTCAAAATCCGCTTCCAGAATACAAAACGTTAGGGGCATCAGGGATGGATTTGTTGGCGGATAATGAAATGCCGATTCTCTTGAAGCCAATGGAGAGACAACTTGTCCCAACTGGATTGTTTGTCGAAATACCACTTGGCTTTGAAGGTCAAGTTCGGGCACGAAGTGGATTGGCAATCAAAAATGGCATCACTTTAGTGAATTGTGTTGGCACAATAGACAGTGATTACCGCGGTGAACTCAAAATACCAGTGATCAATTTAAGTGAAGAGGCGTTTAAAATTAAACGCGGCGACAGAATTGCTCAGCTAATCATATCAAAATATGAATACATCGACTGGGAAAAAGTCGATTCAGTAGAAGATACACATCGTGGTACTGGCGGATTTGGTTCGACAGGCATATAAAAATGAGGTGATCACTTGGCAAAGACGACTACGCGAAAAAGCAATTCAAAATCGGCGTCTCAAAGTAAAACAGGCAGTAGAGCAGCTGGTAATAAGGCGGCATCGAGGCCGACGAAAATAGAACTAGAGCGCAATTATAAAATCAAATATGAACTCAAGATGATTTCTCTTGCCGCTGTGACGATTTTTATCATGATCAGTCTTTATACCAAAGCAGTAGGGGTAGTTGGGCATACCATAACAAATGTAATTCTCGGTTTGTTTTCATATGTCGGTTATGGACTGCCCATCATATTTTTCATTGTTATTTTTGTATTTCTCAATCCGAATTTTAGACCAGCTAGGTTACGTATCGGTAGTGCGATGCTATTAATCGTGGTTGGACTACTTTTATTAACCACGCTGATTGCTTATGATGGTATCGAACGCGACAAACTTATCTTACGCGACAATTACGCTACTGTAGAAGGTATCCAATATGCCTATTCTTTAGGTACGACACTTGAGGGTGGCGGTGTATTTGGTGATGTTTTATCCATTGCCACTATCAAACTCATTGGTTTAGTGGGAACGTATATACTCATCATCGTTACATTCCTCGTCGGTTTTATCATTTTTACCAAAATTTCCATGCAAGATTTATGGGAACTTAAAAAGAAGACGTCTAGTGAACGCAAGCAGATCAAAGATCAAGACCGCGAAATTGAAGCATCTATTGTACAAAGCAAACTCGACTTGAAAAGGGGCGCAGAAACTGGTGTTAAGAGCAAAAAAAGTTTGTTCAATCATGTCGATGTCGAATCTGACCCTGGTTTTTTAAGTGAACTTGAGACGATGCGTAAATTAAATAAGAAAAAAGATGTCAAAATCTTTGATTATGATTCATATGACAATGACCCGCCAACAGATATAGGCAAAGAGAACTTGAAAGTGGTAGATGGTAAGTTACCAGATTTAAAAGACACAATAGACGAACCCGTTAAACCTCTTGTATTTAAGCCTTTCAAGCCTGAAACCGATAAAATATCAGGAGGCACAATTGACTTTTTTGACCATAATGACAAAAAAAATGAAAGAAGCGCTACAGATAAAGCTAGTATCGATAAAATAGTCAATACGAAGGCAGCGATGGAAAAAGGGGCAACTGAAAAGTTAAAGGACTCTGACCTAGATCCACAAACGCGTCAAATCGTCCATGATGAAATTAGACAAAATACTCAGAAAGTGGTTAGTGTCTATGAACTGCCACCTCTTGAATTACTGAATGCTGAAGTCAATCCACAACTGACTGAAGATAAATCGGAATATATTGAAATGGCGAAGTTGCTTGAAGAGACGCTCAACAATTTTAACGTCGATGCTAAAGTCGTATCCGTCAAACGTGGGCCTTCGATTACAATGTTTGAAGTGCAACCGAGCCCTGGTGTCAAAGTCAGTAAAATTGTCGGATTGAGTGAAGATATTGCACTAAATCTGGCAACGAGTCATGTTCGAATTGCACCAATTCCAGGCAAGGTCGCCATAGGCATAGAAGTACCAAACAAAGTGACTTCAATGGTTACCATCAGGGAAGTCATCACATCGCCAGAATTTAAAAAGTCAAAATCAAAATTGACCATTGGACTTGGCAAGGATATTTCAGGTAATGCCATCATCGGTGATTTATCAAACATGCCGCATCTACTCATCGCGGGTGCTACCGGTTCTGGTAAGTCAGTGTGCGTCAATACAATCATTTCAAGTATCCTATTCAATGCGCGCCCCGATGAAGTAAAATTTTTGATGATTGATCCAAAAGTCGTTGAGTTAAGCAATTACAACGGCATTCCGCATTTAATATTACCAGTTGTTACGGACCCTAAGAAAGCGTCCATTGCACTAAATTGGGCTGTCAACGAAATGACGAGACGATACAAAATGTTTGCGGAGCAAGTTGTCCGAGATATGAAGAGCTATAATAAAAAAGCGGAGATCAATGGTCTAGAAATGTTACCACACATCGTCGTGATTATTGATGAGCTTGCCGATTTAATGATGGTCGCACCTAATGTCGTGGAAGACGCTATCTGTCGTCTGGCACAAATGGCTAGGGCAGCTGGCATCCATTTGATTGTGGCAACACAAAGACCATCCGTAGACGTTATTACAGGCCTTATCAAAGCCAATATTCCTTCGAGAATTGCGTTCTCTGTGTCGTCATCTATCGATTCGAGAACGATTATCGACATGGGTGGCGCAGAAAAGTTGCTTGGTAAAGGTGACATGCTTTATTACCCAATCGGCGCTTCAAAACCCAAACGGGCGCAAGGGGCCTTTATGTCGGATGAAGAAGTAGAAGCACTTGTCGCATATATTAAAAATCAAGACCATGAAATCCATTATAATGAAGAAATTCTCGATGATGTTCAAACGATGGGCATGTCGAACATGGACGATGTTGACGAATATCTTGAAGATGCCATTGCATTTGTCGTCGAATCTGGACAAGCGTCTGCATCCCTTATGCAAAGGCGCTTTAGGGTCGGCTACAATCGAGCAGCTAGATTGGTGGATTCTATGGAAGAACGCGGCATCATTGGACCTTCAAGGGGCAGTAAACCGAGAGAAGTCTTGATATCATCGGATGAATTACGCGCACTAAGCGGGCTAGAAGCTTATGAAAATGAATATAATAGTGAAGAAAACGATCCGGAAAGCGATCGTGAAGATTATTAAGTGAGGAAAATATGAAAAAAGTTTTTATTGAAACGTTGGGCTGTTCTAAAAATTTGAACGACAGCGAGATTATGTTAGGTATTTTAGACGACGATTATGAGCTTTGCGACGATGTAGCAGATGCTGAAATTGTCATAGTAAACACATGTTCTTTTATCAATGACGCAAAAGAAGAATCAATTAATGCAATACTCGAACTTTCTAAATTAAAGGTGACAGGCGCTTGTGAAAAATTGATCGTAACTGGGTGCTTATCACAGCGTTACCCTGAATCACTGGTGGAAGAAATTCCAGAGATTGACGCGATTGTTGGAACGAGTAACTTTCCTGAAATCAATAACATTATTACAGAAATTTACGCCGGTAAAGAAAATAAAGTGTTCCTAAAAAATGTTGATTTCGAGATACCAGAATCTCTTCCTAGAATCCTTATCACGCCAAAGCATTTTGCGTACCTGAAAATTGCTGAAGGCTGTGACAACAAATGTACGTATTGTATCATCCCGAAATTAAGAGGTAGATACCGTTCGAGAAAGATGGAAGATATCGTGGAAGAAGCAAGAGATTTAGCGGAAATGGGCGTCAAAGAATTGATGATTATTGCGCAAGATACCTCGCGATATGGCATGGATATCTATGATGGACCAAAACTTCACGACCTTCTTACAGAACTTTCAAAAATTGAGTCTCTTAAATGGATTAGGGTTCATTATTCATATCCTGATATTCTGGATGATACGCTTCTCAGTGGTTTCTTTTCAAATCAAAAGGTTGTCAATTATTTTGATATCCCCGTACAACATGCAAGCGACAAGATTTTAAAACGCATGAATAGACGTACGTCGCAAAAAGATATACTGAGCGTCATAGAAAAAATTAGAGCCAATGACCCGACTTCTGTGGTGCGAACGACAGTCATCGTCGGGTTCCCTGGTGAAACCGATGAAGATTTTGAGATTCTCATGGATTTCATCAAAAAAGTTAGATTCGATCGATTAGGTGCTTTTGAGTATTCAATAGAAGACGATACACCGGCGGCGCAACTTGATCTTCAAGTGGATGATGAAACGAAAAGACTACGCAAAGAAGCGCTTATGGAAGCACAGATGTACATTTCTGAAGAACTTTCATATAAAAAAATTGGCAGAGTCCTTGAAGTTGTCATTGAAGAAGTGGCGGAAGAAGGTAAGATTCTCGTAGGAAGATCTGCTTTTGATGCTCCGGATATCGATGGGGTCGTCTACGTCCATACAGATAAAGCCATCGAATTTGGTACGTTTGTCAACGTAAAAATCACGGACGCATTAGAATACGATTTAATAGGGGTGCTGGATGATGCAAATGAATATCGCCAATAAACTGACACTTTTACGAATCATCATGATTCCATTGTTTGTCTTTCTTTTGCTGGAGGGCTACTCATTATGGGCGCTAATCGTGTTTGCTTCAGCAGCGTTCACGGATTTTCTAGATGGGTATCTCGCCAGAAAATACAATCTAATCACTAACTTTGGAAAGTTTATGGACCCACTAGCAGATAAGCTCCTAGTAACCTCTGCACTCGTTTGCTTTGTTCAACTAGGGCTATTGAATGCATGGGTGGTTATTATCATACTTTCCAGAGAATTCATTGTTAGCATATTCAGAGCCATCGCTGCGGCAGAAGGTATAGTAATCGCGGCAAGCTGGTGGGGCAAAGCAAAAACAATTAGTCAAATGTTGATGGTGATTGTTTTATTGCTTGGTAACTATCCCTTTGATTTGTTAAATGTGCCAATGGATCAAATATTAATCGTTCTCGCAACGGTCCTTACGATCCTATCAGGCGTCGACTATATTGTAAAAAATAAGCAAGTTTTGAAGGATTAGCCAAACAGGTTGACGTAAATATATTATGTCAACCTGTGTTGTTTTTTAAGTATTGACATCAAAATATTGAAATTATAAAACTATAAAATTATCACCTATCAGAATGAACCGTTTATCATAGAAATAATCTGGAGGCAATATGAAAGCTGGAATTCTTGCAATCGGAACAGAGCTCCTCATGGGGCAGACTATCAACACAAATGCAACGTATTTAAGTAAACAATTAAATGATTTAGGTATCGGCGTATATTACCATTATACAATTGGAGATAACCCTGATCGCATCAAAAAAGCACTGGCAGATTTACTGGAGACTTGCGATCTCGTCATCACGACAGGCGGTCTTGGACCGACGCTTGATGATATTACAAAAGAGGTCATCGCAGAAGCCCTTGGACTCGAGATGGTCCTTGATCAAAGAAGTTTTTCAATTATTAAAGAGCATTTTAAAAAGTTCAATCGCAGCATGCCAGAGAGCAACATCCGACAGGCCTATTTTCCTGAAGGGGCAATCATACTCGACAATGAAAAGGGAACGGCACCTGCATGTATTATTGAATTAAAAGAGACACAACAAGCTATCGTCATTTTACCTGGCCCCCCTAGAGAATTAAGCTACCTGTACGATAAATATGTCAAAAATTATCTTGAAGCATCAAACGCACTTAAGATGCACTCTGTCTATCTAAGTGTGTATGACTATGGTGAATCTTCTGCAGAAGAAAAGCTTATGGATCTTATTAAAGGCCAAACAAATCCAACGATCGCAACCTATGCTGGAGATGGAAAAGTGTTGATACGTCTGACATCGTCTGGATTAGAGCCTGATGAGAATATATTAGAAGTCAATCGCATCGCCACTGAAATTAAGGCGCGCATGGGCAGTTACATCGTCTCTGAAGAAGGAGAGGACATAGATCTTGTCATTACCAAGCTTTTGAAAACCCTTGGTTTGAAGATTTCTATTGTAGAGTCTTGCACAGGTGGAAAACTGACCAGTGCTCTGGTTAAACATGCTGGTGCATCCGATATCGTAGATGTTGGTATCGTAACTTATTCCAATGAAGCAAAAATACGCGAAGTAGGTGTCAGCCAAGAAACGCTTCAAACCTTTGGGGCTGTAAGCCATCAAACGTGCTTTGAAATGGTAAAAGGAATCGTTTCAAAAACAGGAAGCGATGTGGGAATTAGTATCACAGGTATTGCCGGTCCAACAGGTGGCACGATCGAAAAGCCAGTTGGTCTCGTATATATTGGACTTTCAATTGGCGGCGACATCTACACCTTTGAAAACAAATTCACAGGTGACCGTGAGCTCATACAAAATCGTTGCGTGATCAAAGCTTTTAAGCTGTTATATGATCATTTAATTAAAATGTAAAATATTGACAATTCTTAACTTTCAATTTATAATTAAATAAACTAAATGTTTTCATATCAAACTAAGTGTGATATAATAAAACAGAACAAACGTTCTAATAATGAAAGCGAGTGTGTAAGCGTATGAGCGAAAGACAGAAGGCGTTGGACAATGTCCTTGGACAGATAGAAAAGCAATTCGGAAAAGGGTCTATCATGAAATTGGGCGATGAAAATGCAAAAATGAATGTTGAAAGTACACCTACCGGATCTATTGATTTGGATATTGCCCTGGGTATTGGCGGTATTCCAAAAGGAAGAATCGTCGAGATCTACGGACCAGAATCTTCAGGTAAGACGACTGTTACACTTCACATGATTGCAGAAGTACAAAAAAGAGGGGGTCAGGCTGCTTTCATAGATGCTGAGCATGCACTTGATCCTGTCTATGCTAAAGCGATTGGCGTCGATATTGACGAGTTAATCGTCTCTCAACCAGATACGGGTGAGCAAGCACTAGAAATCGTCGATGCACTCGTAAGAAGTGGTGCCGTCGATATCGTCGTTATTGACTCCGTTGCGGCACTTGTGCCAAAAGCTGAAATAACTGGCGAGATGGGGGATTCACATATGGGACTTCAAGCGCGTTTGATGTCTCAAGCACTCAGAAAACTTACGGCAATCATCAACAAGTCGCATTGTACAGTCATTTTTATCAACCAACTACGTATGAAAATTGGCGTCATGTTCGGCAATCCAGAAACAACAACGGGCGGTAATGCCCTTAAATTCTATGCATCTATTCGATTAGATGTTAGAAAAATTGATTCCATCAAAAGAGATGCTGACGTCGTCGGCAATCGAACACGTGTAAAAGTTGTTAAAAACAAAGTGGCACCGCCATTTAAACAAGCAGAATTTGACATCATGTATGGCGAAGGCATTTCGAAAGAAGGCAGTATTCTCGACGTAGCAGCCAATGCCGATATCATAAAAAAATCGGGTTCATGGTACAGCTACGAAGGTAATAAGATCGGCCAAGGTCGTGAAAACGCAAAAGACTACTTGATTCAAAATAAAGAAGCGTGTCAAGAAATTGAAAATGCCGTTCGTAAGTTCTATAATTTAAATCCAGACTTGCCAAATGCAAAGCCAATTAAAGAAAAAGAGGCACCAATCGAATCAAAAAAAGAGTCGAAAAAGGATTCTTTGAAAGAATCACAAAAAACGGCATTAATCGAAGAATAAAATTTATACGCATAAAACCCTAATTGGTTTTATGCGTATTTTTATTCTGAAGAAATAACCTATTTTGCTGATTAAAATGAATAGAATTAAGACATTATGGGTTATTCGAGTTATCGGGAGTCTTGACATATACCTGTAAAAATTATAAAATAAACTGTATAAGTGTATTTACTTATATGCATTTGTATATAGACTGGTTGAACTGGTCTTATAATTTACGTAAGGGGGTGAACGACATAAACGTGCCTATATTTATAGTAATACTGATTGTTTTAATTGCTGGATTGATTGCGTTTGGAATTGGTTATCTAGTTAGAAAAAGCACAGCTGAAAAAGAAATTTTAAGTGCCGAATTCAAGGCTAAAGAGATCATAGCAGAGGCGTCGAAATCCGCTGAATCAGTTAAGAAAGAAAAAGTTTTAGAAGCTAAAGAAGAAGCGCATCAGATCAGAAAAGAGATTGACAGAGAAACAAAAGATCGCCGTGCTGAGATCCAAAAGCTCGAGCGTAGAAATCTTCAAAAAGAAGAATCTCTTGATAAAAAAGCTTTAAATCTTGAAGCAAAAGAAGATAAAATTGCTTTAAAGATAAAAACAGTTGAAGATAAGGAAGCGGAAGCAGAAGCATTATACGACCAACAGATTAAAGAGCTTGAGCGTATATCAGAATTGACTATTGAAGAAGCGAAAGGTCAATTGCTTGCAGACGTTGAAAAAGAAGTCAAGCATGATACTGTGCTGCTTATTAAAGACATTGAAGGTAAAGCGCGTGAAGAGGCGAACAAAAAAGCTAAAGATATTTTAGCTTATGCGATTCAAAAATGTGCTGCAGATTACGTTGCTGAAAGCACCGTATCATTGGTAAATCTTCCTAACGATGAAATGAAGGGAAGAATCATTGGTAGAGAAGGACGTAATATTAGAGCGCTAGAAACGCTTACAGGTGTTGATTTAATTATTGATGATACCCCTGAAGCAGTTATTCTTTCATCTTTTGATCCAATTAGAAGAGAAATTGCAAGAATGGCTCTTGAAAAATTAATTATTGACGGTCGTATTCATCCAGCTAGAATAGAAGAGATGGTTGAAAAGTCAAAAAAAGAAGTGGAACAAATCATCAAAACAGAAGGTGAAAATGCTACTTTCGATGTAGGTATTCACAATTTGCATCCTGAACTCATCAGACTTGTAGGGCGATTAAAGTACAGAACAAGTTACGGACAGAACGTTTTAAAACATTCTATCGAAGTAGCGCATCTTGCTGGACTTATGGCTGCTGAAATTGGTGCGGATGTAAAAGTGGCAAAACGTGCAGGTTTATTACATGATATTGGTAAAGCTGTTGACCACGATCTTGAAGGGACACATATTGAACTCGGTATGCAGATTTTAAGAAAATATCGTGAGTCAAAACAAGTAATCCATGCCATGAGTACACATCACGGTGATTTTGAACCTGAGTCTATTGAAGCAATTTTAGTGACGGCAGCAGATGCACTTTCTGCAGCGAGACCGGGGGCTAGAAGAGAGACTTTAGATACGTATATCAAACGATTAGAAGCGCTTGAAAATATTGCAAACAGTTATGATGGGGTTGAAAAATCATTTGCTATACAAGCTGGTAGAGAAGTTCGCGTTGTTGTTATTCCAGATAAGGTTAATGATGATGACATGTTCTTGTTAGCTAGAGAGATTAGTAAGAAGATTGAAGCCGAGTTAGATTATCCAGGACAAATCAAAGTCAACGTGATTAGAGAATCTAGGGTAACTGATTTCGCGAAATAAATCCATAGAGTTATTACGGAAATTAGAAGAATTCATTTATGAATTCTTCTTTTAATTTTTTGAACGATTTTAATCGTGTTTATTCCAATAATTGAAGGGTATATAATCACTAATTATTCTTGAAACAATCGCAGTAAGGAGGTAGTAGAGATGGATGTATTGAAAGTAGCAACAAGTTCGAATCCAAATTCAGTAGCAGGCGCTTTAGCAGGTATTATAAGAGAACATGGCCACGCTGAAATACAAGCCGTTGGCGCGGGCGCAATCAACCAAGCTGTCAAGGCTATTGCCATAGCAAGAGGCTTTGTTGCACCAAGTGGTATTGACTTGGTTTTTATTCCAGCCTTTACTACGGTGGATATCAACGGTGAAGAACGTACAGCAATTAAATTAATCATTCAAAAGCATAATCAAAATTAATGGAGGTTCTAACGATGGAAGTTTTAAAAGTATCTTCAAAATCAAATCCAAACTCTGTTGCAGGTGCTTTAGCTGGTGTTATACGTGAACATGGCAGTGCAGAAATTCAAGCGGTTGGTGCAGGTGCTATCAACCAGTCTATTAAAGCGATTGCTATCGCCAGAGGCTTTGTGTCTCCATCAGGTATCGATTTGATTTGTATTCCAGCATTTTCAGACATTATCATTGATGGTGAAGAAAGAACGGCTATCAAATTGATGGTTCAACCTAGATGAGTTTATATCATAAATAATAAGAGCTGAGAGGCTCTTTTTGTTTGTAATCATGGATTGAATGGTTTATAATTAAACGGAAAGTGTATATTATGTGTCAAAACATATTAAATGTTCGTATTTGGGAGGAAAACATGCACGAAATTTATCAAAATCCATTAATTGAACGTTATTCTAGTGAAGAAATGCTTCGTATCTTTTCACCAATTAATAAATTTTCAAATTGGAGAAAATTATGGATTGTCCTTGCTGAATGTGAAAAAGAGCTTGGGCTTAATATTACCGATGAACAAATCAATGAAATGAAAATGCATATTTATGATATTGATTTCCAGCGCGCGGCACAGATAGAAAAAGAAGTGAGACACGATGTTATGGCGCATGTGCATGCCTTTGGTGAACAATGTCCTAAAGCGATGCCAATCATACATCTTGGTGCAACCAGTGCTTATGTTGGTGATAATACAGACCTAATCGTCATGCGAGAAGGGCTCGCACTCATAAGAGAAAAAATGGCGATATTGATTGATAAACTAGCAATATTCGCTATGGAGACAAAGGATATACCAACGCTTGGTTATACGCATTTTCAACCCGCTCAGCTTACGACAGTTGGAAAGAGAACAACGCTCTGGATGATGGATTTGGTTATGGACTATGAGGATATCGAAGTTGTATTGTCTCAGCTTCAAATGCGCGGTGTCAAAGGCACGACGGGCACACAAGCGTCATTCCTAAACCTATTTGAAGGCGACCATGAGAAATGTGAAAAACTAGATCAAATGATCGCGACACGTATGGGTTTTAAAAAATCGTTAGCCGTAACCGGTCAAACGTATACGCGTAAAATTGATGCAAAAATAGTCGGTGTTATCAACGGCATTGCTATCACTCTGCACAAAATGACGAATGATTTACGCATGCTTCAGTCTTTGAAAGAGATTGAAGAACCATTTGAATCTAAACAGATTGGTTCGTCAGCTATGGCTTACAAAAGAAATCCTATGCGTAGTGAGAGAATATCATCACTCAGCAAGTATATCATGTCATTAAATTTAAGCCCGCAACTCGTTGCCGCAACCCAATGGTTTGAGAGAACTTTAGATGATAGTGCCAATAAACGCCTTGCTGTTTCTGAAGCATTTTTGGCACTCGATGCGTGTTTGGACATTGCAAATAATGTTGCTTCAGGTATGGTCGTGTATGAAAAAGTTATCGCTAAACATGTTCAAGCGGAACTTCCTTTTATGGCCACTGAAAACATCATCATGGAAGCTGTTAAAAAAGGTGGAGACAGACAGGTACTTCATGAAGCCATCAGAGTGCATTCAATGGAAGCGGGTAAACGCGTCAAGATGGATGGACTTGATAATGATCTTTTGACGCGCATTCAAAATGATCCAATTTTCAACTTAAGCCAGTCTGATATGAATAAATTGTTGGATGCGAAAGACTATGTAGGACGTAGCCCAGAACAAGTCATTGCCTTTATTAAATCTGAAGTGGAACCAATCCGTGCCGCACACGCTCAAAGTCTTGGCAAAGATGTTTCGCTAAAAGTTTAATGATCATATAAGCCGATTGTCAAAGTTTAATAAAAATGCTTGAAAAGATTAATATTGGTTATATTATCAATATCATTAATCATGGAGGTGTTTTATGAAAAACTTGAGCCAATCGGCTTTTGACATTTCTTCTCGCTATATTTTAAACAATGCACGCTACCTAGAAAAATTAGTTTTTGGACACTATTTTATATCTCCATGCCCCGAAAAAATCGTAAAAGCCTATCAGATGTATCAGAACAAGGATGGAGGATATGGTAATGGTTTGGAACCGGATTTTAGACTACCGAGTTCATCAGCTATGGCAACTTCCGTTGCGCTCAATCGATTGAGTCCATTTAAAGAGTCGATTGGCGCATTGGAACAGATTGAAAAGAGTATTCGTTATCTTGAGAGTACCTATGATGAATCGATTAGAGGGTGGGTGAGTACTCCAAAGGTGGTCAATCTCTATCCGCATGCCCCTTGGTGGCAATACAAGAATGAGACAATGCCTATGCAGGGCAATCCGAGTGCAGAGCTTTTGGGTTATTTAATTGAATTTGAACCCTTTGTAAAAACCTTGGATCTTGAGTCTCTAAGAAAAACATATATTGACTATATACTATCTATCAATGATTTTGAAGAACATGAACTCTATTGTATAATCAAATTGTATAATAGGTTGTCAGACATCGAACAAACGATAATTAAAGATAAAATCATCGAAGGTTTCAATAACATTGCGAACATGGACATCAGACAGTGGGAAGGTTACGTACCATATCCATTAAAATTTATCACCTTGACTGAATATGACTTGTTTGATATACCGCAGGAACTTCTTGTCCATAATATTAACTTTATCGTCAATAAATTAAATGACAATGGGGTATTTGCACCAAGCTGGACATGGGGCGCTTATGATGCTGAATGGGAGATTGCGAAACGTGAATGGACTGGCATACTGACACTTGATGCCTTATTGATTTTGAAGCGATATGGCGCGATTGATATGATAAATAGGATATAAGATAGATCGGTTGATTTAGGCTTTATGTGATGACTAGCGGATAGTAAATAGTTGTAAGATAGTAACAAAAAACGTTTTTTTGGTGTACTTATTTATGAGGTATGTTATAATAAACACGTCTTAAAAAGTGTTTCCTTGGTCCCACTATAAAAAACAAGGGGTTAATCATTGTGAGTTATCATAAATTTACCCCTTTGCGCAATAGCGATCAAAAGGGGCTTTTTATTGTTCAAGCGTAAATGACAGTTCGTAACCATCCTGTCATAAAACAAAACTAGGGAGGAAAAATGAATAAGAATGTTAGGTATCTCGTGAAAGCCGGAGTGATTGCCGCGCTTTATGTCGTCTTAGTGTTGGTATTTAGCTTTAGTAGCTTTGGACCCATTCAGTTCAGAATTGCTGAAGCACTGACGATATTACCATTTTTTACAAGTGCTGCAATTCCTGGACTTTTTATTGGCTGTCTAATTGCCAATATTTTAGGTGGTGCTATTATCTGGGATATTATTTTTGGCAGTTTAGCAACTTTGCTTGCTGCGTATCTTTCGTACAGATTGCGGAAAAATGAATGGTTAGTACCAATACCGCCAATTGTGATCAACAGTATCGTTGTTGGTATCATGCTCAAATATGCATATGGTTTTGGTGATGGACTTTTAGCGTTGATGGGTTCTGTATTTGTAGGCCAATTTGTATCGGTGTATATTATAGGTATGGTATTGCTTAAGGCTTTGAAGCCAATTCGTAATATCTTCAATGATTAAAGCATCGGTTTGTAAATTTCCAGTCGATTGTACAGCGTCATAGTTTTAAGCGAATAAAGTTATTTGAGTGATAGAACCCGTTAGTTAACGTATAATGAGTTGAAGGTATTGAATGTATTGATTGAACAGAACTGAGAAGTTCTGTTTTTTTATTGAGTTCTAAATTTACAAAAACACATAGATGCCATATGATTAAAAATACAAATTAAATAGAAATTAAATATAAATAATATTTTGGATTAATTAATAGGAACCGCTTTAAAATAAGCGGTAGTCAAGGGTTTAAAGATATGGTATAATTAATTACAACTATTCCTCAAATGTATATTTAGGGAATAGTTGAAAAATACAAATTAAGGAGTTCACCATGGGCCGCAAAATATTGATTTCCCCTACCGAAACGACAATCCAACCCAACCTTACAGGTGTCTCGCCTAAAAAATTAAAAATTCATAACAAATCAGATACACCCGACAATATCGTCATCAAACAAAATGATATGATTAAAAAATGTCAGCATATAGAAATGCAGCTTCCAACATTTATGTTCGATTACTTTTTGTATCTAAAAAATGCCGTCGCACTGAGCTCACGTGTTGCTTATCTAAGCGATCTTTTGTTCTTTTGCAATTATCTGATCAATGAACGACATTTAGGTACTGCTGAATCACCCTCAGATATCTCTGAAGAAGATTTTATGAAGTTGACTGCAAAGGATATTAATTTGTTTATTGGCGACTATTGCACACGCTACATCGTTGAAACTGAAAATGCGGACTACATTATGGAAAACCATAATAGATCACTCGCGCGAAAAAAATCATCTTTAAGCGTTATGTTTAAGTTTTTTTATAGAGACCAATTAATGGAAAAAAATATTTCTGAAGGTTTTAATCCAATAAAACTACCAAAACCGCAACCAGACGCAATTAAGCGACTTGAAATTGAAGAAGTTGCATTGATGCTTCATGCTGTGGATACTGGTGAGGGCTTAACGGATAAAGAAAAGCAATACTGGGAAAAAACCAAACGCAGAGACAAAGCTATGTTGGTTCTATTTACTACCTATGGACTTCGTATTAGTGAGATTCAGCAGTTGAATCTGAGCTCTTTTAACTATGCACGAGGTGAATTTAAAATTTATAGAAAACGTGGTAAGGAAGTTAACATGCCACTGAACCACTCTGCTCTGACCGTTTTAAGTGAGTATATCAAACTTGAAAGACAGGAATCCACGGATAGCGATGACCCTCTTTTTATTTCTCTTCAAGGGTCGCGTATTACAATCAGAGCTATTAGAGATTTAGTGAAAAAATATACGTCCATTGCTATGCAAGCCCCTAGAAACAAAGGCTACAGTCCACACAAATTACGTGCAACAGCAGCCTCTTCATTGATACAATATGGTTTTTCGATTTATGATGTACAGAATTTGCTGGACCATGAGAATGTAACAACGACGCAACTATATGCTGCGCATAAGAAGAATGCCAAACGTGATGTCATCAACAATTATGAATTGCTAGATGCCTATAATAAGAATACAAAGGATACTAAGGATAAAGAGTAAAAATAGTTGTTAAAAAAATAATTTTAACTTAATGGTTGGACATGGGAATCACTAGTGATTGACCAACTTGAAGTGAACTGCTTTCGAGGTTGTTCGTTATTTTTATGCGATAAACCACTTCCCGGATGTCTTCTTCATAGAAATTAAATTTTGATGCGATGTCCCAAAGCGTGTCACCTCTTACGATTTCTACGATGATAGGCGCTTGATTGGTCGTTGCTTCAGACATAAACATCCCCGAAATATAGGATATAAAAGTGCTGATGATGATCAAAGTTAAAAGGGTCATGATGACAAAGCGCACTCGGTTTACGATATACAATCTCTTTCTTCTTTTCGTTCCAGGATGTCTTTTAAGCTCTGATGTCATAAAATTCTTAGTTTGATTCATATAGTTCAGCTCCTTTTGCAAAAATCAATTACAAACGTACGTTCTATTAATTTCATTATAATCGAACGTGCGTTCTTTGTAAAGAGAAAAACAGAACTAATGTTTGATTTTTTTTTTAGGTTATGTTATAATCACTTTAAATAATTGAATTCGCTATTCTATAAGGTTTACAACGATTTATAGGTTGAATTGACGATTTTCAGGGGGTAAATATGGGTGCTTCGATCTCAAAAAAACAACAGTTGATATTAGATTTTTTAAAGGATGAAGTTTCTAAAAAAGGTTATCCACCTTCGGTAAGGGAAATTTGCCAAGCGGTTGGACTCAAATCGACCTCTACCGTTCACACGCACCTCACAAGACTTGAAGAACTGGGTATGATCCGTAGAGATCCGACAAAGCCTAGAGCCATAGAGATTTACGACATGGAAAATGCACCAGGTGACAATGTTATTTCACTCGCGAGAGATACGCGGTTTGTGCCGATTGTCGGTGAAATCACTGCTGGACAACCTATTTTAGCTGTAGAAAACATAGAAGAAACATTCCCTATTCCTTCCGACTTTGTTGATGAAGGCATTTATTTCATGCTTAAGGTCAAGGGAGACAGCATGATTGAAGCAGGCATTTTTAACAGAGATTTGGTTTTAGTAAAAAAACAAGAAGATGCAAACAGCGGCGATATCGTCGTCGCTATGATCGATGACAGTGCGACTGTCAAAACCTTCTATAAAGAAAAAACACGCGTAAGGCTGCAGCCTGAAAATGCATCTATGTCGCCTATTTACGTCGATGACGTTCAAATTCTTGGCAAAGTTAAAGGTGTTTTCAGAAAAATGTAAGTATTATCAGGCTATTAAAAGATCGACTTGAATTACGAGTCGGTCTTTATTTTTCAAATTGAAAGGCGTATCAGTAAAATGAAGTAATTACTAAATAACATTGAAAAAAATAGTGATATCTTCACAAAAAAAATGTTTGTCCCCCACAAAATTTAGGTATAAAAATCATGATTTAGCATAAAATGACATTTTATATTGGAGGATTACTATGGATTATGTATCTGAAGTTATTCAAAAGATAAAAGAAAAAAACAAAGGTCAATTAGAGTTTATTCAAGCAGTGGAAGAAGTTTTTGAATCGTTGATTCCAGTGCTTCATAAACATCCTGAATACGTTAAGGCAAATATTCTTGAGAGGCTCTGTGAACCCGAAAGACAATTGCTTTTTAGAGTAACTTGGGTTGATGATAAGGGGAATGTACAAGTTAATCGCGGCTATAGAATCCAATTTAACGGCGCTATTGGTCCTTATAAAGGTGGATTACGCTTTCATCCCACAGTCTATATCGGTATTATTAAGTTTCTTGGATTTGAACAAATTTTTAAGAATGCTTTGACGGGTCTCCCTATTGGCGGTGGCAAAGGCGGATCTGATTTTGATCCTAAAGGCAAATCAAATGATGAAATTATGCGGTTTTGTCAGAGTTTTATGATGGAACTTTATAGGCATATTGGCCCCGATGTAGATGTACCAGCGGGCGATATTGGCGTGGGTGGTCGCGAGATAGGTTATTTATTTGGACAATATAGACGCATTACAGGGGCTTTTGAGAACGGTGTGCTTACTGGAAAAGGCCTGTCATATGGCGGCTCACTTGTTCGTACAGAAGCAACTGGATATGGCCTAACCTACTTCGTGGAAGAAATGCTTAAGGCTAATGGACAAACCCTTGCGGGAAAACGCGTCGTGATTTCAGGTTCGGGAAATGTCGCCACATATGCCTGCCAAAAAGTGACGCAACTTGGCGCAAAAGTCATCGCCATGTCTGATTCAGATGGGTATATCTTAGATGAGGCTGGCATTAACTTTGAAGAGATTAGAAACATTAAAGAAGTTAATCGTGAAAGAATTAGCTCGTATCTTAAAAAGCATCCTAATGCCAGTTATGAAGCGGGCTTTGGCAATATTTGGTCACTTAAATGTGATGTCGCTCTCCCCTGCGCCACTCAAAATGATATCCTGATTGAGCATGCTAAAATATTGGTAGCCAATGGTGTAACCGCCATAGGTGAAGGGGCAAATATGCCGTGTTCCAATGAAGCCATCAAGTTTTTCTTAGATGAAGGTATCCTCGTTGCACCGGCTAAAGCCGCTAACGCAGGTGGCGTTGCAACTTCAGCTCTTGAGATGAGTCAAAACTCGATGCGCTATCATTGGTCTTTTGAAGAGGTGGATGAGAAACTGAAAAATATTATGGTTAATATTCATAAGAATGCCGAGAAAGCAGCTAAAGACTATGGTTATGGTTACAATCTTGTCGCAGGTGCCAATATTGCTGGATTTATAAAGATTGCCGATGCCATGATGGCACAAGGCGATTATTGATTTAAAGAAAGTAACAAATAATCTCGCCATTAATTGCAAATTTTCAAACAAAACCCCCGATAAAATTCGTAAAAAGAATTTCATCGAGGGTTTTTATTTGTAAGATTTTCATTCACTTTATAGTCTAGATACGCCTGATTCAACAGCGGCCTTATAGACGGCTTCGGCCACTTTTACGCCGATTTCTTTATTGAGTGCAGACGGAATAATAAAGGATTCACAGAGTGCATCAGGTGAAACAAGTTCGGCAATTGCGTGTACGGCTGCAATCTTCATTGACTCATTGATATCTGAAGCACGTGCATCAAGAGCGCCTCTGAAGATGCCTGGAAAAGCCAAAACGTTGTTGATTTGGTTAGCGAAATCGGAACGACCTGTGCCAACAATACGCGCGCCTGCTTCAAGCGCAAGATTTGGCATAATTTCTGGATCTGGATTTGCCATGGCAAAGACGATGCCATCATGGTTCATGGTTCTAACCATGTCTTGTGTGACGGCATCTTTGCTTGATACGCCTATAAAGACGTCAGCCCCAACCATGGCATCTGCAAGTGTACCTTCTTCGAAATCCGGATTGGTTATCAATGCGATTTCATCCTGAACCCAGTTTTTCTGAAGCACTTTTCGACTGATAATACCTTTTCGGTCACATGATAAGATGCGTTTGGCGCCGAGGTCGATGAGCATTCTAGCGATAGCATTGCCAGCAGATCCTGCACCATTGATAACAATTTTTATTTCGCTTAACGGTTTGTCGACAATTTTAAGTGCGTTCATGAGCGCTGCACTGACGACGATAGCGGTACCGTGCTGATCATCGTGAAACACTGGAATATCTAAAAGTTCTTTTAGTTTTCTCTCCACTTCCACGCATCGAGGGGATGAAATATCTTCGAGATTGATGCCGCCAAAGACGGGTGCAATTTGAACAATCGTATTCACTATAGTATCCACATCTTGAGATTCAATACAGATTGGGAATGCGTCTACATTTGCAAAAGCCTTAAATAAAATCGCCTTACCTTCCATGACGGGAATCGCTGCTTTTGCACCGATATTTCCAAGTCCAAGTACTGCTGATCCATCAGAGACGACAGCGACTAAATTGCCTTTTGCCGTATACTTATAAACGTCGTCAGGTGTCTGCGCAATCTTGCGACAGGGCTCTGCAACGCCTGGCGTATAAGCCGTAGAAAGGTCTTCGCGCGTCTCGAGTTTTACTTTGCTGATGACTTCGATTTTTCCTCTAGCGCTTTCATGTAACTTAAGCGCAAGTTCGTTATAATTCATAAAATGCTCCTTTTGAGTATTATAGTGATACTAAATTAGCCTTAATCAATGCGTGTAATGATTTGATGACGCCAAATTTTGAGTGTTCATAAGTGAGCCCACCTTGAAAATACGCAATAAATGGTGGTCTAATCGGTGCGTCAGCGCTAAGCTCGATGGATGAGCCTTGTACGAAGGCGCCGGCTGCCATGATGACGTCGCTGCTGTAACCGGGCATTGCCCACGGTTCTGGCGTTACAAAGCTGTCGATTGGCGACGCGGATTGAATGCCTCTACAAAAGGCAATCACTTTTTCGGCATTTCCGAATTCTATAGCTTGTATGATGTCGCTACGCGATGCTTCCGGTGTTGGATTGACTTTATAACCTAAAGATTGATAGACACTTGAACACAAGATGGCTCCTTTTAGTGCGCCTGAAACAACTTTAGGGGCTATGAAAAGCCCTTGCAGGATCGGTCGAGTCTGCCCAAAAGTTAAACCACATTCTTTGCCGATACCTGGAGATGTCAGACGTCCGGCAACTTGTTCAATCAAGTGCGCATTGCCCACGATATACCCACCACTTAACGCAAGACCGCCGCCGGGATTTTTGATGAGGCTACCTGCCATAAGATCCGCTCCAACATCTGTAGGTTCAAGGTATTCAAGAAATTCACCGTAACAGTTGTCTACCATAATGATGCAATGTGGCACACGTTTTTTAACAGTCTCTATGACTTTTTTAATTTCGTTAATAGTTAAACCCCTTCTCCATGAATATCCCGCAGAGCGCTGTATATAGACGACCTCTGGTGAATCACTGAGTTTCAAGTCAATGGCGTCATAATCAAAAGCCCCATCGGATAAAAGGTTAATTTCATCGTATATGACGCCAATATCCATCAGGGAAAGTGCATTTGAGGGCGATAAGCCGATGACTTTTTCAAGCGTATCATAGGGACGTCCGGTTATGCTAAGCAGTTTGTACTTTGGCCTTAAAATCCCTGTGAGCATCAATGTCAAAGCATGTGTACCTGAGACGATTATAGGTCTGACGATAGCATCTTCTGTATTGAATACCATTTTATAAACATTTTCTACAGCGTCTCTTCCGATATCATCATACCCATAGCCAGTGTTCCAGTTAAAATGGATGTCGGAAATGCGGTTTGCCTGCATGGCATGGAGTACCTTCAATTGATTGTATTCAGCAATGTCGTCTATTTGTTCAAATCGGTTCAAAATGTTTTTTTCACATGATTCGACATATTTTACAACGTCAATTGAGACGCCTAGTTTTTCATAATAGTCGTACTTGTTTAGCATGGATCCTCCTTACTTGATGACGTTCAAGGCGTTGATAAGCATTGGTATGATTTGTTTTTTACGCGACACCATATTTTCTATGAAGGTCCCCTGCTCGATATGTTTTCCAAAAGCGAGCGTCAGCAACATGTCGTGCTTACTTTCGAAAAGTGTGTAAGACCCCTCTTTTATAATGTCGGTGATGAGCATGAGGGTTAAGTAATGGTCACGCCCTTCGTGTATGCTTTTGATTAGAGTGATATAATGGTCCTTTTGTTCTAAAATTTCTTCGAAATCCAGTGTAAAGACTTGAGAAATCCCGATTTTATAGCCATCTAATATAAATTCTTTGAAATCGGTGTAAAATACATCGGATTCTGTTCTACCTTCAAGTGAAGTACCACTTTTGAACATCTCTAGGGCATATTTATGAAGATCGATGCCGGCAATCGTCTTTAGTTCCGATAAGGCATGTTCATCAAAGTACGTCGTCGTTGGTGATTTTAAAAATAAAGTATCTGAGACAATTCCCGACAACATGAGTCCTGCAAGAGTTTTTGGAATCTCTATGCCAGATTCTTTAAACAGTTGAAAAATGATGGTATTTGTGCTCCCCACTGGCATATTTCTAAAACTAATGGGGATGGCGGTATTGATATCGCCGATTTTGTGGTGGTCTATAATCTCAAGAACTTCCGCTTCGCCGAGTCCATCAGCTGACTGTGCGTATTCATTGTGATCGACAATAATGACATTTTTCTTGCTCGGATTCAAGAAGTGCCTACGGCCAATGATGCCGAGATATTTTCCTTTATCATCAACAATTGGAAATTTTGAATGCTTCGAAGACTGGATAATCTCTTTGCAATTTTCAAGATATTCGTCCACCTTAAATTTAGTAAGGTGTTCACTATTCATAATTGTATTGATAAAATTGGTTTGATTGATCAATTTGGATGTCGCATACGTGTCGTATGATGTGCGCAATATATTAACGCCGCTCACTTTTGCTTTGTCTGTGATTAGCTCTGGAATTTCGAGATCGCCTGTGATGATTATGAGCTGGGCATCCATTGCGATAGCGTGTTCAATCAAATCGTAACGATCGCCGGTTATAACTATGGAGTTAGACTCAATACGTTGTTGTTTGATGATAGTACTATCGTGAAACGCCGTGATGACGATATGACCGTTGACATCACTGTGTCCATAGTTTAAAATCTCGGCATTTAAATCTTGTCTGATGTTGTTGAATGTCGTACGGATGGCGTGAAAATCACCGTTGATGGTGTTCATGGCGATATCTTTCATCGTGACGATGCCAATGAGAACGCCTTCTGGATCAACGATCGGCAAGGTTCTGATCTTGTGTGCATTCATATGATGATAGGCTTTTAGGATCGAATTTGAGGGTTCAAGGGGTAAGATTCTATCGTAATCAAGGTCTTTGAGTTGAATCTTGACGTTGTCGATTAACCTAGGCGTTTCATAGCCAAAATTCTTGAGTACAAAATCTGTTTCCTTTGTGATTTCGCCAAGGATACAAGGCTCAGAATTTTGACCGAGTGTATTTTTTAGGTAAGATAATGCAATTGCTGATGTGACGCTATCCGTATCAGGATTTTTATGACCAAAAATAAGTATTTTTTCTTCCATATTTATGCGCCCCCTTTCCTTGTTTCAAGACATATTATAACACAAAAAAGGATGCCTAAGCATCCTCAATAACTGAAATTACATATTAGTGACTGTATCAAGTACTAATGTGATCATATCGCCAAAAGTACGCTCACGCTCTTCTGCTGAAGTCTCTTCTTGAGTGACAAGTGAATCGCTGACGGTTAAGACGCAAAGTGCTTGTGCTTTATATTTAGCGGCCAAAGTGTATAGCTCTGCAGCTTCCATTTCGACGGCCAATATATTGTAATCGACGAGTTTTTCATTGCGATTGCTGTTGTAATCATCATAGAAGCTATCTTCTGATAAGATGTTCCCTACATGCACTTTTTGACCTTTTTCAAGGGCTGTCATGTAGGTGCTGTGTAATAAGTCAAAATCTGCGATTGCTGCGAAATTCACAGTTCCGAAACGTCTGTTGTTAAGGTTCGCCGTTGTGCTGGCACCTTGAGCTAAGATGATGTCTCTGATTTTAACCTGGGGTTGCATAGCGCCACATGAACCGACGCGAATTAGTTTTTTTACATCATAGAATCTGAGTAGCTCGTTGACGTATATCGACAGCGAGGGCATACCCATACCTGTCCCTTGAACCGAGACGCGAACACCTTTATAAGTGCCAGTAAAACCAGACATCCCTCTGACTTGGTTGTAACAAACCGGATTTTCAAGAAAAGTCTCGGCAATATATTTAGCTCTAAGCGGATCGCCTGGGAGTAGTACGATGTCGGCAATATCACCGAGTTTTGCGTTGATATGTGTACTCAATTTTTGCACCTCCATAATTTATCAGTTTAATTATATCAGATAAATACGCGCATGACTATGTCGGACTGCTATTTTTCTCATGGGCAGATGCCAACATGAGTTTGATTCGGTTAATTTGGTTAACTTCACTAGCGCCAGGGTCATAGTCGATGGCCACGATATTAGACGCGGGATAACTGTGTTTCAATTCTTTAATCATCCCCTTACCGGTGATGTGGTTTGGTAGACAAGCAAATGGCTGCATACAGACGATGTTGTCGACGCCACTGTGGATGAGCTCCACCATTTCGGCGGTTAGGAACCAACCTTCGCCCGATTGGTTACAGAGAGAAAGGTGCGGTTCAGCGAGTTTTGCAAGCTCTTTGATGTGTTTTGGGGCTTCGAAACGCGTACTCACTTTAAGTGCATCGACCATCGGTTTGCGGTAGTACTCCAAAATGCCGATGAGGACTTCACTTGTCAAGCGTCCTTTAAGTGTGCCTGATAAGTATTTATGCTTGACGACGTTGTTATAAGCGGTGTAGGCGAAGAAATCCACAAGATCTGGCATGACTGCCTCAGCACCTTCTCGTTCAATTAGGTCAACGATGTTATTGTTAGCGGTCGGATGGAATTTAACGAGAATTTCCCCTACGAGACCAACTTTTGGTTTTTTAATATTAAGAAGTGGCAACGCGTCAAAATCGGCGACAATGCCTTTTACCGTTTTAGTGAAAGATTTACGGTCTCCGTTGTTAAGTGAAACCTTGCATGCGTCGACCCATTTTTCATATAGCTTAGTCGCAGAACCAGGAGTGTCTTCATAGGGTCTCGTTTTGTATAAGACGCGCATGAGCAAATCTCCATAAAGGATACTTTGTACTAATTTTTCAATGACGGATCTAGTTAATTGGAAACCCGGATTGGATTCAAGACCTAAAGCGTTTAGGCTTATTACTGGAATATGTGACATTTTTGCGCTGATTAATGCCTGTCTGATAAATGCGATATAATTCGTCGCACGACAGCCACCACCCGTCTGTGTGATAATAAGCGCAGTCGTATCGAGGTCATATTTGCCTGAATTCAGTGCTTTCATCATTTGACCAACGACGAGTATCGATGGAAAACACGCATCATTATTGACGTATTTGAGACCTTCATCAATAGCCTCTGTGTCGATTGAAGGTAAAACTTCCATGTTGTAGCCTTCTGATTTAAGTGCGTTTTCTATAAATTGAAAATGAATTGGAGACATTTGAGGCACTAGGATTGTATGTGTCTTTTTCATCGCTTCTGTAAAGATGATACGATCTTGAATAATAGGTACAATTTCAGGTACAAAACTTCGTTTATCGCGTTCGCCGATAGCGGCAATTAAAGAACGGATCCTGATCCTGATGGCACCGAGGTTGTTGATCTCATCAATTTTTAAAAGTGTACAAATCTTTCCGGATTGTTCTAATATCTCCTTAACTTGGTCAGAAGTCACAGCATCAAGGCCGCAACCAAAAGAATTCAGTTGTACAAGCTCAAGGTCCTTTTGTTTTGAGACAAAAGAAGCTGCAGCATATAACCTTGTGTGGTAGACCCATTGATCGACGACGCGTAACGGTCTGGTTATATCATCAAGATGTGCGATGGCATCTTCTGAAATTACTGCAAAACCATATGATTTGATGAGTTCTGGTATGCCGTGGTTAATCTCGTGATCGATATGATACGGACGACCCGCGAGAACGATGCCTTTGATATTATGCGTTTCGATATACTCAAGAGCAAGTTCGCCTTGTTGTCTGACATCTGACATATAAGTTTTTAGTGCCTCATAACCTTTATCTACAGCGCGATATATTTCAGTCCTCTCCAATCCCCAAGATTTAAGCTCTTCTGACAACCGCTTTTTCATGCGTTCAGGAGAATCGATGGGTAAAAATGGATGTGCGTAAAATATACTCTTGTTCTTAATGTGGTCGATGTTTGTGTGAATCGTCTCAGGATAGGATGTAACAACAGGACAATTGTAATGGTTATTAGCATTTTGATCCTCTTTAGTATTATATGGAATACATGGATAGAAAATACGATCCACTTTTCGGTTGATCAGATCTTCAATATGGCCGTGTACGAGTTTTGCTGGATAGCAAACGCTTTCTGACGGAATCGTTTCCATGCCCATTTCATAGATTTTCCTAGAGGTTCGTGTGGAAAGTTCTACGCGGTAGCCAAGCGTCGTAAAAAACGCCGCCCAAAAGGGATAGTCTTCATAGATATTGAGTACGCGTGGAATGCCAATCGTCCCTCTTATAGCTTCTTTCCGAGACAAAACTGGATAATCGAACACCCGGTTATATTTGTAATCGTATAAGTTCGGTAAATCGTTTGTGATGAGGACTTCACCAGCGCCTCTTTCACAGCGATTGCCAGAAATGTAATGTCTGTCATCGGAAAAATGGTTGACTGTGAGTTGACAGTGATTGCCACAAAGCGAGCAATGTTTTGATTCCGTTTGCGTCGTGAAGCTGTTGATGGCGTCGCCACTGAGCATCTGCGTCACGTAGGTGTCATCGTGTCGTTCTTTTGAGATTAAAGCAGCGCCAAAAGCCCCCATAATACCAGCAATATCAGGACGCACGACTTCTTTACCAGAAATTTTTTCAAGTGCTCTAAGTACAGCATCGTTATAAAAAGTACCGCCCTGAACGACGATTTTATCACCAAGATCTTCTACGGAACGCATTCTGATAACTTTAAAAAGGGCGTTTTTTACAACAGACATGGATATACCAGCCGAAATATCGCCAACTGTAGCCCCTTCCTTTTGAGCTTGCTTCACCCTTGAATTCATGAAGACCGTACATCGCGTACCTAAGTCCACAGGATGTT
>JBBRVO010000007.1:0-46373 GCA_038246775.1 Peptostreptococcales bacterium | reverse complement strand
AATTTTTTTTGGGAGAGCAAGAAAGCAATACGCTTGCGCAAGTCAATTGGTGACAGTAAGGCAGTCATCGTCTACTATGTCATTTCTGGTATTGCCCTTGCCGTCGGTGTGCTTAGCCTGTTAAATATCATAAATTTCGATTAAATAAAAATCTTGAATGTGCATTTGGATAAAAGGAGATAAAAAATGAAAATGAAAAGGAATCTTATTCTATTCAGTATCTTAGTATTAACGCTCTTAGCTATAGGGGGGTGTACATCTAAAACTACAAGCTCAGTTACAACCACCGATGAAACGACAATAGCCGCGGAGAATTTGCCAGTTTTTACACTTGAGGAATTGGCAAAATATGACGGTCAAAATGGAAACCCGGTTTATGTCGGCTATGAAGGTAAAGTGTACGATGTCTCAAAAATTGAAGCTTGGAAAACTGGAACGCATCAAGGTAAAGTCAAATCAGGTCAAGATTTGACTGATGTTTTGAACAATGAAGCACCACATAGTTCAAAAAATCTAACGGACAATGCACCTGTTGTGGGTCTATTAGAATGATCGTTTAAAAATTTTAAAGCGATTACACGTATGTTTTTAAAGCATAGAGCGATGTGTAATGGTTGATATTAAGCCATAGTATGTATAGAACTTGATATTTCTTTTTATTGTTTAAACAAATTTGAAAATAAAATTTGACAAATCGCGATATTCGCGGTATCATTAGTAGTTGTTTAAATTAAAAACAATAACTGGAAATACATAAGTAAAATTAGTGCTTTGAAAAAAAGTATCGACCTAATTTAAAATGTACTTGTGTCAGTTTTGAAAGATTTAATGATAAAAAAAATTAGGAGGTACACATTATGATGAATGGTACAGTAAAATGGTTTAACTCAGACAAAGGTTTTGGTTTTATTACAGGGGAAGACGGCAAAGATGTATTTGCTCACTTTTCACAAATCAATTCAGACGGTTACAGAACTCTTGACGAAGGTCAAGCAGTAAGCTACGAAGTTGCTCAAGGCCCTAAAGGTCCTCAAGCAGAAAACATTACAATCATCAGATAGTAAATGTTAAAGCCCTCAACGCATGTTGAGGGCTTTTTTTAATGTGCAAATTGGGGTTTTCAAGTGTAGCTATTTTGAGTTATAATGATTCTATCGAGTATAGGAGGAACTAACAATGAAGCGAACAGTCGCCAAACTATTGATTGGACTTATAATTATAGGATTTTCGAATTTTACTTATGCAGGGACAAACGCAACAATGAGTGGTACACCTTCAAGTTATGCACTTCAGGGGATAGAGCAACTATCAAATTTTGGTCATTTGAGGCAAGAGGCGTTTTCGAATTATCAATCCGCTATATCGCGGCAAAATTTTATCTATTTAGCTGTAAGACTTTATGAGTCGCTCAACAATAAAGAAATTCAAGTGAACCCATCAATTAGTTTCACGGATACAATGGATGTCTATGCACTTAAAGGGGCAACGATTGGGATTACATCAGGCATTGGAGGCGGAAAATTCGGACCTAATAGCTTGTTGACACGCGAACAGATGGCGACGATGATGGTGAAAGTTTTAGAACTTTCGAATATAACCATGAAACCGACTTCTATACCATTTATAGACGATGCACAGATTAGTGCCTATGCAAAAGTTGCTATCTATAAAGCGGCAAACTATAAAATAATTAACGGCTACAACAATAGTGTCATGCCAAAGGGTGATGCAAAGACAGAACAAGTCTTGTTAATCTACAAAAATATGTTTGACACGTTCGGTGCATCAATGGGTTCTAAAAAAGCCTTTGCAAATATTGGAGAAATGGAAGATTATTTAATAAGCACCTACCCAACACATACGTTGAATGGTTATGTACTCGCATTTGACAGTTATAAAGTTATTGAAAAATCAGATGGGTCACTTGCAGTCAATGCAACTTTTGAAAAAAGTAACCTAACGACTTATTTCGACGCTGAAAAAGCTGGATTACGTGCACTTGCAGATGCGGCAAGGGTTAGGTGCCTTGAAATATCGGCTCTTTTAGGCAAGAAAGTGACCCTTAGCTATATCTATTCTTATTATCAAGCCGCTATACCGGAAGCATTTAGTACGAATTTTCTCTATGATGAACCGATATTTTATGACTATTCCGTTTATAAATGGGGCATTTACTACCCTATGCTTGCCGTCTGGAGTGATAAAGACTTTTATTACACTTGGAAAGCCGCCTATCTGTTTGACTAAAGGAGACTATTATGTGGTCAAGATCTGAAATCAAAGAAAGTGCCAAAGCGAAACTCAAAACATCTTATTGGATGCCATTTTTGGCTAGTCTGGTTATAGCACTTGCAGCTGGCGGTATCGGTAATGGTTCTCGTTATACGGTGAATCACGAAAATTGGGGGTTTACGACAAGTAACCCACTTGTCTTTTTGCCAATCCTATTGTTTGGACTCGTGTTTATAGTAATTGGAATCGCAGTTGTCGTATTCTTGTTTTCACCACTTGAGATGGGAGCAAGAAAATTTTATATTGAATATCTAAAAAACAATGAAGATTTATCGGTCATTGCTTTTCCTTTTAAAAGCAAATCGTATTTTAATATCGTGAAAGTTCTTTTTTCAACAAAACTCACCATCTTTTTGTGGACTTTATTGCTAATCATTCCAGGCGTCATAAAAGCGTATCAGTACAAGTTCGTCTCCTATATATTGGCTGAAAATGCCGATCTTTCCACATCAGAAGCGTTGGATATGAGTACAGAGATGACGCGAGGTCACAAGATGGATCTTTTTGTAATGGATCTCTCTTTTATCGGTTGGTATATTTTAGGTAGTCTCTTCTTCGGTATAGGCGTGTTTTTCGTGAATCCGTATAGAGATACATCATTTGCCATGCTTTACATGAAATTAAGTGAAAATACTGTGACTCATACGCATCTTTCCTATGATCCAGAAGTGCGTTAAAACGAACCATGCATCCAATGACAAGGAGTATGCTAATATGATGGATTTAATGGAAAAAATAAAAATCACATCGCATCAATACCTGACGGTTGATAGGGTCGAGCGGATTTCAGCGCTTGAAAAGTCATGTATGGCTTATGACGGAACGTCTTTAAAGCTTGAACTCGATTACAAACTGGCGTGTGCCCGTGAAGCAACTGAGGTGTCAGAGGATAAAAATGAATTTTTAGCCTGGTTCGGCAATCGGTTGGTAGGATTCATCGGCATTTGTAGTTTCGGCGGCTCAACAATGGAAGTAAATGGTATGGTTGAACCAGATTTTAGAAAACATGGCTTGTTCACAGCACTTTTCCACTGTGTGAGTAAGGAGTGGCTCAAACGCTCAACACTTCCAATGCTCTTATTGACCGATCGAAAATCTATAGCGGGTCAGTCTTTCGTCAATAAAATTGGCGCAGTTCATGAACACTCTGAATATGAAATGATTCTCGATACAGCTAAGCATGAAGCGTTTTTAAACAGTGAAAAAATGAACCTACGAAAGGCAACCGATGATGATGCTGAAGTCATAGCACATCAAAATACAATCTATTTTGGCAAGCAAGCGCCTTTGGTCATGCCTGAGGCAGAGGAAAAACGCGGTTTAACGATTTATATTGCAGAAGTGGACCGCAATGTCATAGGTAAAGTAAACCTTCAAAAAACGGGTGATATGGGCGCTATATTCGGTCTAGGGATACTGCCGGAGTTTAGGGGAAGGGGACTTGGCAAGGTGTTGTTGCTTAAAGCGGTCGATCTGCTTAAAGCGGATGGATTTGAAAAAGTGAATCTTCAAGTAGAGGCGATGAACGAGACCGCATTGAACCTATATAAGCGCTGTGGTTTTGAAGTGACATCGACAATGGATTACTACGAATTTAAAGATATTAATTAATAAAAAATGCCCGCCATCTTAAGAACTTTAGATGGCGGGCATTTTAGATGATTGACTTATCGGAGGGATTTAAGTGCACCACTCCATGAAACCACTTGATCGAGCATCGCATTCACATTGGCAATATGTCGTACATCTGGTTTGAAAAGGGTATAGTTTTCAAAATCGGAAAAGAGTGAAAGCATGACTTGAGCACGTACATCGGCAATTTGAATTTCACCCATAATTTGCCTGAGTTGTTCGACCGATCTAACGCCATTTGCAGAACCATAACTTACAAAACCAGCGGCTTTATTGTTCCATTCGCCATAAATAAAGTCGATGGCATTTTTAAGTGCGGCGGGGATTGAATGGTTGTATTCTGGTGTGACGAAAACGAAGCCATCCATTTCAGAAATTTTAGCGGCCCATTTTAAAGTATGGGGCTTGCTGTAGATGCCTGCTGATGCGGGAATTGGTTCATCCAGTAAAGGCAGATCGTAGTCTGCTAAATCTATTAGTTCAAACTGTGCATCATTTCTAGTTTGTGCAATGCCATCTACCCATTTTGCAACATGAATTGAATTTCTACCTGGACGTGTGCTACCTACAATGATTCCTATTTTTAACATGTAGTGCCTCCTTTTATCTCTAATTAGTGATATTTTAATAAAAAAAATCGTTCTTCAGATTTTTAGTAAGTATCTATAAAGAAATAATATCACTAATTAGAGATAACTGTCAAGCTTTATTCAAAATCAAATTTTTCAATTAAGGTAAGAGAGAGTTTTTCCTTCAAAAGTGAGAGGTCAACCGAATGGCCCAACGCGCTTTCTATAGACGTAACCGTTCTATTAGAAAGACCGCATGGCACGATCACTGAAAAATCTGAAAGCACTGTATTGGCATTGAGGGCGAAGCCATGCATCGTTACCCCTCTGCTTACGGATAGACCTATGGCTGCTATCTTGGCATTCCCAATAAAAACGCCGGCATTGATTGGATCTCTGTGGGATTCAATACCATAAGTCTGAGCAAGAAAATCGATCAATGCTTGCTCAAGTGTATTGACAAATGATCGAATGCTGCCACCATGGTTCTTTTTCAGGTTAAATATCAAGTAACCGATGACTTGCCCAGGACCGTGGTAAGTGACATCACCACCGCGTTTGATATGTTTGACATCGTAGCCGCGTTCGATAAGATCCTGATCATTTAACAGGATATTGTCCAAATTGGCGTTGAGACCGATGGTAATTACTTTTGGATGTTCCAAGAGAAGAAGGTGATCAGATGCGCCCCCTTGAACTTTTTCCTGTATTTCAAGTTGCATTTTAAGCGCCTCATCAAAGTCTATTCGATTTAAATCCATGTAAATTAGGGTTTTCATAGGGTTAATAGTTGCCTTTCAAAATAGGTTACTACTATTATACAATGAATTGGCGATTTTGATGTTATTTATTTGTAGTGTGGGTATAGGATGGGATAAGAACGTTTATAAATAATTAGTGTGAGGTGCTTTATGATTAAAGAAATACTCTTACTCGGCAACCCCAAATTATATGAAGTCAGTTTACCTGTTCAGCGTAGCGCATTACCAATGCTATCAGCCATCGTTGAAGACCTTCACGATACGTTGCTCAATTTCAGAAGTAAGTATGGGGTTGGACGAGCGATTGCGGCACCACAAATAGGTGTTCAAAGTCGCTTGATTTATATGTTTATTGACGAACCGGTTGTAATGATCAATCCAGTGTTGATGGCTGATACGTCATCTACGATGGAAGTGCTTGATGATTGTATGAGTTTCCCTAACTTGTTGGTTAAAGTAAAGCGTTATAAGAAGTGTACCATCCAGTATTTGGATATGAACTGGATACCTCACACGTTGGTGTTAGAAAATGATCTTTCAGAATTGCTACAACATGAATACGACCATTTAGATGGAATATTAGCCACAATGCGTGCAATCGACAATAAATCATTTGTCATCAAAGCATAAAAAAGGACGCCCATAAAAAAGGGCATCCTTTAATTTTAAGTTGAAGGCATTAGAACTTTCATTAATATTTGTAGCGACCGACGGCTTTATAGGTTTCAGGAATCGCATAGTCAGTCTGAAAATCAGAAAATTCCCAACGGCCTTTAATTCCAGAATCGTGAAGTCCGACTTCAAAGTAAAGCATGGCTATACCCGCATCAATGCCCTGGATTGTCTTAGAGATATGATCAGATTTTTCAACGACAAGATCGATTGCATCCTTATTAATCACAAAAAACCAAGGTTGACGATTCTCATAAGACGGCGCTAGGCGCATATAGAATAAGGCTTCATGGATGCCAAGTCTCTCGAGTTCTTCGATAGTAGTCGAATGGTTCCAGGTATTGAGATAGACGAATTCAGTGATCGATTTACGGTTGCTAATAGGTGCTTTTGTTTCATAGGCGTTGATATTTGGATAGCCCAAATCGGTTAACACGGATAGGCTACCCCCTTTAGTCACAGTATAGAGCTGCGATTGCTGCAGTTCTTTCTTGCTGTAACCGACGGCAATCAACGCTGCGACATTTTTCGCACTATCTATTCTTAGGATCGATTTGACGGCTTCGCTGTCGTGGACCTCTATCCAACAAGTGCCTATGCCCTGCTTAAGAGCATTGAGTACGAACCATTCACCAAGATAGCCTGTAACTTTATGACAAACGATATTGTCGTTACAAAGAAGTGCAATATAGTGTGGCGCATAGATCATATTTCCAAAATAACCAGCAAGACCTTCTAAATGGTGAGCAACTGCAGTGCCATCTGAAATGAAACGAAACTCGATACTTGAGTTGTCCCCCATCATAGGCAGCGTTTCCAATTGATCAAAGATATACTGTTGGTCTTTCTCGTTTAATTTTCTTTGCTTGTATTCTCTTGTGGAATGCCTTTTCTCTGCAAGTTTTAAAGAATTCATAGTAAACCTCCTGCGTTACATGTGTATTACTATAAATTTACCCTCAATGACGTACATTAATCAAAGTTTATTAGCTATTAGCTTGCTACAGACCAATATGGTATAATTAAGTTGTAAGAGCGTTCAAATATTGCTTATAGGCGTTATAAGGCATAAAATCTTTAGATAGGAGGCAAATTATTATGAAATCTAGAACGCATTTGCCTAGTTGGCAACGACTTGACAACGCTGCCAATGTTTTTCCACTGATATCTCATAAAAATTTTAGCAACGTGTTTCGATTGGCGGTTGAAATGAAAGCACCAGTTGATCCACAGCAACTTCAAACAGCCCTTGATATAACGCTACCCAATTTTGGCAATTTTAATTTTCGAATGAGAAGCGGCTTTTTCTGGTATTATTTCGAACCGACCAATATACGTCTTTTTATTCAAAAGGAAACTTTGAGACCGTGTTCATATGTCGACACTAAAATCAGACACCATCATCTATTTCGAATTTTGTATTATAAAAATAGAATAAGCCTTGAAGTATTTCACGCCATGACGGATGGAACGGGTGCGACAAATTTTTTAAAAGCACTCACGGTCAATTACCTTAAATTGGTAAATGGTGAAACACTTCCTGAACATACACCACGCATGAAAGTAAAGTCGGAATTAGAAGACAGTTATAAAAAGTATTACCAAAAAATGAAACATACTCAGGATTCCATCCCGCGCGCCTTTAAATTTAAAGGAAAGCGTTTGCCAATCAACGCATTAGGTGTTCTACATGGTTTTCTCGATGTAGATGCGGTCCTCGCATATTGTCGATCCATCGATGTGACGCTCACTGAGTATATTTCGAGCGTTTATTTATGGGCTATTTATAGTGCCTGTCAAGGAGATGATAAAAAGAAAAAACCCATTCATCTGGCAGTTCCCGTTAATTTGAGACGTTTTTTTGAGTCGACTTCTAATATGAATTTTTTCTCACATATTACAATAGTCATTAAAAAAACGAATAATTCACTGACTTTTGAAGATGTTTTAGCGAGCGTTAAAGAACAGTTTCGCACGTTGATTACCAAAGAAAATATGCTTGAAAAAATTTCAAAAGAAGTTGCACTTAGCAAAAATCCATTTACGAGAGCTATCCCGCTCTTTTTCAAAAATATTTTTGTCAAATTAGTTCATTTGAAGACCATTCAATCCTATACGACAACACTTTCAAATGTGGGTAAAATTGATATGCCAGAAAAATGGGCGGATGAAATTTCACATTTTGAACTCGTTATGAATGCCACTAGCGTTGATCCGATGAAGTGTACAATTTGTGCCTATCAGAACAATTTAGTGCTAACGATCTCTTCACAACTTGAAGAGACACGTATTCAAAGAGCCTTTTTCAGAAAGCTATCTTCGGATGGCCTTAACGTTACGATTGAAAGCAATGGTGCCTATTATGAAATATTGTAACCCATGTAAAGTGAGCTGTTTAGATGTGGGTGACCGCTGTCCTTTATGTGATACGCCATTCGAAAAAGAAACGGTAACCACTGAAGTATCTAGATACCCTAACCTCGATTTGAGCCCCAAAAGTTATAATCTAGTGAAGCGCATTTTTTATTTCGTAACAGCTGTGATCGTTGTTTTATCAATTGGTCTCGATTTTTGGATCGATGATGAAATTAGTTGGTCACTCATTTCCCTTGCTGTTGTGTTATATAGTTGGACACTCGTCTATCATGCAATAAGAAACAACATCCATATTGCGTCAAAAATTTTTGTTCAAGCAATTTCAGGTTCAATATTCATTTTTTTTATAGACCGTCTGACGGGTTTTGATGGCTGGTCTGTGAACTATATCATTCCTCAAATTTTGATACTGGCAAATGTTGGCATCTTCATATTGATGATGATCAATCGCATGGTCTTGCGAGAATTTTTATTTTATCAACTGGCGATGACCATAATTGGCTTCATTCCGATATTTTTAGTATTTGGCGACCTAGTGACTAGGCCATTGGCAAGTTATGTATCAATCGCCTTATCGGCAGTGATTCTCCTGGGCACTATCATTTTCGGTGATAAGACAGTAAAAAGCGAATTAATCAGACGATTTCATGTATAGTAAAACAAAAGCGTTTAATGGTATCTTGGGAGGACTTATGAAGCAAACATTATGGAAAAACGAAAAAAATTTAGCACTTCTAGTGGATTTTTATGAGATTACTATGACCAATGGGTATATGGTAAATGGCGACACGGACGTTCGCGTTTACTTCGACTATTTTTTTAGAAAAGTACCAGATGGTGGTGGTTTTGCCGTGACGGCGGGACTTGAACAATTCATTGATTATGTACTTAACATTGAGTTTTCTGAAGAGGACATCGTACTCTTACGCAACATGGGGATATTTTGTGAACCGTTCTTGACATTCCTCGGCAATTTTAAATTTTCAGGAGATGTTTGGGCTATTCCAGAAGGTACGCCTGTCTTTCCCAACACACCTGTGGTGACCATCGGTGCACCCATTCTGGAAGCACAATTGATTGAGACGATGCTTTTGCTCACGATTAACCATCAAAGTCTGATAGCAACTAAGGCGAGTCGAATTGTTCGATCAGCTGGAGCTAAACCAGTTGTCGACTTTGGACCTAGACGTGGACATGGTGCGGATGCAACACTATATGGCGCACGTGCAATGTATATCAGCGGTTGCGTTGGAACGTCCAATTTGTTGGCACATAAAATGTTTGATATTCCCGTAGTGGGAACGATGGCACACAGTTGGGTTCAATTTTATGGAGAAGACCAGTTAGCTTTTGAAAAATATGCGATAGCGTACCCTGACAAAGCTGTATTTTTAGTAGATACTTACAATGTCTTAAGTTCTGGTGTACCGGCTTCCATCGAAGTTTTTAAAACGATGAAACAGACAGCATCAAAAGGCATAAGGCTCGATAGTGGCGATTTAAAATACCTCGCACAAGAATCGAGAAAATTGCTAGATGCTGCTGGTTTTACGGATGCGATGATAACCGTTTCCAATTCGTTGGATGAGTATAAAATTAGAGAGCTTGAAATGCAGGGCACACCTATCGATTCATATGGCGTTGGTGAGCGCATGATGACATCGTCATCTGAGCCGGTTTATGGCGGCGTATATAAACTCGTTGCGGTCGAAGTTAATGGTCAAATCGATCCGAGAATTAAACTCTCGGAGGATTTAATCAAGGTGACCAATCCAGGGCTTAAAGAAGTATGGCGTCTATATGATAACTTGACAGGCAAGGCTTTTGCAGATCTCCTCACGTTAAAAGGTGAAACAGTTGGCGAGACGTATGTATTGTTCGACGAAGCCATGCCTTGGAAAAAGAAAACAGCGAAAAATTATACCGCTAAAAAACTTCAGGTACACATCGTCAAAAGTGGCGCATTGATTTATGATAAGCCTTCACTTCCTGAAATACGTAACTATAGCAAAAGTGAAACCGATAAACTATGGGATGGCTTATTGCGATTTGAAACCCCTGACCAATACTATGTCAACTTGTCATTTGACTTATGGACAGAGAAGAGACGATTGATTGAGGAAAATTATTCAAAATTAACATAATTAAAGGCCCTGCTTGATATATATTTCAATTAGTCAAGTGGGGTCTTTATGCAAAGGTGCAGTATAATAGTTTGTGAAGATATGAAATTGAACGGAGAGACCGGATATGACCAAGCCAAACATGAGCATGACCAATCGATTTAATGAAAAAGAAAAATTGCTAAAACAGTTTGAAAAAAAAACTGTGAGCATTGAGGAAACGCTAAATACAGAAAAGGCTTTTGAAGTCGCTATAAAGGGTTGCACAGGACCAACCGTGATATTAATAAACGGTGCAGCCGAACCACTTGAAGGTTGGATGAAAATATGGCCTTTATTTGATGCTTCAATGACTGTTTTTGCCTATAATAGATCCTGTATAGAAAATAGCGGCGAGCTGAAAGAACCGCAAAATGCGGTCAATAGGGTTGATGATTTAAGAAAATTACTTAAGGCTGTTGCCTTGCAGCCACCCTATGTTTTGGTCGGTCATGCGTTAGGTGGATTTATAGCTCATGTGTTCGCGTCAAATTACCCACAAGAAATTAGCGGGATTGTATTTCTTGAAGCGTCTACGATTGAGGATGAGACGTTGCATTTAAAGGCAATCAAAGGGAATCCTTTTGACGAAATAAATTGTGTCGGAGCGAGCATCACACAAATAAATGCGCTAACATCTTTTCCTAAAATTCCAATAACAGTCATCGCTGGATTTCATCCCATATCCAGAATGTGGCTACCAAAAGGAAGATTTTTTAAGTGTTTTGAGCATCAAAAAAAGCTGCTTGAATTATCCGTTCAAAGTAGCTTGATTGTTGCAACTAAAAGTGGCTATTTTCCACAGATGAGCGAACCAAGGCTCGTCACAGAAGCCATCTACGTGATGAGTGGTCGTTAAGACGTTCTCGTTTTAAGGATGTCTTCTTCTAGACGCGCAAGTTTTTCAATACTGTCTTGTCCAAGCTTGCTAAGGATCTCCTCTCGATATTTAAGACCCATTAGATGTCGCGTAGCGGGATCATTTTTTTCTCTTTGATCTGTCCAATAGAGCTTTTTCTGGTTATAGTAAACATCAAAATCGACAATGCGCGTTCCATCAGACAAATATTCCATGCCAAGAAGCATATTTTTGAGAATTGAGGGTTCGTTTAATGTAAAGAATCGAATCCGGTAAACGACGACAGACATAAATAATCTAGGGTAATCCTTAGACCAAGATTCACCTAACACGTACCCAAGTTCAAGACTTTCAATTACTTCGAGCAATCGATCATAGTGAAGTTTATAGGCACTGTAACGGTCGAATATGCGAATCTCGATTTCGTACCAATCTTTATTGGAAATGCCGACATTTAGATACTGTAACCCATGCATTCGAAGTTGTCTAAAATGTTCAAAATGATTGCCTTCCAGCTTTAAAAAGAGTGGGTAGAAATCATTTAAGCCAACACTGTGATTGAGCGGTTTTTCTGTGATTGCAACAAGTGTGGTGTTGTCGTTGCCACTATCTAAAATTTCTTTAAACGTGCCAAGTTCACCGCCGAAATCTTTCTGAATCTGGTTCATGACATTTTCAAGGTTGCCAGATGCCCTCAAAATGAGTATGTGTGGCGCCGTTCGAACCTCTTCAATTAAATGACGTTCAGAACAACTGAAAATTTTGCATAGCAAGATATCGGGCGCTTCAGAGATGATCATGATATTTCGATCGTATGTGAAGTGGATGGTATCTTTTATTTCGTCGGCAATATAGATAATTGTACTATCTTCGGTAGATTTTTCGAATGCCGTATCCATATCAAATGAAGTTGCGCCAAACACGCCGTGTAAGTATTGTTCAAGTGCTTCTGGTTGAGACGTCTTAAATAACAAAATGCGTGGACCATGTCTGATCAGAGAAACCATAGATGCCTCCTTTTTTAGATGCCTATCAAGTTTTTATTCAACCGGGCATCATCGATGCCCCATGGATATTGAAAATAATGCACATCGTGCGTACTGAATTCAATCAAGTTAATATTGGAAATACCGTTGAGATACGTATGAGTCCCATTCTCATTCACATCCACGTGACTTTTAAAATTTAAATCATGCCCAAATAGATAGTAGTCAGAGTTGTGAGTGAGTAAGGCGTTCGCATAGTGGCACATTGAAATAGTGAAGCCCTCAATTGTGCATGTCGCATCATATTCGAAAACGGTGATTCTACCTGCGTGTTTTTTAACATATTCGGGACTGTCATGATTGCCAAGTGTGATATAAACCGATTTCGCATCACTTGATTCGAGAATTTTGAGTAGAGAGAGCACTTCACGTTCATAATGCCGAATTGAACCAGGTTGTAACTGGAGTTTTATATTGTCCACCAAATCACCTGTATGAACGATATAATCCGGTTTCAGAAGTTTGATTAACCGTGCGAGTTCTGGAAAAAACAGACTTGGTGTGTCCGAAACATGAAGGAGTCTAGGTCCTTTTTTTGCAAGTTCATGAGGGTATAGATATATTTTTCCGGCGAGATAATATAGCGTTTGACGCAATTTGTGCATTGACCATCACCTCCATGACGCTTCGATCATCATAACTAGTCGTCATCATTATTTCTTTATTTTATCATTTCATAGAACAATGATAAAGCCTACCCGTATATAATTCTACTATTAAAATGGCGAGGAATTCGTTATACTTGAATAAAGTATTAAAAAAGTAAGCAGTATTCCGTATTCAGTATTCAGATTCAACGGATTAAGGCATATAAAACGGCACTAAGGAGATTTTATGGCACATAATGTACTTTATAAAAACAGATTAGATGTCTGTCTACTGACTCATGGTTATGTTTTAATTACTACACTGAAAGCCTTTAGAAATTGGAACGCAGTGATGAGAAGCACTTTATGAATTCACGTTGGATAGCCATTTGGCTGATTGTCATCCTTTACCTTGAGACGATTTTAAGACTAGCGACGGATGGTCACGGTCTAGAGTGGGGGTTGCTGTTTAGTGGATTGTTTGGTATGGTTTATGTCTTGAGTATCAACGGCATAGTATTTACCCTTAAAAAGGCACAGTCAAAACGCCTATTAAATAGAGTATTTCTTTTTATAACGTGCTTAATTTTTGCCTCTCAAGTCGTTTATTTTCAAATGATGCGAACTTTTTATAACGTGTACTCAGCAGGTAATGCTGTGGAAGTTATGGAATTTTTCAAAGAGGCCATGCAAGGCGTGATGAAAAATCGGTTGGTCGTTTTTTTGATGTTTTTGCCGTTTATAGCATCGTGGATTAAGAAATTGCCTGAGCAACTTGATACGCAAATCAAATTGAAACATCTGGGTTACATGCTGATTGCCTGCACTTTATTTCAGCTTGTAGCGATAGGGTGTGTTAATATAGGAGAACGCAGCGAAAATTCACCCTATTCACTATACTATAATATGCATTACCCAGAGTTTGCGGTTCACAATCTAGGATTATTAACGTATATGCGCATAGATGCACAACGCGTCATTTTTGGATGGTCACCTGAGTTTGAAATGATTTCTGAAAAAGAAAAGGTGGAACTACCAAACCTCACGATGGAAAGTGGTGAAGCGGCTGAGCCGACTGAAACAACATCTGAACCAATGGCTTCAGAACCAGCCGTTTTGCAACCAAAATTTAATAGTATGGCAATTGATTTTGATGCCCTTATTAAGGGCGAATCAGATGCGACGTTGCTTGATATGCATCACTATTTTCAGTCAGTTGAACCTACATTGCAAAATGCCTATACTGGAAAATATAAGGATTTCAACTTGATACTCATTACGGCCGAGGGTTTTTCTCACTTGGCAATTAGGCCTGATGTGACACCAACATTATATAAAATGGCACACGATGGCATACAATTTACTAATTTTTACACCGCTTTATGGGGGGTAAGTACCTCAGATGGCGAATATGTTGCAACCACCGGATTGATTCCAAAAAGTGGCGTTTGGAGCTATCGATATTCCCGAAACAATGCCATGCCATTTGCATTGGGCAATCAACTGAAAAAATTGGATTATCTGACGAGTGCCTATCACGACCATACGTATACTTATTATGATCGAAATTTGACACATCCGAACATGGGATATGATTATAAAGGTGTGGGAAATGGTTTGGAAATCAGTAAAACTTGGCCTGAATCTGATTTGGAAATGATGCAAGTTACTATTCCAGAGTATGTTACTGCCAATCGCTTTCACACGTATTATATGACAGTGAGTGGCCATATGTTTTATACTTTTAAAGACAATTTTATTGCGGCTAAAAATCGTCAAGTGGTGGAAACGTTGCCTTATTCAAGTGACGCTCAGGCATATCTTGCGACTCAAGTTGAACTGGACCGCGCCATGGCATATTTATTATCTGAACTCGAAAAAGCTGGTAAACTTGACAACACTTTAATTGCAATTAGCGCAGACCATTATCCTTACGGGTTGAGCCAAGAAAAACTTGAAGAATTGAAGGGTAGCCCGATAGATAAGAACTTTGAACTTTATAAAAATGCGTTCATTCTTTACACACCGGGTATGACACCTGAAATCGTAGATACGCCAGCATCTAGCCTCGATATACTTCCGACATTATCAAATCTCCTTGGGCTTGACTACGATTCAAGACTTATGATGGGAAGAGATATATTTTCAGAGTCTGAGCCGCTTGTGATTCTAGGAAACCGAAGTTTCATTACGGAAGAGGGCCGATATAATTCTGCAACGGGTGTATTTGAGCCCACAGATCAGGCAAAAGAGAGGGATATTGAGTCACTCAGTGCCTATCGCCGACATATCTCAAATGAAGTGAACGCTAAATTCTTTTATGCAGCGAAGATCTTAGAACAAAATTATTATAAGAAAGTGCTTGAATGATTTTTTTAAAAGTATAGCCAATGGAAATTTTTTAATGTCAAACAATATAGAAGACGGTGTATCTGGAAGTCACCCTTATAAGGAGAATTGAAATGTTAAATTTGAACCACGCGGATAAGACAAAAAAGAACTTTATGTATCAAAACCTTCAGAAAAGTAAATGCTATAACACAGATTTCTCCAATTCAAACTTTGATTATGCATGTTTTAGAGGGGCGCACATGAAATCGTGCCTATTCAACACATGTACATTTAAAGGGGCAGAATTCATTGGGACTAACTTAAAAGACAGTCAATTTAAAGAGGCCCAATTTGAGTATACGGTTTTCGAGGGTGTTAAACTAGAAGGTGTTGATTTTAAAGGCGCAAAATTTTCCAATACCTTTTTTGTCTCGACAGATGTCGATAAAGCACTAAATTTAAATTTGACGGATGAAGGCATAAAAACATACTCAGAAATGCCTATAATTGACATGGATGTAACCCTTATGACGGCCTTTGAGACGTTAATGACCAATCCATATATCAAAAAATCACGGGTACTAGACACGAAAGATAAGACGTTGAATACAGTGAGTGTCATGATTTTATTGGCGCTTTTTTCTCAAGAAACGCTGATTGAGGCATTCGAAACGATTCAATCACATATAGATCGCGATTTTTATACTTTGAGCTATTTGATTAAGTTGATAGAAAAAATTGCTCAATAAATGGCTTGTTCGCTTAAAGTCCATTAAATAGGGTAATTTGTTTAGTAGATTATTTTTTATAGGAGGACCATTATGAACATGATCTATAAAAAAAAGACGGATAAAACATTTGAAGAAGCCCTTGAAAGTCTTAAATTAAATCTATCAGAAGTAGCGTTTGGCGTTTTATGGCAATTAGATTTTAAAGATAAGTTGCGCGAAAAGGGTTTGGTCTTTGATGATCATTTTATGATTCTTGAAGTATGCAATCCTATTAAAGCACAGCATGTTTTAACAGAGCAAATAGAAATGGGTTTTTTTCTACCTTGTAAAGTTGCCGTTTACGAATCACATGGTGAGACGTTTATTGGAATGCCAAAACCGACAGCACTTATGGCGACTGCTATGGAAGGCAATACAGCCCTTCAAGCGATGGCAGAAGAGGTGGAATTAATACTTAAACAAGCCATCGATCGTGCCATCTAAAAATGGATGGTTAAGAAAAAAATCAAGCGTACGACCAAATCAAGCGTACGACCACATGAAAAATGGTTATGCGGCAGAGGTGAAGGCAATGTCAAAAGAGACGGACAAAATGAACAAGTTATATGATGAATCAGGTAAAGAAATAAAACATTCTCTTTCAAAAAAAACGGAAAAAGAGCAAGAACTTCTAAAAAAAATAGCTTATCACGAAGCGTATAGTGCAGCTTATAAACTTAATCTCGCCAAAATACTATTGGTAAAAGGTGCGAAAGCCGCATCAAAGGCCGCTGTAAAAGGCGGAAAGTTCGTCAAGTCAAAATACGATGAGACAAAGGAAAAAAAAGTGCATAAAAAATGAAAAAAATGTGAAAAAAGCATGCATAGGCACCTATTAAAAAAATCCGATGAAAGACGACCGTTCGAGTCCTTCATCGGATTTCTTATGCATTTGTTTCTATTGATTCATCAGGTATATAACCTTTAAATTGAGCATGGTAAAGACGACTGTATAGACCATTTGACATAAGGAGCGCATCATGTGATCCGCGTTCAGAAATGCCAGAATCTGTCATGACAAGGATCTCATCAGCATTTTTAATCGTCGACAAACGGTGCGCAATGATCAGTGTGGTACGTCCTTTAGCAAGCGTTTCAATGGATTTTTGAATGGCATATTCATTTTCGTTGTCAAGTGCGGACGTGGCTTCATCAAGGATGAGAATGGGCGGATCCTTAAGAAAGACACGTGCAATGGCAATACGCTGTTTTTGTCCGCCGGACAACTTCACGCCACGTTCGCCGACAAAGGCGTTATAGCCATCCTCCAAACCGATTATAAAGGTGTGGATATTCGCTTTTTTAGCTGCTTCGATGATTTCTTCATCGCTTGCATCCGGCTTGCCGTAGGCAATATTATCTCGTATAGATCCATGAAATAGAAAGACATCCTGTTGTACGATGCCAATTTGACTGCGTAGAGAGGTCAATGCAATGTCTTTCACATTGTGACCATCTATGGAGACGACGCCAGAATCAATATCATAAAACCGAGGAATCAGTTGCGTGATTGTAGTTTTTCCAACACCAGAAGGTCCAACAAGTGCCATAGTGAGACCAGCTGGAATTTTTAAATCAAACTGGTCAAGGACTGGAGCGTTGTCCTTTTCATAGGAAAAAGTTACATTTTCAAATGTAATATCACCGCGAACATTTGAAAGTGTCTTTGCATGTGGCGCATCCACAATCTTAGGTGCCATGTTCATCATTTCGATAAAGCGTTCAAAACCAGCAGCACCCGATTGAAACTGCTGAGTAAGCTGAATTAACGCACGGATTGGCTTGGTAAAAAATGCAATAAACAGTAAAAATGCAACGAGATCGCCATAATTTATATAGCCTTTGTAGACGAAGAGACCTCCCGCAACCATAGAAGCCAGCGTCATCATATCGATAAAAAAGCTATTACCAGCCGAGTACACAGCGATGGCCTTAAACGAATCTTTTTTGGAATGTAGGTGAGCATCATTTGTTACATGAAATTTTTCGATTTCAAAGGACTCGTTTGCAAAAGATTTTGAAAGTCGAATGCCAGAAAGGCTGCTTTCTAGCTGTGCGTTGATGTCAGCTAATTTGACGCGAACATTCCTAAATGTGACCATCATCGATTTGCGCATGCGAATTGAAAATACTATCGTCAACAAGACGAAGAAGAACACAATCAACGTCAGTTGCCAATTGATTTGAAACAATAGGATAAAACTGCCGACGAGCATGACTAACGACACAAATAAATCTTCGGGTCCGTGGTGCGCAAGTTCAGTAACTTCGTTGAGATCGCCGGTGAGGCGATTCATCAATTGACCAGTTTTGATGTTGTCAAAAAAAGAGTTTTCTAGTTTTTGAATATGTGTGAACAAATCTCGACGCATATCAAATTCGATGCGCGATCCGAGAACATGCCCCCAGTAACCGACAAAATAATTGAAGCCGATCTTAACCATGTACAGAACCAAAATAGCCAATGAATATTGGATGATGAGGTTCATCTTCCCATTAGGGATAAAATCATTGATGAACGCCCTTGAAAACATTGGAAACAAAAGGTCTATACCGGCCATAGAAAAAGCAACGAGAATATCCATTGCAAATAAAAAACGATGTGGTTTATAATAGCTGATAAATTTTCGAATCATAGTTATCCTCCATGAAACATTATAATGGTAAAAGGCTTGATAATCAAGAAAGACAAGACTTTCTAGTCTCACAGTTGCCTATTTAGGTGACTAAAAATATCAAATGAGATATAATATAGTTAAAAGTCAACATTTGAAAATAGAAGAAATTTACATGGAGGATACTATGGATCAATCATCTAAAGATATGGTGTTGTTTTGTCTTGATTTTGTTAAAAACAACTACGGTGAACAAAGCCAAAACGTGCAGTGTCGAAACTGGATTGCGATGGCGATAGATTTACTTGAAAAGAGTACATTGAGTTCGAGCGGATTCATGGTGATGAATCTAAAAGAGGCGGATGGTTATTTTTCAGGTGCAAATGGCTCAGCGACCGCCAATACAGTTATGGAAAAGATCGAGATGGTAAAAGCATTATTAGGTTGATCGTTATAGTTGGGGAGGGCGTCGTATGTCGTGGATTGAAAATGCATTATTAATAACGATTCTCATGTACTTTCTTGTACTCATAATAGACCCTTTCAAAAATAAGACAGTCAGGCTCTATTTACCTGTCATTGCATTTGCACTGATGGTGAGCCATTCACTTTATGATACGGTTAACTGGCAGTTTGTGCCTATCTATTTTTTAACCGCAATGGCATTTATGTCCTCTCTGATTGCCATTGTTTTAGCAAAATCCAATAAGCAAAAGCCTGAAATATCAGCTTATGACAATCGTAAAAAATTGATTGTTTTGACTGCTATTGCTTTGGTTTTGAGCGGCATAGCGATTTGGGCATTTCCACTATATGAAATGCCTACACCTTCTGGTAATTATGAGATTGGAACGATCACTTATGATTTTACAGAAACCGGAAATATCGAGACATATGGCGATGTGGTAGGGGCTGATAGACGTATCAAAGTTCAGGTCTGGTACCCGGCAAGTTCAACCAAAGGCTTAAAAAGAGTGCCTTGGCTTGAAGAGGGTCGCGTTGTGTCAAGAGCGCTTGCCGATGAAATGAATGCGCCAAAATTCATTTTGGACCATACGAAAGACGTCTTATCTCATGCCTATGCAGGGGCTCAAATGAGTAAGGCGGCTAAGACATTTCCGATTGTTGTTTTATCCCATGGATGGACTGGTTTCAGAAACCTACATACCGATTTAGCCGAAACGTTGGCGAGTAACGGTTATATCGTTTTTGGCATCGACCATACATTTGGGTCGCAGATAACCGTTTTTAAGGATGGAACGGTTATGAAACTTGACCATGACGCGTTGCCAGATCGAAATGTGACTCAAAATTTTCTTGACTACGCTCGCGCACTTGTAGAGACTTATGCAGACGATGTGACTTTCGTATTGGATCAACTATCTAGATTCAATGAGGGCCAATATAGCCCTGAGTTTAAAGCGCGTTTAAACCTTGATAAAATCGGTTTGTTGGGACATTCCACTGGTGGAGGCGCTGATGTTGCCGTTGCAGTTTCCGATGAGAGAGTTAAGGCTTTGTTAGGAATGGATGCATGGGTCGAACCCGTTCCAGACGGCTTATTGAAAAAGGGCTTAAAAATTCCGGCACTTTTTTTAAGGAGTCAACAATGGGAGACTGGTTACAATAACGCTTATCTCACAACCCTTATTGATAATAGCATCAGTGGTACCGAGCTCTATCAAATTGATGGAACGACACATATCGATTTTACCATGGCTTATATGTATTCAAGATTGACCCGATATATTGGATTTACCGGTGATGTAGAAAGAAAGACGTTTGCGGACATTCAAAACACATTTATTTTGGATTTTTTTGACAGTACTCTAAACGATGCGCAGGGTTTAAGCATCAGTCGACTATCGGAAGCTTGGCCAATCGTTAAACGGATTCAATCAAAATAATTTGGCTATAAATGTTACGTGTGCATAAAATTTGATAAGTTTTGTAATTCAGTATACAATAGAGGTAGGATCTTGCATCGCAGGAGGTTTTATTCGAAAGAAATTTGGAGGAAAAGATGAAGTTAGTAGGAGAAATTGTAACACATAAAGCCTTTGGGAAAGGAAAAATTGTTGAATTTGAAAACAATAATGTGACTGTAAACTTTGAAAAGGGTAACCTTGAGAAAAAATTTGTCTATCCGACCGCATTTGAAGCTTTCTTGAAGCTTGAAAACGAGGTTTTAAAAACCCATGTCAACGAAGAGCATAATTTGGTAAAAGCTTCTGAATTGAAAGATAGAAAAGATTTTGAAAATCGTGTGAAGTTGAAGAGCATTCAATCCGCTAAAGTCAACAAACCAAATTACGTCGATAAGTGTAATATTGCTTTCAAATTCAACTATAGTGACTGTGATGCAATTGAAACAGTTTCCGGAGATTACAAATTTGTTTGTTATGAAGGTCAGCCTGAAGATCCGTGGATGGTCAACACCGGGATCGTCCAAAGTGGTAAGAACAAAGGCAAATCAATGGTTCTTAAAAACATCAGCGCGAACAGCTTGGCGATTTTGACAACTAAATTGCCTCATGGTGTGGAAGAAGACCGCTTTATTTTTTCTGTTTTCCTCATTGACGAAAACTACTCGGTGACGAGTAAAGGTGATGGCTATGTAAAAGCCAACCCAAAATATAGAATGACGTTCACAATAGAAGAAGCGCAGCAACTTAAATTTTGGGAATATTACTTCAATCCAAACAAACCAGAGAAAATTGTACTAGGCAGTGCCTTGCATCGTTATTTTTCAGATGAACAAGCGGCTCAAATATTACTTAAAATCTGTGAAATTAAAACGGGTACTGAAGATGAAGCCTTCTCAAATGCTTTCTTCGAGTATTTTTGTAGCATCAAGGGACTTGAAAACAACAGAATTGCCCCACCTAAAGGCGGCTTAAGAAGAAACTAAAAGAGTCGATGATATAAGAATAGAGCTACTGCACAATCAAATGTGCAATAGCTCTTTTTTACGTCTTAGTTCAAGTTGTAGATTTTATCGTAATGGCTATCAACGTCATGGGCTTCAAGTGGTGTGCTAAAGTAATACCCTTGTATGCAGTCACAATCACTTTCGATTAAGCGTTGAACGTGCACATAATCTTCAATACCTTCAGCGACGATTTGCATATTCAAACTATGAACAAAGGCGATGAGGTTTTTCATGACATCACTATTTGGAAAATTTAGAAGTGTGAGATTCAAATCCCTGTCAAATTTAAGGGTATCAATAGGAAGTACAGCCAGATAACTAAGTGATGAATATTCCGTGCCAAAGTCGTCAACGGCAATTTTGACCCCATTGGCCCTCAGATCGTTCATAAAAACAATGGTAGCTTCTTTGTTTTCAAGAAAAAAGTGTTCCGTTATTTCGATAACGATAAGTTCAGGTTTGACTTGATAGGATTCAAGCAAGTCAAATAAATAATTTTTATAAGTGTAATCATTAATTTGTAGCGCTGAAAAGTTAATTGAAACAGGCTTAGGCGCATATCCCTTTTGAAGCCAAAGGCTAATTTGCTCAATGACATATTTGGTTATCAATCGACCAATGGGTATAATTAGGCCATTTTCTTCAGCTATTCTTATAAATTCAGCTGGTGAAATTTTATGATGCTTAAGTCTGACGAGGGCCTCAAACCCAGTTGTTTCACCTGTTTTTAAATCGACTTGCGGTTGATAGACCATTTTAAATCCATCGTTTTCAAGCGCATGAACAAGGATGGCCTTGACGTCGATTCTGTATTTTAGATGACTTGCCATTGTCTGATTAAAGTAGGCATAGCCATTTTTACCATTGTTTTTTATTTCATAGAGAGCCAAGTCAGCATTCATGATGATTTGTTCCATGTTCGTGCTGTCATCTGGGAAAATTGAAAGCCCCATGCTGAAGTCTACGTTGACATCATTGCCATCAATCGAGAAAATTTGATCAAAAGTTCTATAGATATTTTTAATGAGTGCTTCCAATTCACTTGTTTCCTCTCCAAACTCGAAGAGCATTAAGAATTCATCGCCACCAAAACGCGAGATGAAAATCGAAGGGCTACTAAACGATGCTAATAAGTCAGCGGACATTTGAAGGACTTTATCGCCAAAAATATGACCCAACGTATCATTGATACTTTTGAAGTTATCCATATCTAGCATGAGAACTGCCCCTCTTTTTTTGGAGAGAAGTGCCCGATTTAATTTCTCGTGAAAACGGCGTCTATTTGGTAAATTCGTAAGTGGGTCATGGTCTGCAAGAAAATGAATTTTTTCCTTTTGAAGGTTAATCTCATCAAGTTGAGCGATCAGCTCTTCTTCAGAGGCAGTAAGCAATTCGTTTTTATTGGAAATTTCAGTATTGAAATCCTTAATCTGAGCAATATAGCTGTGCACTTTTAGAAGGAGCCCATTGACTGAACTTGCAATACCACTGAACGGGTTATCACTTGACAAGCTAATCTGATGGATATCGACGGCGTCAACCTCAATGTTTTGAATTTCATCATCCATAAGCTCAACATTTTTTTTGAGTTCGACAAAGTTGTTTTGCATGCCGTGTAGCGCACGTGCGATATCGCCGATTTCATCTTGATGGTGTGTGAAATTCTCAAAATCTTTATATTCAAAGCCCTCAAATTCAAAGTTGGTCATTTTTTTGATGATTTGTGTCATTGAATCAATCGGCTTAGTAATATAGGTGAGTATAAGTACCACAAAGAGGATCATGATAATCGTTGCAACCATAAAGATGATTATAAGAAACGTGGACAATGATTTGGATTGGCCTAACACTTCACTTTTATTGATGACGGAAACGTATTTCCAGCCACTCGAGGGTGAAATATAGACATTAAAAACCCTCTCAATGCCATAGAGAGTGCCTTCAAAGGAGGTGCCATTGTAGCTGTCTATTGATTTGTATAAGTCGCTATCGATGTCGGCTACGGATTTAAGCAACCATTCGGATTTTTCTGGACTGTTGATGAAGATGCCTTTTGGGCTAATAATGTTGATATAGCCAGTTTCGCCATAGGGTATAGCAGAAATCTCGCCCATGAGTTTCTCAAGACCCATCGTCAAACTTACGACCCCAATCTTTTGGGTTTCCGAACGAACCGCTTTGTCGACGCTGATAACGAGTTCACTCGTTGCTTTAGTTTCATATGGTTCAGAAACGATGGCATCCACTTCATCAATGGCGCCTACATACCAACCTCGTACTCTAGGATCATAGGGTGCTTTGGGATTAAACACGGGATATTCAATATAGCCCCCTAGCTCAGTACCCACAGAAACGAATGAAATCAAATCGTGCGTCTCTTTAATCGCTTTAAAAAAAGCCGTTATTTGTCGTTCACTTTCCGTCTCAGTTGATCTGAAAGTCACTGGGTTAAAAGCCAAGTAGGCATTGACATCAGGTGCAATAGCTACAATGCGGTCGTCTCTTGCTATCATAGAAATTAGATTTATCATTTGGTTCAGTATTGTATCTTCTACATGGTTTGCAGTCTGTTGTAATATAACCTGTGTTTGCGCCATATTATTTTCATAAAGGAGGTCTTCCATCTCGTTCTTTACATAGATACTGCCAGCAATAAATGGAATCAAGCAGCCGATTAATATACTCAATATGAGTTTGTTCCTTATAGATAGTTTTTTTAACATAGCGTCCTTCTTAGAATATAATTTTGATAATGAAAGGATGTGATTATTTCATTAGTTTAACATTTGACAATCAAAGTTGCCACACAATTGTTGAAGAACTATAAAAGTTTCTGGGCTTTGATATAAATTAACGTTGGAAATTTATTTGCTTATAAAAGCAGATAGTTTATCAAAGTGTATTTAAATTTGGTATAATCAAGATATCAAAATTGTGATAGGAGACTAATTATGATTCAATGGGAAAGCCAGTATGAACTCGGCATCAAGTCTATCGACGACCAACATAAGAAATTGATTGAAATCACAGGTCATTTATCAGAGCTGTTGACTAACGCCACAAACGGGGAAGATATCTACGATGAAATGGTAGCCATCATCGAATCGTTGACGCAGTACACAATCAGTCACTTTCAATTTGAAGAAGCATTGTTTCACAGGTATGATTACCCGTCAAAAGAAGCGCATATTGAAGAACACAACAAACTCATTAGTGAAATATCGGCGCTGGATTTGCGCGCAATCGACGAGGATCAAGTCGCATATGGAAAGAAAATACTTAAATTTCTCATCACTTGGGTGTTCAAACACATCAGTGGGTCTGACTTTCTCTACAGGGATCTTATGATTAAAAATGGCGTTCAATAATTAAAACGTTAACAAAGAGTGTTTCACCTTTTTTGGGTGGCACTCTTTTTTTTATGCGTGCGGCGCAATTCGGCGGCAAAGGCTTTATTCTTTGGCCCAAATAGGGTACCATTAAAAAGTAACTATTTAGAGTAAGACAAGGAGAATCATATGGGAAAATGTATCGTATTGGCGGAAAAACCTTCAGTTGGTCGAGATATAGCACGCGTTCTTAATTGCAATCAGAAGGGCAATGGTTTTTTTGAAGGCAATAAATATATTGTAACTTGGGCATTAGGCCATCTTGTGACTTTAGCAGACCCCGAAACCTATGATATAAAGTATCAAAACTGGCGCCTAGACGATCTACCTATGTTACCGGAGCCTTTAAAGCTTGAAGTGATACCATCAACTAGAGCGCAATTTAACAGTGTCAAGCAATTGATGCTTCGTAAAGATGTCGATGAGATTATCATTGCCACAGATGCTGGACGTGAAGGTGAACTCGTCGCCAGATGGATACTCGAGAAGATTGGCATCAAAAAACCAATAAAGCGATTGTGGGTGTCATCTGTGACGGACAAAGCGCTTTTAGATGGTTTTTCAAAACTGAAGGATGGCAAAGGTTATGAGAATCTATTTGCGTCGGCTGTAGCGCGCTCTGCTGCCGACTGGTATGTGGGGATGAACGCAACACGTGCGCTCACGACGAAGTTCAATGCGCAGTTGTCTTGCGGTAGGGTTCAGACGCCAACATTGGCGATGATAGCCAATCGCGAAGTTGACATTCAAAAGTTTGTGCCTCAAACCTATTATGGGTTGACTGTAATGGCAAAAGGTATCCACATGACTTGGACGGATTTGAAAAGTCAATCTACTCAATCTTTTGACAAAGTGAAAATTGAACAAATTATTGAGAAAATCAAGGGGAAAGAGATTGTGATCGACAAGGTTGAAAAGTCGCTTAAAAAGACGTTTGCACCTGGCTTATATGATTTAACAGAGCTTCAACGGGAAGCAAATAAACGCTACGGTTTCTCTGCAAAGCAAACGCTCAATATCATGCAGAAACTCTATGAGACACATAAAATATTGACGTATCCGAGAACCGATTCTAGATTTATTTCAAATGATATCATACCGACGATAAAAGACCGTGTCAAATCGTGTGGCCTAGGTGCATTAGGTGCATTCGCTGGACAAATATTAAAAGCGCCCATTCAGACCAATAAATCGTTTGTCGATGATACCAAAGTGACAGACCACCACGCGATTATACCGACAGAACAATTGGTTCAGCTCAATAGCCTGACGTCAGAAGAACGGAAAATATACGAGTTGGTTGTGAAGCGCTTTTTAGCGGTACTTCTACCAGCTTTTGAATACGAGCAAACGAACATATCGGCTAAAATTGGCGAGGAAACCTTCAAAGCGAAGGGAAAACGCATCCTAAGTATGGGGTGGAAGGCGGTCTACGACAATTCATTTGAAGATGAAGAGGGAAATGGTGAACTCAAAGATCAAACGTTACCTCTAGTGACGGCGAAAGATCGTTTAATGCAAGAAGGGCTTAAAATGACAAGTGGGTCAACTCAGCCTCCTGCTTACTATACGGAAGGCACTTTACTTACGTCCATGGAACATCCCAACAAGACCATGACTTGTGGGATTGGTACAGTGGCAACGCGCGCGGACATTATCGAAAAACTATTAGGGTCATTTTTGATTGAAAAAAAAGGCATCCATTTGCATATAACCTCCAAGGGCAAACAGCTTCTGATGCTCGTCCCTAAGGACCTAAAAACACCTGATCTCACTGCAGTTTGGGAATCTAAACTCGAGCAAATTGCTATGGGGAGACTCAAAAAAGAGCAATTTATCGGCGACATCAAAGGTTACGCCAAGGCATCTGTGATTGAGATTAGAAATAGTACGGCTCAGTTCAAGCATGACAATGTTTCCAGGGAAAAATGTCCGGATTGCGGCAAGTTCATGTTGGAAGTCACCGGTAAAAAAGGAAAAATGCTGGTGTGTCAAGACCGAGAGTGTGGCCATCGTAAGTCACTTTCTATCGTCACCAATGCACGTTGCCCTGTTTGTCACAAGAAGATGGAGATGCGCGGTGAAGGTGAGAATAAAATTTTCACATGTAAATGTGGACACAGAGAAAAGCTTGAATCGTTCAACACTCGCAGAAAAGAAGCAGGCGATAAGGGCAATGTAAAAGATGTTCAAAAATATATGGAAGAACAAAAGCAACAACAGACGTTTGAATCGCCACTTGCGGAGGCTTTGCGAAAGCTCAATTTGAATAAATAAAGCCGAACAAGCCATACAAAATAATTTATATTTGTTTCATTTATATAATGGTTCCAATTCCTAATTTGATATGTTACAATGAGGTCATGTGTTTTTTAACGAATTGAATTTAGGAGGCTATTTTGAAAAAAATGTTAAGTAATTGGAATCAATTAAGCTTGGTGAAGCGCATCCTCATTGGCTTGGTGATAGGTATCATCTTGGCACTAACCGTTCCCACACAAGCGTCTTTTGTCGTAATCTTTGGTTCGCTTTTTGTAAGTGCACTTAAGGCAGTAGCGCCGATGCTCGTTTTCTTCCTAGTAATGGGGGCGATTTCACAACATAAGGCGGGGCATCAAAGTAATATGAAGACCATTATCGGTCTTTATCTTGTAGGCACATTTCTGGCGAGTGTCATTGGCGTCGTTGTCAGTTTTATGTTTCCGGTCACGTTGACTATGGCTGCTGGTGTTGAGAGCATCACACCTCCTGGTGGCGTGGTCGATGTTTTAAAAACACTTTTGCTCAATATCGTTGATAACCCTGTGAAAGCATTATTTAATGCAAATTACATTGGAATATTGGCGTGGGCGGCATTGGTTGGTTTTTCACTTCGAAGTGCTGCAGAATCAACAAAGACGATGATTTCAAATTTTGCCGATGCATTGTCTCACATTGTCAGACTGATCATTAATTTTGCACCACTTGGTATTCTAGGCTTGGTATTTGATTCTATTGCTACAAATGGCCTTGAGTCTCTATTGAGCTATGGTCAACTATTAGCAGTGTTGCTTGGATGTATGGTGTTTGTTGCACTTGTTGTCAATCCAATCATCGTGTTTACGCAAATTAGACAAAATCCTTACCCTCTTGTTTTCAAATGTTTAAGGGTGAGTGGTTTAACAGCCTTTTTTACACGTAGTTCGGCTGCAAATATTCCAGTTAATATGGAACTTGCGGAAGATTTGGGATTAAATAAAGACAATTATTCTGTATCGATTCCACTTGGTGCAACGATTAATATGGCGGGTGCGGCAATCACGATATCTGTGCTGACACTTGCTGCAGTGCACACAATTGGCATCCCTGTGGATTTTGCAACAGCGCTGATTTTAAGTGTTCTTGCTGCGGTGAGCGCATGTGGCGCTTCTGGTGTCGCTGGTGGCTCTTTGTTATTGATTCCTTTAGCTTGTAGCTTGTTTGGTATCTCCAACGATGTTGCAATGCAGGTCGTTGGTGTAGGGTTCATCGTTGGTGTGCTTCAAGATTCATGTGAAACGGCACTCAATTCATCCACAGATATCCTTTTTACGGCAGCGGCAGAATTTTCGGAGTGGAAAAAAGAAGGAAAGACCATTGTCATTCCTAAATAATCGCTGATGTAAAATTAAAAACCACGAAATGGGTCGTATTAGATTCATCACGTGGTTTTTTTAGATTTGTTCATATTCAAGCCACAAAGATTCAGTAAACTAATAGAAGAAATTTAAAATAACATTAAAAAATTTGGAGGCATTATGTTAATTTATGCAATAGTAGCAATCACTTTAGCGCTCATTTTTTATACCTATGGCGTTTGGAGCGAAAAGTTACAGGGTGGTTTAAAGATGAAGCATATCGTTTTATTTTGTTTGGGTCTGCTTTTTGATACGATTGGTACAACATTGATGGGCATTATTTCTGGCGGAGGCTTCGAATTCAATTTTCATGGCATTACTGGTTTAACTGCAATTCTATTGATGCTCTTTCATGCAATCTGGGCAATCGTTGTACTGCGTAAAAATGATGAAAACATGAAAAAGAATTTCCATAAATTCAGTATTGTCGTTTGGCTAATTTGGTTGGTACCATATATTTCAGGTATGCTTTTCGGCATGGGAATAGGTCAATAGATCAATGGATCAATGGATCAATGGATCAATGGATCAATGGATATTCAGTTGACATCCCCTCATAAAAAAGTTAGAATCAAAAGGAAATATGCAATATACAGTTGCAAATGTATAAACTGGAAAATTGAGGGAGAATGAACATATGAAACCATCTATCAATTCAAAACTGTCAATAGTAGGGGTAGCAATCGATCTAGGCGCGGGAACGCCTGGCGTCAGCCTCGGACCTGCTGCGATTAGATATGCAGGCATCATCGAAAGATTAGAGAACATAGGTTATCACGTTGAAGATCAAGGCGATATCGTCGCGGTTAAACCTGCAAGTCCACATTCAGAAGGCACAAATCTCAAAAATTTAGATGAAGTGGCACGTGTTAACACGGAACTTTGCAAAAGGGTTTCGGGTATCATGGCAGATGGAAGATTTCCGCTGGTCTTAGGCGGTGATCATAGCATCGCCATTGGCACAATAGCGGGAATTTTACAACACAAAAACAACCTAGGTGTGATCTGGTTTGATGCACATGGTGACATCAATACGGATGAAACATCGCCGTCGGGCAATATCCACGGTATGCCAGTTGCGGTTAGCTTAGGCCTTGGTCATGAGCGTTTGACGACTATCGGAGGCTCTGATAAAAAACTCAATGCTAAAAATATCGTCTTCGTTGGTTGTAGAGATTTAGATTCAGGTGAGCGAAAAATACTCAAAGATTTGGGTATAACCGTATTTACCATGCATGAAATCGATCGACTTGGCATGACTGAGGTTATCAATCGCGCCATCACCATTGCTTCCGAGGGTACTGACGGCATACACGTAAGCTTCGACCTCGACAGCATGGACCCGGTATTTGTTCAAGGTACTGGAACACGTGTACCAGGTGGTCTCACTTACCGTGAAAGCCATTTAGCGCTTGAGATGATTGCATTAAGTGAGCATGTCGTAAGTGCAGAATTTGTTGAGGTCAATCCGATTATAGACAATAAAAATCAAACGGCAAAGACAGCAGTGGCTCTAATTGGCTCTTTAATGGGCGAATGGTTGATTTAACTAACGACTGAATAAATAGTAACGAAATGCTTCATTTAAAAGCGATAACCCAGAATGATAAGCGTATAAAGCTTTCTTACTGGGTTATTTTTTTGTTATCATAAATCACAATAAATATTGTAGAGTTACCCAATATCATTTTCAGACAATTCATTTATAATTGAATTAAAGAATTTGAAAATGGAGGCATTATGGCAAATGTATCTTTAAAGAATATTAACAAAATATATGAGAATGGATTTCAAGCCGTCAAAAATGTTAGTTTAGAAATTAAAGATAAGGAATTTATGGTATTGGTTGGTCCATCTGGCTGCGGTAAAACGACCACTTTGAGGATGATTGCTGGCCTTGAAGAAATCTCAAGTGGCGAAATGGAAATAGGTGAAATGTATGTGAATAACGTGGCACCGAAGGACAGAAACATTGCGATGGTCTTCCAAAACTATGCACTTTATCCGCATATGACCGTTTATGACAATATGGCATTTGGCTTAAAACTTAAAAAAACACCTAAGGAAGAAATAAAAGAGCGCATCCTTAAAACGGCAAAAATTTTAGATATTGAACAATTGCTTGAGCGTAAACCCAAACAATTGTCAGGTGGACAAAGACAGAGGGTTGCTTTGGGTCGTGCAATTGTTAGAAAACCAGAAGTCTTTTTAATGGATGAACCCCTTTCAAATTTGGATGCTAAATTAAGGGTTCAAATGAGAGCAGAGTTAATTAAACTTCACAACGATCTTCAAACGACGTTCGTTTACGTGACACATGACCAAACAGAAGCGATGACCATGGGTACGAGAATATGTGTTATGAGCGACGGTATCATACAACAAGTGGATGAACCGAAGACTATTTACAACCATCCTGTCAATATGTTCGTTGCCAGCTTTATTGGTGCACCACAAATGAACTTCTTCGATGGCACACTCATTGAGAAAAATGGCATAGTCTTTGCCAATATTGATGGTACAGAAGTTGAAATCAGCATCGAAAATGCTGAAAAAGTAAAACGTAGTGGCTTTATCAATAAAGAAGTTGCCATTGGGGTTAGACCTGAAAACATCCAAATTGTGGAAGAAGGTAAGGGTTTAAAAGTTAAAGTAGAAGTAACAGAGCTTCTGGGTAGTGATCTAAACGTGTACTTTAAGTACATGGGCAAGCAATATATAACAAAAGAAGATGCACATGTGGAACTAGAGTTTAATCAAGATCTACATGTGAACTTTGACAATGCTAAAATACACCTTTTTGATAAAACAACGGGAAAATCAATATTACTGTAGTGCTAATAATTTGATCTTTTTATGCATATGATCCCCTCATAGTATAATGAATATCCTTGTAAAAAGGACAGTCATCTCATGTCTGTCCTTTTTACAGTCATGGAGAAATTCAATAAAAATATCCTTCAAGAATGTGCCGAATGTGATAGAATTGGAATAAAGTCCACGCAAATTGAGGAGAGGTAATCCTATGAACCCACTGTATTCGGAGCTAAAGTCAATTCTAGAATGTGATATTGAGGTGATTAAAAAAGGAAAGTTAAAGAATTCAAACAGTCAAACCTTAATTCAAATCGAACCGACATTGGATTTGTTAATTCATCGTTCTTTAAATGCATTGGAAACAATTTTGGTTGTAAAGTGGCTTGAAAAAAATACTGAGGCGGATTTTGATACAGCATCTAGACTATTATTAGAGCCTAATGGCTATAAGGCATTTGAACCGCTTCAAAAATTTCCGGTAATACTCTGGAGAATTCTATATAAAGAGAACCAAGAAGATGTAATCGCAATGATTGCTTCTACCTTTGAAACCGATCGCATCATCCATTTAAACGCACATGAAAGCGTCGTTTTGGTGTCGAAATGTGTTGTAACCCCTTTAGAACTGCAGGGAACATTGGAATCCGAGGCTTTAACGCCTGTAAAAATAATCATTGGCAACAAAGTAACCAAAGCATCTGAACTATATAATGCCTATAGACAATTGGTAGAAATTGCTGATTTGGCTCAGTCTATTAAACAAAATTCTCAGGTGGTTACCTATGATGCATGGGTGTTTCCAATGCTCATTAAGCAACTTAAACGGGCTTTGAATGAAGGCAGTTTTGGCCATCACTCATTTATTGAAGAGATGATGCACGCACATATTAGGCCAGTTGGTGATTCGGAACTTGAGCAGACAGCACTTGTTTTTTTCGAAAACAATCTAAATATTACTGAGACAGCTAATAAATTGTTTATTCATAGGAACACACTTATTTATAGACTCAATAAACTTGAAGGCATCACTGGTTATGATATCCGTAAATTCAACGATGCTATCAATTATTATTTGAGCTATCTAGGAGATAAAATCAGCTAGAGTCCCCTTGGGACTTTTTAATTGCAATTTAGGAGGCGCATATGGCTTTTAACAAGGCATTTTTATGGGGTTCTGCATCGGCAGCCTATCAGATAGAAGGCGCTTATGATGAAGATTTAAAAGGACCTTCTATATGGGATACATGGGCGCATATGGAAGGAAAGACGTTTGAAGGTACAAATGGCGATGTGGCGTGTGACCATTATCATCGTTATTTAGAAGATGTGGCCCTCATGAAAGAGATGGGGCTTAAAACATACAGATTTTCAATTTCATGGTCTAGAATTTTACCGAATGGTTCAGGTGCAATCAACCAAGCTGGTATCGCATTTTATAATGCCCTTATTGACACACTTGTTTCACAGGGCATAGAACCTATGATTACACTGTATCATTGGGACTTACCTCAAGCCTTACAGGACAAATACGGTGGATGGGAATCGAGAGCAATTATCGATGATTTTGTCAATTATTGCAAAGTCTGCTTTGATAATTATAATGATCGCGTCAAATACTGGATCGTAATGAATGAACCCAACATATTCACGTCACAGGGCTATCAGTTGAAGTTACATCCTCCAGGCTTAAACGATGAAGTCTTATATTTAAAGACATTTCACCACACTGCACTGGCGCACGCCTATACAGTTTTGGCGTTTAAAGAGGCAGGCTATGATGGGCTGATAGGTTCTAGCATTGCCTACACACCGTCTTATGCGGCAAGTGAAAAACCAGAAGACCTAAAGGCAAAGCACATGTTTGATGTAACGGGACCACTATGGTTTTTAGATGCCTATTTTAAAGGGCGTTACCCTGAGACTGGAATCGGTTATTATAAGGCAAAAAATGTTATGCCTGAAGTGACTGATACCGATAGCGACGTTATGGCAAAAGCCGCTTCTAAATGCGATTTTATAGGCATCAATTATTACCAAACTGCCACTATTGCTTACAACCCTATTGATGGTGTCGGTTTTTCGACTATGAATACTTCAGGAATAAAAGGGATGCAAAACGAAAGCGGCGTCCCAGGAGTATACAAACATGTTCATAATCCAAAATTGGAATACACAGATTGGGATTGGGCAATCGATCCCGCGGGGCTTAAGTATGGGCTTGAAACTGTGTATAAACGATATGCTTTGCCAATTATTATCAGTGAAAATGGACTTGGTGCCTATGACAGCCTAACCGATGATGGGCAAATAAATGATGATTATAGAATTGATTTTTTACGTAAGCATATTAAAGCCTGCGATGAGGCGATAGAAAATGGCGTCGATTTATTGGCGTATTGCACATGGTCTTTTACAGATTTGTTAAGTTGGTTAAATGGTTTCAAAAAAAGATATGGTTTCGTCTATATCGATTTTGAATCGGGCTCACTAAAAAGAACGAAAAAAAAATCCTTTGAATGGTATCAGCATGTGATTGCGACCCATGGCAATGAATTGTAGGTGAAGGTATGAATTATATTGCAATAGATATAGGTGGTACTGCCGTTAAAGCGGCAATTATTGACGATGCGGGCTTAATTATTGAAAAAACAAGTCAGCCAACCCCACTAACTAATCTTGACGACCTGATTAAAGAGTTAACGGACATTGTAAAATGGGCGATGTCTTTAACGCACATCGCTGGAATTGCAGTGAGTCAACCCTGTGTAACAGATGCTGCAACGGGTCAAGCGCTGAGTGGTGGTGCCCTCGGTTATATACAAGGGACCAACCCTGCCAAACTATTAGGTGATGCATTTAACCTGCCCTATACTGCAGAGAATGATGGCAATTGTGCAGCCCTCGCAGAAATCTGGATAGGTAATGCCAGAGGGATCAATGACTTAGCGTTGGTTGTCTGTGGAACAGGTATAGGTGGGTCTGTGATTGTCGATAAAAAAATAATTACGGGTCATCGTAAATTTGCTGGAGAATTTGGCATGTTCATTACGGGTTTTGAAACGGATGGCACACCAATAATTTGGAGCGCAAACGGATCGACCTTAGCACTTGTGACTAACTACTCAAAGCGAATAGGCAGAGACATTAAAACACTAGATGGTAAAATCGTCTTTGATCTTGCAGATAAAGGCGATCCAGAGGCAATTGCTTGTGTACAAGATTTTTACCGAATATTTGCTTATGGGCTCCATAATATTCAACATGTCTGTGACCCTGAGCGCATATTAATAGGGGGTGCTGTAAGCAATAGACCTGATTTTATTGATAATATCATGAAGGCACTTGAAACACTTTATACTCAAGTGGATGGGTATATGTCTGGTCCAACTGTGGCAAGATGCGCTTGTGGCGCAGATGCCAATCTCATTGGTGCCGTCTACCATTTGAGAAAAACGCATAATATCCGCGATTAAAAAAAAAAATACAATCTGAGATTGACGCTTTGTGCATTAGGGTGTTATGATGGTGTCATCGAAAACGGTTTCGGTAGTGTTTAACTATGTTTATTAGTCAAGTTAAATAGGGTATAAGAACCGTTTTTAACAGGAGGATGTATCCTAATGGTAACGATATATGATTTAGCAAATGCATGTGGCTGTTCAATTTCAACGGTTTCAAAGGCACTTAACAATTATCCAGATGTTAGTGCAAAGACGAAAGAACGCATATTAAAAAAAGCAAAAGAATTAGGATTTGTACCGAATCTCCAGGCGAGGGCTTTGAGTACGAATAAAACCTGGAATATTGGCGTTTTGTTTGAAGACAAAAGCAATAGTGGTTTGACACACTATTTCTTTTCACAAGTGCTTCAAGGCGTTAAAGAGCAAGCGGAAGAAAAAGGCTATGATATAACATTTATTTCAAAAAATTTGGGTGACGATGAAACATCCTATTTAGAACATTGCAAAAGGCGTAAGATCGATGGCGTTGTCATCGCCTGTATTGAGTTCGACAACCCACAAGTCAAAGAACTCATGGAAAGCGACCTTTCTGTAGTGGCGATTGACTATTATTCAAAAGGCATCAGTTCAATCATGTCGGACAACGTAAGAGGGCTTTATGAGCTGACAAATTATCTAATAGCACTTGGGCATACAGAAATTGTATACGTTTATGGACATGCCGTTCACGTAACTGAAGAACGTATTAGGGGCTTTAAGAAAGCGCTTGAGCGAAGTGAGATTCCTTTTAGAGAGGATATGTTGATTGAGTCACGATATAGCACGAGGGTTGAAAATGAAGAGGCCGTTGAATTGATTTTGAAACGTAAAACGTTGCCGACAGCTGCAATTTTTCCTGATGATTATTCTGCTATATGGGGGATCAACGGTTTTAGATCTCGTGGCATCAAGGTTCCTGAAGATATTTCAGTTGCGGGGTTTGATGGTATTGAAATTGGAGAAATGATCTATCCTCGCCTTACGACAATCAAACAAAATCCATTGCGTTTAGGAAAAGAGGCCTCGTTAAAGTGTATCCAAATGATTGAGTCAAAGAGTAGCGAAATTTCAAGAATTACGATTGGTGTTGAATTGATCCAAGGTGGCACAAGCACAGGGCCTCGAAAAGTTAGATAAAAAACAATTTTCAACATAAAGTAAGAGTAGGGGAAACCCTACTCTTTTGCATTTTATCTGCAGTTAAGTGGTTCATACTAGTTTAGGAAAGTGATTCGTAAAATCAAATCATTTTAAGCATGAATTATCGAAAAAGCGAACGTCGTGCTGTGCATATAAGGCGATTCTGGTGTAACAAATTGAACTGCATCAAGTTTGTTGTTGACCACATTAGGAAGGTCTTGTGTTTCAAAACAGATGCCCGTATATTGATTAAACTGCTTCCCAGAAGCACTGCACGCCGTGTGTAAAAAGTTGCCACTGTAAAGGATGAGGTAAGGTTGTGTCGTGGATACAGTCAAGACTCTTCCAGTATTAAAATCTTTTAACCGCGCCACGTAATCAAAAGGGGCACATTTAAATGGGTGATCCAAACCAGAAGTATTCAAGAAAATCTCAGGTGAAGACGCAATGATTGAACCAATGCTTCTCGATGTGGTAAAATCCAAATTCAAATCTTCAAATGATAGAATCTCTTCAGGCAAACTTTCATGATTCAGTCGGGCCATGTGCGTACAATATAGCTCTAAATCATGAGACAATACAGTCTGTAAGGAACTACCTGATAAATTGAAATAGCTATGATTTGTAAGCGATAGATATGTTTTTTTAGTACTGGTAACTAAATAGTCAATTGTTAAGGCCTCATTGGAAATACTATATGTCAATTGATAAGTCAAGATACCCTCTAATTCAGTTTTTGGATGGGTGATAAATGTTAATACGAGTTGATCAGACGTATGCGATTTTATGGTCCAAATGACATTGTGTAGACCCTTCTTGCATGAATGAAGTGCATTGGGATGATCGCTTACATCAAGTTGATGCGGCGTGTCATCAATCATTAATTGGCCATCTTTTGTACGTCCTGCAACGGGGCCTATGAAGCATCCTAAAAATAAAGGGTTCAGAAAGTAGTCATCAAAATCGTCATAACTCAACACGACATTTTCTCTTATTCCAAAGTTGTCCTTTGCCATAATTTTAGTAATAATGCCTCCAAGTGTTAGAATTTGAACGCTGAAACCACGATCATTTTTCAATAAAACACATTCTACGATGGACATGCAAATCCCCCTTATTATCTAGATTAACTTGTTTCCGAAAAACTAATATCGCCATCATACTGCTGAAAGTAAGGCATGTCAAGGCACGTTACATAGAAAATTTAGAATTTTTAAAAAATTGTATACTAAACGTTAAATTTTTGTTGACCGGTTAAAAAAATGGAAGTATAATCATTTTATCGAAAGCGATTTCGAAAATATATATTGGCTTTGGCAAACACTTCAAAGATTAAAAATCATTTTTTTATGCAAAATTACGAAAAGGGTTTCGATTTCTTTGTTTCGAAAAAATCAATGGACGAAAAGCTCTGAACAGAAATATTAAAGGCAAGCATACAAGGGGTTAGTCGCAATGGAGAAATACAAAAATGTTAATCTGAGTGCACAAGAAAGAGCGGAAGACCTCGTTTCAAAAATGACAGTTGAAGAAAAAGTGAGTCAACTCAGTTACAATGCAGCGGCGATTGAAAGATTAGGCGTACCTGCATACAATTGGTGGAATGAATCCATTCACGGGGTAGCCAGAGCAGGAACAGCCACAATGTTCCCGCAAGCAATTGGCCTTGCAGCTATCTTTGATGAAAAAATGATGAAGCGCGTTGCGGATGTTTGTTCTACGGAATCGCGTGCAAAAAACAATCAAAATAATAAACTGGGTGATCGAGGCATTTATAAAGGATTAACTATCTGGTCGCCTAATATCAATATATTTAGAGACCCACGATGGGGAAGGGGTCAAGAAACATACGGAGAATGTCCGTTTTTAACCGCTAGACTAGGCATCGCATTCGTCGAAGGGTTACAAGGTCAAGATAAAGTCATGAAAACATCAGCCTGTGCCAAACATTTTGCAGTCCATAGTGGTCCCGAAGGATTGAGACATGAATTTGATGCCATTGTAAGTAAAAAGGATTTAAATGAAACCTATTTGCCAGCCTTTGAGGCACTTGTCAAAGAAGGACAAGTTGAAGCGGTCATGGGCGCATACAATCGGGTAAATGGCGAAGCCGCTTGTGCCAGTGAATTTTTAACAAGCAAATTAAAAGAATGGGGATTTCAAGGCCATTTTGTATCGGATTGTTGGGCAGTGAGAGATTTTCATACGAAGCACATGATCACAAAGACACCTGAGGAATCTGCAGCTTTAGCGTTGAAACTAGGGTGCGATTGTAATTGCGGGGATAGCTATTATTACTTATTGTCTGCGATTCAACAAGGTTTGGTTTCGGAGTCCTTTGCTACAGAATCTGCAGTGAGACTCATGAAGACCAGGATAAAGCTTGGCATGTTCGATGCCTCGACACTCTATGATCAAATTGGTTATGACGTCGTGAGCTGTGACGCACATAAAAATTTTTCCTTGGAATGTGCAGAAAAATCGATGGTGCTTCTCAAGAACAACGGTCTTTTGCCAATTGACAAATCAAGGGTTCAGTCCATTGGTGTCATTGGACCGAATGCCGCAAGCTTAGATGCATTACGCGGTAATTATTACGGCACCTGTGATGTTTATAAAACATTTTTAGACGGTATCAGAGATGTCTTTGACGGTCGAATCTATTATTCTGAAGGCAGCCATTTGTTTAAAGAGACCATTCAACCGCTTGGAGAACCCGGAGATAGTTATGCAGAAGCCGTGGCCGTAGCAGAACATTCAGATATTGTGATTCTATGCGTCGGTCTTGATGCAACAATTGAAGGTGAAGAAGGCGATACGGGTAATGCCTTTGCCGCTGGAGATAAAACAGATTTGTTTTTACCGAGAAGTCAGCGCCTATTGGTAGAAAAAGTGCTTGCTATGCATAAGCCAACGGTGATTGTTATGGCATCAGGTAGTGCACTAAATCCAATGGGCGAAGCTGCAGATGCAATCATTCAGGCTTGGTATCCAGGTCAATTAGGTGGCAAAGCCTTGGCCAATATTCTCTTTGGAGATGTGTCACCATCGGGTAAATTACCCGTCACTTTCCATGAATCAGCGGATTTATTGCCAGCATTTGATGACTATAGTATGCAGAATCGCACCTATAAATTTTTAGAAAACAATGTACTTTATCCTTTTGGATTTGGTCTAACCTACTCTAAAGTTGTCTGCAATACAGTGGCCTTTGATCCAAAAACAAAGATCGCAAGCGTAACAGTTGAAAATGTTGGGACGTATGATACGGATGAAGTGGTTCAACTATATATTCGAGATGAGGCCTCTCAGTGGGCGGTTAAAAATCATAAATTATGTGGCTTCCAGAGGATTCACTTAAAAACAGGCGACAAAAACACCCTCACTTTTAAGCTGTCACAAGAGGCTTTCGAAGTAGTTGACGATGAAGGCCAACGTTTTATAGACAGTAGAATGTTTACTCTATTCGCAGGTGTGAATCAACCAGATGCTTTAAGTGAAGCGATTACAGGCGTTACATGTGCCTCATGTGAAATAAAATTTTAATATTACGGCAAGTTTTAAAGGTTGAAACTTTGAAATTTGAAAGGCATCATCAAACGTAGGCCTTAAATAAGAAGTGTCTATGTAAAATCGATGAGGCTTTCAACTCAAAAAGTTCACATAAATGAATCTCAAAAAAATTCTAGGGGGAAGACGATGAGAAAACTTATAAGTTTATTGTTAGTATTTTTAATGGTATTTAGTTTGGCAGCATGTGGCGCAAAAGTAGAACCAACGACGACGACTGCAGCTGAAGGGTCTGAAGCTGCTGCAACAACAGAACCGGCATCAATGGAAAAAACAGTTTTAAATGTTTGGTCATTTACAGACGAAGTACCAAAAATGATTGAAAAGTACTTAGAAATGAACCCAGATTTCGCAGCAAAATACGAAATCAAAACGACGATCATAGCGACAACAGAGGGTGCTTATCAACCGGCACTTGATCAAGCTTTATCTGCTGGTGGCAAAGATGCACCCGATCTATTTACAGCAGAATCAGCATTTGTTCTCAAATATTCAAAAGGTGATGCATCACAATATGCAGCATCTTACAAAGATCTCGGCATCGATGTAGATGCTAAAATTAAAGATGCTGAAATCGCACAATATACAGTGGATATCGGAACGAACAAAAATGGCGATGTCGTTGGTTTAGGCTACCAAGCAACAGGTGGTGCTTATATCTACCGTCGTTCAATCGCTAAAGAAGTTTTTGGCACTGATGATCCAGCTGAAGTTGCAAAACTTGTGGGACCAGGTTGGGACAAATTCTATGATGCAGCGGCTAAGTTAAAAGAAAAAGGATATGGCATCGTATCAGGCGATGGCGACATCTGGCATGCCGTTGAAAACAGTTCAGATTCACCATGGGTTGTAGATGGCAAATTAGTCATCGATCCAAAACGTGAAGCGTTCCTTGATTTATCTATGTCACTTAAAGAAAATGAGTACCACAATGACACACAAGACTGGCAAGATGCTTGGTTTGCTGATATGAAAGATGGAAATGCTAAGAAAGTATTGGGATTCTTTGGTCCAGCTTGGATGATCAACTACGTTCTCGCTGGTAACTCAGGCGAAACATTTGGTGACTGGGCAGTTTGTGAATCACCAGTAGGTTTCTTCTGGGGCGGTACTTGGGTATTTGGTTCTGCTTCTTCTGAGAAAAAAGAAGCGGTTGCAGAGCTTGTTGAATGGATTACTTTAGATACTACTGAGCAAGGCTTGCAGTACATGTGGGCAAATGGCACTCTCAATGGCCCAGGTGGTACTAAAGATGCCGTATCTTCTGGTAAAGTTATGGCAATGTCAAATGGCGAACTCGAGTTCCTCGGTGGCCAAAATATGTTTGATGTCTTTATTCCAGCGAATCAATTTGCAAATGGTAAAAACTTGACACAATTCGATGAAACAATTAACACATACTGGAGAGATCAAGTTAGAGCTTACACGGCTGGTACGAAGAGTCGCGAAGATGCTATAAAATCATTTAAACAAATGGTAGCAGACAACCTTGATGTCACGGTAGAATAGTTATATCATATGAATTGGGATAGGATCGATGATATATTCAATCCTATCCCAATAATTTTATGGAGGTGAGTGGCATTTGAAACATCGCAAAAACGTCAGTTATTCAAAGTACGGCTACATTTTTAGCTTGCCTTTTATCATAATATTCCTCATTTTTTCATTGTATCCGATCTTTTATACGTTGATTATTGGATTCACAGATTATAAGGGGTTAGGGACGACGAGCTGGCAATTTCTAGCCGATCCATTTCAAAATTTTGTGACCATACTAAATAACCATTCTTTTAGACAAGCACTCGTCAATACATTGATCATTTGGACGGTCAATTTCATTCCGCAAATTCTTATGGCGCTATTATTGACGGCATGGTTTACGTCAAGACGCAACAAAATGCGTGGGAAGGGCTTTTTCAAAGTCTTGTTCTACTTGCCTAACATCATCACGTCAGCGAGCATCGCAATTCTTTTCTTTGCATTATTTGGATATCCAGTTGGACCAGTGAATAGTCTTTTATTGAATCTAGGCATAATTGATGAGCCTATATTTTTCTTAATCAGTAAAGCCTCAGCAAGGGGCATCATCGCCTTTATCCAGTTTTGGATGTGGTACGGCTATACGATGATCATACTCACTTCAGGTGTTATGGGCATTAATCCAGAGATATTTGAAGCGGCTGAAATTGATGGTACATCAGGCATACAGACATTCTTTTATATCACACTGCCAAATTTAAAAACCATTTTACTCTATGTTCTGATCACGAGTATGATTGGTGGTTTGAATATGTTTGATATACCAAAGATGTTCATGCAAGGTGGACCAGATAATTCAACACTTACTACGAGCGTTTTCATATACAATCAAGCCTTTAGTGGCAGTTACCTTTATAATCGAGCAGCTGCAGCAAGTATGATTATGTTCTTGATTATTGCTGTATTTTCGGGAATTTTGTTCTACATCATGCGTGACAAAGGTGAAATCAAAATGCGAAAAGAAGCAAAATTGCTCAAAAAAGAACGTATGCAACTTGCAAAAGAGACGATGTCAAGTGCGAATGAACAGGAGGCTAGTTAAAATGACGAAGACAAAGAAAATCAAGAAAAAGAATAATAGAAGTCTTCTATTTAAAGTAGTGACCTATTCGGTGTGTACAATTTTAGCAATTCTTAGTATCCTGCCATTTTGGATTATGTTCGTCAATGCCACACGTGACACCTATCAAATTCAGCAGAATGCCTTGTCTCTTATCCCGTCAACCCATTTGATGAGCAACTTAGATATCTTGTTAGGCAAGACGTTTGATCCTCTAAAAGGTCTCACCAACTCTTTGATTGTTTCTGTTGCATCTACTTTCTGCACCATTTATTTTTCAGCACTCACAGCTTATGGTTTGGTCGCTTATAAATGGAAATGGAGAAGCCCATTTTTTACGTTCATTTTAGCCGTCATGATGATTCCAGCTCAAGTTTCAATTATCGGATTCTATCAGTTTATGTATAAAATTGGAATGACGAATAACTTTTTGGCTTTAATCCTCCCTACAATTGCCACACCAGCAGCCGTCTTTTTCATGAGACAGTTTATGATAGCATCACTGCCACTTGAACTAGTAGAAGCATCAAGAATCGATGGGGCTAGTGAATTTTATACGTTTAACAAAATTGTACTACCAATCATGAAACCCGCCTTGGCAACTCAAGCAATATTCACCTTTGTTTCTAGCTGGAACAACTTGTTTCTACCATTGGTCTTACTTACAGATAATGATAAGTATACGATGCCAATTATGGTCAGCTTATTAAGAGGCGATATTTATAAAACCGAATATGGCGCCATCTATCTAGGCTTAGCACTCACCGTCTTACCACTCATTGTCGCTTACTTCCTATTGTCTAAGTATATCATTGAAGGGGTTGCACTTGGTGGTGTTAAAGGGTAAAAGAGTCGTTACCCTTTGTCGTAAGATCGATTTTTTTATATACTTTTTAAATGACATTAAAAAAGAATGAGGATAAACACTAGGAGGCTATTATGGTATTTTTTAAGAATATTGAAAAAATCAAATATGAAAGTAAGGATTCAACAAATGGTATGGCATTTAAATACTATGATGCAGAAAAAGTAGTTGCTGGAAAGCCTATGAAAGAGCATTTGAGATTTGCCATGAGCTATTGGCATACCCTTACAGGTGAAGGCTCTGACCCATTTGGTGCCGGTACAATGGAAAGACCATGGAATGAACTAACAGGTATTGAAAAGGCCAAAGTGCGCGCTGATATGGGCTTTGAACTCATGTCGAAACTCGGTATTGAGTACTTCTGTTTTCACGATTTAGACATTGCACCAGAAGGTGACACGCTTCAAGAAAAAAATGCAAACCTCGATGAAATGGTTACTTATATAGAAACACTTTCTAAAAAAACAGGGATCAAATGTTTATGGGGCACGACCAATGCATTTACAAATAGACGGTTTGTACACGGTGCATCAACGTCTCCAAATGCGGATGTCTTTGCATTTGCAGCGGCTCAAGTTAAGAAAGCCATGGAAGTAACGATGCGACTTGGCGGCGAAAACTATGTGTTCTGGGGAGGTCGTGAAGGGTATGAAACCCTTTTAAACACCAACACAAAGCTCGAACTAGACAACCTTGGCAGATTTCTTCAAATGGCTGTCGACTACAAAGAGAAAATTGGATTTAAGGGCCAATTGCTAATTGAACCAAAGCCAAAAGAGCCGACAAAACATCAGTATGATTTTGATACGGCGACAGTAATCGGCTTCTTAAGAAAATATAAGCTCGAAGACCATTTTAAACTCAATATAGAAGCAAACCACGCAACACTTGCAACGCATACGTTTGAGCACGAACTCAACATGGCGAGAATTGAAGGTATGTTAGGTTCTATAGATGCCAATCAAGGTGATACGTTACTTGGATGGGATACGGATCAGTTTCCAACGAATATATACGATGCAACCCTTGCCATGATCGAAGTACTTAGAAATGGTGGTTTAGCACCAGGCGGTTTGAACTTTGACTCTAAAGTTAGAAGAGGCTCATTTGAAATGGATGATTTGTTTTATGCGTACATTGCAGGTATGGATACCTTTGCAAGAGGTCTTATCATTGCAGATCGCATCGTCGAGGACGGCGTGCTAGACAAATTTGTCAAGGAACGCTATGCAAGCTACGAAACAGGCATCGGCGCAAAAATTGTAAACGGTGAAGTTGGCTTTGAAGCACTTGAGGCCTATGCGATGACACTTGATGACATAACGAATACCTCAGGACGTCAAGAAATGTTGGAAGGCATACTCAATCAATACATCTATAACTCATGAGCGTAGAAAATATTATGTTGGGGTTAGATTCTGAAATCGTTATCATAGGTGGCGAAATTGCACCCTATTTGAGAGCACTTGGTCCAGAAATTGACGCCTATCTTGAAAAGAACCATTCAAGTATTTTGTCAAGAGACAACAAACTTGTGTTTTCGACATTAGCACCACAAAGTGTTGTGATTGGAAGCGGCCTACTACCTCTTAAAGAACTGTTTGACTTTTGACACGTCGTTATGAATTAAGGGCATTTGATGACTTAAGACAAGGAGGCACTATGTACATCGGTATCGATCTAGGAACGTCCTCTGTAAAAATATTGATGATGACAAAAGAGGGTCAGATCATCGATGAAACAACGGAAGACTATCCCGTCTATTTTCCAAAATCAAATTGGGCAGAGCAATTGCCTGAAGAGTGGTGGCAAGGGACGTTAAAAGCATTGAAAACTCTAATTGAAAGAAATCACGCTCAAAAGAGTCAAATAAAAAGCATCAGTTTTAGCGGACAGATGCATGGCATGGTCGCGCTCGATCATGATGGACAAGTTCTAACACCTGCAATCATATGGTGTGACCAACGAACGGCTCTAGAATGCGAAGAAATTACAGCGTTTTTTGGACAAAGTAAGCTGAGTGAACTTGTGGGCAATAAAGCGCTAACTGGTTTTACAGCGCCTAAAATTCTATGGCTTAAAAAAAACCATCCCGATTTGTTTGAAAAGGTGGCCATGTATTTGCTTCCTAAAGATTATATCAACTTTAAACTGTCAGGCGACTATGCGACGGATTATTCTGACGCTTCTGGCACGTTGCTTTTGGATGTTAAAAATAAAAGGTATTCCAAACCTGTGCTCGACTATGTCGGTATTACGGAAAGTCAATTGCCAAAGCTCTACGAATCTTATGCAGTCACTGGTAAACTATCCAAAACGCTAAAAGTGGAACTTGGCCTCGTTCAAGAGGTATTAATCGTATCTGGTGCGGGTGATCAAGCAGCGGGTGCAATTGGCACGGGTACCGTATCTGAAGGGGTCGTCTCAGTAACACTTGGCACATCTGGCGTCGTATTTGCCGCACATGAGCACTACAAAATAGATGGACAGAATAGACTCCATGCATTTTGTCATGCAAGTGGCAAATACCATACAATGGGGGTTATGCTCTCAGCTGCAAGCAGTTTGAAATGGTGGGCAGATCAAGTGACACAGAGCGATATTGAAGGTCTACTTGATGACATAGACGATGACATTACCGATGTCATTTTTCTGCCTTATTTGCTCGGTGAACGCACACCCTATCCTGACCCAGACGCGAGAGGCACCTTTGTTGGGATGACTATGAACACGGGTAGAAAGGAAATGACTCAGGCGGTTCTCGAAGGTGTGGCATTTGGCCTTAAAGATTCCTTAGACATCATAAAAGAGATGGGGCTACCGGTTGATGAAATCCGCATCATCGGTGGCGGTGCTAAAAGTATAAAGTGGCGTCAGATAATGGCGGATGTATTTGGACAATCCATTGTGGGCATTAACACGAACCAAGGCGGTGCACTTGGTGCAGCGATACTAGCAGCTGTAGGTGATGGCGCATACAGCGATGTGGCATCAGCAACGGCTGCGATTATAAAAGTTGTTGATGCTGTAATACCTGATATGACAAGACACATAAAATACCAACAAAAGCATCAAAACTACATCGCCTTATACCAACACTTAAAACCTTATTTTGAAAAAGTTCAGTTGAAACCCTTCACGTCACTATAACCGACATAACCAATAACAAGCTATAACGATAAAAAAACGCCTTAACCATAAGGTGTTTTTTTTTATCGTTAATTTTACTT
>JBBRVO010000006.1:0-46426 GCA_038246775.1 Peptostreptococcales bacterium | reverse complement strand
TAATTATTCTCATCACTATTGATTATACACTATTTCGAGCACTTTTTAATCCCTTGAGACAAAAAAATTAAACGCTGCCCTGATAGGCAGCGTCATATTTATTCGCTAACGAATGGTAATAAAGCAATAATTCTAGCTCTTTTAACTGCGCTTGTAACCATTCTTTGGTGCTTCGCGCAAGTACCTGTTACTCTTCTTGGCAATATTTTGCCTCTTTCAGTCAGATACTTTTGGAGTTTCTTAATATCTTTATAATCGATTGATTCTACTTTATCTTGACAGAAAGCACAACCTTTTCTTTTTCTACGTCTTTTAATCATTAGTTTTCCCTCCTTCTATTAGAATGGAACGTCATCATCGTCTTCAATGGACTGAAACTCTTCGAAATTACCTGCTCCGAAGCTAAAGTCGTCATTTTTGCCGGCTGTAGCTGGTGCTTTTTCTCCCCATTCGAGGAATTCAACTCGATTAGCAAGAACTTCAGTCGTATACCTAGTCTCACCAGTAGTTGCTTTATACGAGCTCGTTTGAATCGAACCTTGTATTGCAACGAGTTTTCCTTTTGCCAAATATTGAGAACAATTTTCAGCCTGTTTCCCCCAAACGACGATTCTTATAAAATCTGCTGTGGGTTTGCCTTGGCTTTCAAATTCTTGTTTTTTTTCTCGGGTCAATCCTTTGTCGATCGCCATCGTGAAATTGGCTACTGCCATCCCGCTACCGGGTACAAATCTGAGTTCTGGGTCTTTTACCAAACGCCCGATTAATACTACATTGTTCATTGATGAGCCCCCATTGTCAATTATTTGTCTTCTAAATTGATGACGATATAACGGATAACATCGTCAGAAATTTTAAAATTTCTTTCGAGTTCTAGCGGAAGCGTTGGGTTTGCTTTAAATGTAACTAAAACGTAGTAGCCATCTCTGATCTTTTCGATCTCGTATGCTAACTTTCTGTTACCCCATTCTTCTACTTTTTCTATTTCGCCATCAGCAGATATGATTGCTTTGAATTTCTCAATCACTTCAATTCTTTTTTCTTCTTCTAATGATGGTCTTAAAATAAAAATAGATTCGTATTTTCTCATCTTTTACACCTCCCTGTGGACATAATGGCCCTGTGGTTTAAGGGCAGAGAAGTAGCGACACAATTGTCGCACTTACAACATTAGAATTATATCACTAGTCATTTAACATGACAAGTCTTTTTTTATTTTGGAATTTTCTCGCCATTTCGAACAATTTCTTTAATGCGCTTTTCAATTTTGACGCGTGGAATCCAGATTTCCTTTTGGCATTTGTCGCATTTAATGATAAAATCCATTCCAACGCGTACGATAACAAAGGTATTACTGCCACATGGGTGTGGCTTTTTCGTGGTTATTTTATCCCCGATTTCTAGTTTTAATGGCATGTTTAAGCCCCCCAGCCCATATTATTGCTCTTCAAAACACCTTCACTCATAACAAATTCAAGCAATTGAATCCCTGTTTTGTCTTCGTCTTCAAGCTCTTTTAAAATAGCAGGCAAATCCTCACTCTCAAATTTCAGTGAGAGTCCACAACTTGCGCTTACTTCTCTTGGTGTTGGAATGAGTTCAATTGCATATTTTTGGAGAAGCAATCGCTCAAAGTGGATCGCTTGATGGGTGGAACTAAATGCGATGATCATATAGACTTTATACATAGTGTCGTGGTTCCTTTCCTAGCTATAATGTGATGGTATTGTTTGCATCTGCCATTAGCTCAACGATTGCGTACATGTTGGAAATCGTACCCACTTGCAACATTTCTTTCAAATGATAGTAATCGAGACAGGTGCCACAGCTGTGAATCTCTGTCCCCATGTCCGTAAGTTTTTTTAGATACTCGATAATCTGTGGATGTGACGTTGGTAAGTAAACGCCGGAATTGAGGAAAACAATGGCTTTTGGATAGGGTTCATATTCCGAAAGCGCATAAAAATAACTCTTTATCAGCGCTTCACCTAGCGCTCTCTCACCGTTACCTAGGACATCTCTACCCACTAAGATAACGAGGTTGGCCAAATCCGGCCTCTTTTGGACCATATCTTCCACTGACTGGGCGTATGCCCCTTTAAAAATGCTGACTTCGTAATTGCCTTCCGCTTCTGTAACGCTAAAATGCAGCTTCAAGCTTTTTGCAAGCTTAGAAACATTGTCTCTGGCGACTGCATTGTCCACAACTGTGATAATATTACCTTCTTGTATGCCCTCTAATGCCTTCTTTGTTTCAATGACTGGTTTGGGACATATTAGACCGCGTGCATCAATTTTAACTTCCATTTTCAAGGCTCCTTTAACTAATTTATCCTTTTAATAGTATATGGTTAAAGACATATTGTAAGATGTTGTATTTATAAAAATAAATGGCGAATTGGGAGGCTTCGATCGCTACTAGTGTATCCCGCGCCCAGCCAAACGTACGTAGATAGGTTAACATCGCCATTATAAAATACACGCTGACGATGCCGATAACGGATCCAAGTATAAGACCGCCTCCGTTATTAAGCTGCTTGATGAGTGGTAATTTTGATACAAAGTTGCCGATAACTTGTGCAAAGCTGAAAAGTGAAAGTAGAACCAATATTAATAGAAGGAACCCAAGACCATATAAAATCATTTGAGTCATATGCACTGTGGCTTCATCCACAAATCCAGTGGTGGAATGGATCATTTTTTCCGCAAGTCCCATCCTGATCTTTTCTTCAAATTCTATGGGGAGTTTAAGTGTCTCAACGGCACTATTCATCTGTCCAGGACCGAGAGGCTGTGGTGTGGTTGGCTCAAATTTAAGCATATCAAAGAGATAACGCCGCACGTGCTCTTTTATTTTGTCCGTCGGGTCGCCGAAAATCGATAGTAGCGTGTCTGTGAATTTTACGTAGAAAAGTCTTGCGACGACAATAGAGGCAATCCATTTGACAAACTCAATGGCAGCTACGATAAATCCCTTTTTCCATCCAAAGTACATGCTACCTAGCAATAAGGCGAACACGGCGATATCTGTCCAATTCATAAGTTACTACCTCCGGTTATTTGAGTATATGCCACTTTCTGAGATTATTTGAGTGTATAGATATCTAAGTGATTGATATACTCAATTGCAAAGCTCTTATCTCCTAGTAGATGCACATCCGTTATCTTCTCTGTGCCACTATAGCTTTCGACGACTTTACCCGCCATATTCACAATGACTACGCGCTCCGTGTTAAAGGCGACTAAATTTTCGCCGAACCTCTTTAAGCCATCAATTGGTGTGATTGGCGGCTCAAACGTGTTTAGTATTTTACCCGTACCACTCACTTGTACAAGTCGTTCTGTTTTTGCGTCGATAGGTAAGGTGACCGCTTCTTGTTGCTTTAGATATAGCCAAGGCTGTGCCTCAAGTATGAAACTACTGATGGTTTGATCAGCGGCAAACGTATTTTCAAGTTTACCATCAAAGCCATAATATAATATCCCCGTATCAACCAAGATAGCGATATGATTTTTAAACAGTTTCATGTCGTAGGCAATTTCTCCAGATATGTTGCTACCACTAGTGATGCTGCCACCAAATGATGCGATTACGAGCTTTGAATTGAATTCTTTCCGGGTAAGATCCAACAATACAACGGCGATATTTTGCTTTTCGATATCCACCTCATAATCGATGATGACACCTTTAGGCAGTAACGTACTACATACGGTTTTTAACTTTTTGTCTAGTAAAATGAGGGTGTTATCTGTTTTTAGAACACCAAAATAGGCATCGTCAAAACTTTGGATAGATTCGATCGCGCCAAGCGCAAAGCGCTTTGCAATAATTTCACCCTCTCGGTTGATGACGAATACATCGCCCGCTTTCTTTTCGGCGAGAACAAAATAGTTTGAACCCGCTGCAACACTGACATTTTGAGAGGATACATCTTTTTCCCACAGAATGCGGCCTTCACTGGAAATGTATTGAACCGACGTTCTGCCAACGATTAAAAACGCATCTTCTATGGTGAAAATCTGCGCTCGATATTCGAAATCATTATTGAGACTGAAAAATATTTGATTAGATTTTTTATAATTTTCATCCACGAGTTTTGATGCTTGCGATACAATATTTTCAAATTGCATGACAAACAATACGCTAAGCAATAACATTAGCCAGGATAAACCATGCCCTCTCTTCATAGAACCTCACCTTATGATTCAATATCTTGCGTAATCTCACGCTTTTGTTTGGATGGTTTTTCTCCAAAATAGAGATAAAAGTACGTCTTGATACGACCATTATACAATTTTCTATTTTTTGTAGAGCGTATGCCAAATGCTTTTTCGAAATCCTCATAAGAGGTGATGATGTATTTTGACCAAGTTTTATAAGGGGCAAAAATATCACCCATCAGTTGGTAAAGTTTTTTTACTTCTTGAAGTTCATTCAAACGCTCACCATACGGTGGGTTACAGATAATATAGCCATACTGATTTTTTGTACTGAAGTCTTTTACGTCACGCACTTGAAAATGTACGATGTCTTCAACGCCTGCAAGTTGTGCATTTTTTTGTGCGATGGCAATTGATCGCTTATCGATGTCATAGCCTTCTAGTGTAATGTCCATATCTTGTTTGATTTGCTCACGTGCCTGCGCTCTGACAGTTTCCCATATCTGCGGATCGATAAGCCGCCAATTCTCAGCATCAAAACGTCTATTCAAACCTGGTGCCATATTTTTTGCAATCATTGCCGCTTCGATAACGATCGTTCCAGACCCGCAAAATGGATCGATTAAATGTATTTTCGGTTGCCATTTGCTAACAAGCAATAGTCCCGCAGCCAACGTTTCCTTTAGTGGTGCTTCATTGCCTTGTTCTCTGTATCCGCGCTTATGAAGACCTGTACCCGAAGTATCAATACTCACGGTTACTTCATCTTTCAAGATGCCCACCAAGATGCTATACGTTTCAGCCGTCTCTTTAAACCACTCGACTTTATAGATGCCTGTCAACCTTTTTACGACGGCACGCTTGCTAATGCTCTGAATGTCGGAGAGACTAAATAGAGCCGATTTTACGGATTTTGCATTGACAGGAAATGTTGCATCTACAGGTAAATACGCTTCCCAAGGGAGCTTTTCAATTTGATCGAACAACTGCTCAAAGGATGTCGCCTTGAACTGTCCAACCATGATAAAAACACGTTCAGCCGTTCTAAGCCAAAGATTTGCTTTGGCAATTCCCATCTCATCCGCATCAAACAGGACGCGACCATTTTCAACGACGACATTTTCAAATCCGAGATCTTTGATCTCCTGACCCACTATTGCTTCCATACCAAATACTGCCGTTGCAATACAACGAAAATTCATAAGTCACCATCCATATCTATTTTTAAGCATTTTAAGCATCCTATAATACCACATTTATATTCCATTATAACACAAAAGGAGGCAATATCGCCCCCCAATCGTTTTGCCTATTAACATTTTAAAAATAGTTTTCGACGATGTTTTGAAGCTTTTCATCACTGAGTGGCTTCGGATAATACTCGTCAAAACCATAGTCTCTTAGAAACTCACGCTCGTTATCTACAAGTTTATTTGAGATCGCAACAATAGGTGCACTGCTCTTTCTGCGCCTTTCTATTTCATCAAATACTTTGAAACCATCACAACTTTCAATCAAAATATTGATAATCGTCAAATCTGGATCTATCTCAAAATATTTTTTTATCGCATCATTGCCCGTATGCGCAAAATAGACGTCGTAGTTCTTAAAAAGTTCAAGCGACAACAAAGGTTTTTCAAAATCGGCTATCAACACTTTCTTCTTTTGTTGATAAATTTTTACATTTTCATCATTGCGTGGGATGACTTTATCATAGGTTAACGTCATGTCGATATAAAATGTATCATCTAGTCCTGAAGACATATCAAGTGTCCCATTTAGATCGTCGACGATTTTTTTTGCCAAATGGAGTCCCAACCCCAGTGAATATTCTTCAATACTATCAAACTGACTATTCAAATCGACATTGAAGTAATCTAAGAATTTTTGACGGCTCTCAACATGCAGACTCGTTTGTATACCCATTTTTAGTACAACTTTCGAATGGGTTTGCGAAATGTCAGACACCTTAATTTCCACCCATTCGCGATTTGAAATACACTGCGCAAATTCGAGCAAGTAAGCTATGAGCAACCTAAATCGAAAAGCATCACCAATTAATATATCCGGCAAAGATTCCGTCATTATGAGTCTATAATTAGACAGCTTTTCGGTCGTATTCGGCAATATTACTTGTGACAATGTTTCTTCTAGAAGGCTACGTATAATGAAAGGCTCTATTTTTCCAACGATTTCACCCTTTTGAAATTTTGAAAACAAGAGCGCTTTATTAAACGTTTCATATAGCACTTCGGAATTTAACTTCAATAGGTTGAGATATTCTTTTTTTAACGTTTCGTTGTCACTTTCGCTAAATACTTGAAAAAAACCGATAAAAGATCTCAGCGGTACGCGTATCGCTTTGGAGAAATTTTGCATCAAATTGGTCAAATTTTCATGCTTTAATCGAGTGGCTTCTAGTGCCTCTTCAAGCGCTTCTATTTTACTGATTAAATCCAGACCCGTACGGTTTGAATCATCTGATTGATAGTGTATTTCTAACATGCCTTCAAATTTTTTTTCTTTAATAATCGGAATAAAATGAATGGCGGTTTTATTCACAAACATATCATTTTGTTTCATAGTTGTTGCACAATTTTGCATCAAGCAACCGGGACAGACGTCTTCAAAACCAAAAAATACTTGGTAACACTTCTTATCTAATAAATCAAAATAAGTATCCGAGCTATAGTTGTTTGCCCATAAAACCTTGAATTCGACATTTACTATGAAGGCAGGTGCTTGGATATCGTTTAGACAATCCTGTATCCCAAACTGGTTCCCAATGCTCTTTAATCTGATCCGTTCATTTTCAAGATTAAGTTGCTCAATTTCGTGAATCAGCGATTCTCTTGAAAGATGACTATAGTCCATAAGCACCTCCTGATATTAGATAAATCTATTATATCAAAATTTGGCGATGGATATCCAGTGTACGTTAATATTTATTGGCTTTTAGTCACTTCTATTCTTCCATTGTCTCTAAACCTTATAATATCATCGATAATATGGCTATCCCCTTCAACCAGTACAAAAACTGGTTGACTAGTAAGGTTGTTTCTATGTGTCAACGCTTGATCATAAAAACCCTTTACAGTCACTTTACCGATCCGACTTAGCTGCCCCTCAAGACTTACGTGTACGAGTTCCACCACTTCACCATCCGTTACTTCCCAGCACATGATAGCTTCAGGGTTAAGCTTCAAAGCCGTTATAGAATGTCCTTTTGCAGGGGTGAAGAACGTCTGCTCTGTAATCAACATCTTATTTAAAATGGTACCCTTTGGCAATCCAATCGCCAACGTCATTCCAACGACCTCGCTGGCTTTAGTATAAGTATTTTCAACGGCTAAGTCCTCATGAATTCCCATGATCTCCAGATTTTCATCTGTGATTATAGCCCCAACACCTAGTGTTTCTTTAAGTACGACTACTGGTATGAGCGCGTCACTATGTGCCGCTTTGATCTGATTGATTTCAAACCCTGTTATTAGGATGCCGCAGAGGCCTAATAACAGGATTAATATGATTTTTTTCATGCACACTCCCTTTTAATTATTCAGTGGCAATTCATAACTCAATTCCACATCTACCCATTTTGACAGATGGTCTTTGAAGATAAATCGGGTTTCATAAAGATACTTAAATTTGACATAAAGGCGATTTGGCTGACGATCAGTCACTAGTGATGCCTCTAATTGTTCAAAAATCAGCTCACTTTCAGTTGCTGACGTCATTCGCTTGATAATTTCGGCTTCAAACCATTCTACAAAAAGACTGTCCAAGGCAAATTTCTCTTCACTCATGGCAACTGCATCAAGACGTAAAACAGCATCAAAGCAACTCATTTCAGTTGCGACTTGAACCTGATGATTCATTACTTTATACACATTCAGCTCTTGGACAAATAAGTTTAGCGGCAGCAATACCAATAAAAATACAAAGAATGTTACAATTACAAGGCCGATTGCCGACGCCCCACTTTCATTACATAACAATTTTGCGCGCCAGATAATCTTGCTTAAATTTGAACTGAATCTCCTTATCGATTCGCATGAACACCGAAACAAATCTCTTTTGCTGATAGATGCCTTCAACTTCAAAAACATGGATTAACCCTCTTTTGACTTCACCAATTTTGCCACATTCAATTCGGTTGTCTTTGAGACCGAGTTGCTCAAGCTCCAAAATCATATTCTGAAAATCGTCACCTGTTAGTCCGTTTTGAGATTCGGATAAAAGCACATATTTTCTACAAACCACATCAAACTCAAATTTTACAATAAGTGGCATAACATAATCAAAGGCTGACACAAACAAAGCTAACAGAAGAACGAGTGCAACCCCCATCACAACCGTTTGATCGATACCCATATCAGTTTGGAAAGATCTGCGAACTTATGGAATTTGTCCACCAAAGCTCCATATCCGACATGATTTTGGTTGCAAAGGCTTGAAGTCCTGGAATGAGTATAAAAGCGGCTATGATTAGTCCAATTGCGATACCGATGATGGCGCTCATGCCGAATTCGCCTCGCTCACTAACAAGAAATGTGCGCATATTTTTTAGTGTTATTTTTCTCATATTTTCCTCCATTTTACAATAGTGTTTTATTTGAATACTTTATTTAAATATAATATTAGCCGATTTGAGCATCTGATCGATCAAAGGTAAAAATAAAACCCCGGATGCTGCCATAACAAAACAGATGACTGAATAAAAGTACATTCTTTTGATGCGGCTTGTGTCTCTTCTCATCTGAGACAAGTACTTTTGAAACAACATATGATCCAGCCTTAAGAAGGCCTCCTTTGACAAACCACTGATGACGATACTTTCGAGCGTATCAATTAATATTGAACCCTCATCGTGATTGAATTGATTTCTCAAATACTTGAGTGCCTTTTGAATGTCATTGCTTTGTGAAATTATGACAGACATTTGCAAAAGTGATTTTCTTAGGCGCTTAGCACCGACAACCCGGTGTAAATTTTTAAGGAGTTCTTCCGGCCTAGAGCCAGAAGATGATTGCAAATACATATACTTATACAATCGATAAAAGTTCTTCGTAAGCTCGGTTTGAGTCTGTTTCGAGTGCATGAGATAGACCTTTTTTTTTATAGGCGTTCTAAGTACCAACGATGGAATATCCAATATAAGGTCTAGATGCTTCACCAATAAAAATAGTGACACTACATTTATTAAAACCACGACATACGACATCGACACTAAAACCTCCAATTAATATTTAGTCAGACTCGCCTTGACGACAAAACCTATTCCCAATAGAACGATTAATGCCAAGACACCTATTAGAAATGGACTGCCTCTATAGAACGTCATGATGTAATCATTGTCTTTGACAATCTTGACCGTCGTGAGTACGACCATTAACATACTAAACAACGTCATATTTTTTTCATGCTCTAGTGCTACTTTTCTTTTATTGATTTCAATTTGTATCGAGGTATACTCGTTTTCAAGGGCTCTCATAAGCTCTTGCACGTTGCCACGCCGCATATAGACGATTTCGATATTGATGAATAGATACTTTAAATACTCATTGTTTGTGGCTATTTGAAGCCTTGAAAAAGCTTGTATAGGTGGCATACCTAACCTGACAGTGTGATTGAACGCTTTTATAATTTTTAGAATATATTTGTTGGTGGTCGTTTGTTGAGCCTCTTGTAGGGCAATCAAAATATCTTCTGATTTTAATAACCGTGCATTAATTTGAGTCAAGAGATTGAAAATACCTTTATCGATAGATAAATCAACATGCGCCATGTATTTTTCCATAATGAGAATAGGTAATGCCATAATGAAAAGCATCAACATCACGCCTAAAAAAGTCATCCTACCTAGAACGCTGAATAAAACAACGGCTGTGAAACACCAGAGCATCCATAGTCCCAGCAAATTGGCACCGTCTATTTTTTCACTTAAAAAAGTATGGGCAATATAGCGTTTTTCCACAAAGTCCTTTATGTTGAAATACGATTGATACGAGTGAATCTTTTGAATATGTTTCTGCTTAAAGGGGGTCACTTCCATGCGATTGACGGCTTTAATTGAGTGAATGACTACAACTGCATTTATGAAGATCAGCACAGCTATCATAGTACGGTCTCTGAAAAGGTTGTCTTGCTATACATACGCTGAAACTTGTATCCATCATCATAAGCCTCTACTTTTGTTATTTCACATATTTTATAGGCATGAATATAGACGATATAGCTTACTACTTTTGAAATCATTTGCATAAGCTGCGTTTCTTTGATACGCGTTTCATTTTCAACGAGCATTAAAAGTCTATCCAATGCATCCAGCGCACTGCTTGCGTGAATCGTCGCCATAACGCGATGGTCCGTGTAGCCGGCTTTTATGAAATCCCAGGCTTCACCACCCACGATTTCACCGATACAATAGGTGTCCAAACTCATCGTCAAACCCTCTCGAATCAAATCGGATAACGTCAAAATCTTCCCGCCAAATTCGTTTTTCTTGATATATTGAACAATAGCATTTTGTTTCTGTGGATAAAGTTCTGTATCTGTCTCACATATCAACACTCTTTCATATTCATCCCCAGTATCAATCAAAGTTCTAAGAAGTGTCGTCTTTCCCGCTGCACCTTTTCCACAAATAAGCACATTGGATTTAGTTCGGTTGATTTCACTGAGAATTAAGAGCGATTTTTCATCACAAAGTCCGACTTGCACGAGCTCGGAATATGAAAATGAATGCGGTATATGTTTTCTTATGTTCAGAGACGTGCCATAGACATTTCTGGGTGGAATACATACGTTGATTCTTAGGTGGTTCACTTTATCGCTAACGCGACAATGGCTATCCACCTCATTGATCATGCCACCATGTCTTATGATAAGTAACTTGCAAAACCTTTCAAACTCGAATTCGCTATCAAACTTTAAGTCAGTTTTTTCAATGTGTCCCTCGCGCTTGACCAAAACATAATCATACTTTGGTATATCGATGTCACTGATCTTAGCATCGCCAATCAAGGCTTGAAGCACTCCATACCCATAGATTGTATCAAATATCAACTTTTTGATCGCTTCTGGTTCATAGATGCCTTTCTGACTAGAAATGCGTTTTTCAATTTCTTTATCTAGGACAGACTTGTCGACTTTCAGATCTTCAATATCAGCGATTAACCCTGCAAAGTCAATGATGATCTCATCGAGCATCTTTGAGACAATTGTGCTATTCGTATGAAATTCGACGATTTTTTTGCCATCAAAAGGCACATTCAAACTTTGAATCAATCCCATACTGTCATCCTTTCAGAGAGTTTCTCCAACCATTTTTGCGTCATGATTTGCTTATGGTTATAGTGTCCAATATAGCTCCTTTTGAATAAATGCTTGACGACAGCCGTTCCTACTTTTTTTTCTTGACCCACTGCGTCATAGGTCATGATGAGATTTTTACCTGGCGGCAAACCTTGCTTTGAACTCAAAAGTTCCATCAAACTATATTTATAACGAATATCTGATAAAGAATTTTTACCTGCAACAATATTGATACTGCTCATATGTAGACCAAGCATAGTCACACTATCATATGGATGCTCACTGACGCTAAGGACGATCGTCTCAAAATACCCATGCAATCTCGATATTAATAACTTTATTTGCTTTTCATCATAATGCTCGTAGTTATACAAGTTGTAGTTGCCGAGCATCACACGCAAATTTTTACCCCCATATTTCGTGCATGCATGGATACTTTCACCTAAATCTAACCCCTTAACCAGAGTATCCAGCGCAATATTAATCCCTGTGTTATCAATACCTATCAGGTGGCTTTTGATAGAAGTCTGCAGCTTATTTATGCCAAAATACTGGTCCAAACTCGGCTTCATCAAATCACCATCTATCACAAGTACTCTTCCTAAAGCGTGCTTGGCAATAGCTTTTGAAATGGCTGAAGCGATTTCAGGACTTCCCATGACCGTTATTAGCCCATTTTTCATAGTCACTTTTCGCATCGATTTTCGATTTCTCAGATGATGTGGTCGTTTATTTTTCTTTGTCGTCAACCCCGATATTTCTTCTAGATAGCACAACTCCTCATCATCAAGGTCATCAAATTGGTCGATATACGAACGTAGCCTTTCGTTATTTTGTTCAGCAATAACTTGATCCATTTTAATTTTGAATTCAATTTCATTTTCAAAGTAAATACTCGTTAAACTAGGATGATTGACATCTCTTATACCTATGAAACTGATGATTCGAAACCATTTCAATGATAAAAGCGCTTCCAAAAATGACTTAGGCGGTTGTGAGATAATCACCAGTATTGGATGATGGCTTTCGAAAAACGTTTGCTTTAAGGCATACGCATTCTTAATATCGATCATATCTGGAAAATAACCTTTGAGTTTCTGATAAACGTCTTCTTGTAAACTGTCGTAATAGATTAAAACATGCATGTAACACCTCATTGGTAGATATTGTAAATAATATATCATCTTTTCCATTTTATGTAAATAGCAAAAAATAAAAAAACCACATTTTAAAAAAAAATGTGGTCATTAGATAGAATTTCTTTATATTGTGCTACTGAGTCGAGCATCAAAGGACGCGTCGTCCTTCAATTGCCTTAGCTAGTGTGATTTCGTCTGCATACTCTAAATCTCCACCCACCGGTATACCATGCGCCAATCTCGTCACTAAGATATCTGTACCTTTTAAAAGTTTCGAGATATACATAGCGGTCGCTTCTCCTTCAATGGAAGGGTTTGTTGCAATAATAATCTCTTTGGTGTCATCTCCTTGAAGTCTGATGATGAGTTCCTTAATTTTTATTTCATTGGGTCCAATGCCTTCCATTGGTGAAATCGCACCATGTAGAACATGATAATACCCATGAAACTCCTTGGTATTTTCAATCGCAATCAAATCTCTAGGGCTTTCAACGACGCATATGAGTTCATGATCGCGCCTTTGATCATTGCAGATATCGCATATGTCCTGGTCCGTGATGTTAAAACAACGCTCACAGTATTTGACTTTACGCTTAACATCTAATATCGCTTCTGCAAAACTCACCGCCTGCGTTTGGTCCATGTTGATCACATGAAACGCCAATCGCTGTGCACTTTTCTTGCCCACGCCAGGTAATCGTGCAAACTCATCAATCAACCTGCTAATTGCAGGTATAAATTTAGACATACGTCATCACCTAAAACAATCCTGGCATATTAACGCCGCTCGTGTATTTGCTCATTGTCTTGGACATCGTATCTTCTGCGACCTTTAAAGCTTCATTAACTGCAACGAGTATGAGATCTTGCAACATTTCAACGTCTTCTGGATCGACAATTTCTTGTTTGAGCTCAATACTGACGAGTTCTTTTTTTCCATTGACCGTTACTTTAATTGCACCTCCGCCTGCAGTGGCTTCAAACGTCTCCACTTCCAACTTCTCTTGAGCATCTGTCATATCTTTTTGCATCTTTTGAATTTGCTTCATCATATTATTCATATTTCCAGGAATCATTGGTCCTTTACCCTTTGCCATTGTCGTCCTCCTAAATTGTGTATTTATTTTATTTCAAGCACATTATTAAACTCTTTGAAATAGTTCTTGATTTGTGCTTCCTTGTCGTTTGTTTCTTGGCTTGAATCAATTATATCATATTCTAATACTAATATTTTCTTCAAAAGACTGGAAATTTTAGCATTAAGGTATTCTGCGTTTGCAGTGTTACCTAACATCGGCATAAACATCCTGCTTTCTGGAAGTAGTGAAACCAAACATCTGTTATGAGTCAATTTTACAGGCTGCGAACCTTGAAGCAAAGGCATTAAAGCTTTCTTTTCCGATGAGACACCCTCAATGAAAGCTTGCCACGCCCTTTGAATGTCTTCAATCAAAATTTCTCGATCTGTGAATTCTATAAAACTCTCAACCTGGGTCGCTTCATCTTTTTCTATGACATTCGGTGATTGAGTTAAATTCATTTCAGCAGTTATTTCACCTATGCTTGCAGCACTATGCGTTTCAACTGTCCTATTCACAGATACTTGTGCCTGTTTTTGTCCGATTTTAACTTCAAAATTTCCACCAGCAAGCTTGTTCTCAATACGTTCAACACGCTCAATCAAATTGCTGAAGCTCGCTTCAGTCTCAGGATACATCAATTTTACCAACGTCGTTTCAAAGAGCGCACGTTTGTTTTGAGCGTACTTGAGCGTTTTAGATAAATCAATCAAATGATCAAGTGCGCGAGATAAATGATTTGGTGTTAAGTTTACAGCAATATCGTTTATACTTTCTATATACTCAGTTGATGCATCAATCAATGTCGCATGATTCTCCTTGACCATAGTCAAGATCAAAATATCTCGATAAACTTCAATCATAGCACTGACAAATTGATTTAAATCTTTACCCTGTTTCATAATGTTGTCAACCGTTAACAGAACCTCAGCTGGTTGCACTGATTCTAAAAATTGAACGAGTGTTAAGATCTGAGTTTTTTCTACCACGCCAAGTATCTCGACGACATCTGCTATTGTCAACTTATGTTCACTTACGCTCAGACACTGATCTAAACTGCTTAAAGTGTCTCTTACCGCTCCATCGCTCTTTTGAATAATAAGTTTTAATGCCTCGACATCATATGAGATTTCAAGTTTTGTGCAGATATGGATCAACCGCGTCAAGATCTCATCATATGAGACGCGTTTAAAGTCGAATCTTTGACATCTTGACAATATAGTAGCAGGTATTTTGTGAAGCTCTGTCGTCGCCAAGATAAACAAAACGTACTCAGGGGGTTCTTCAAGTGTTTTCAATAAGGCATTGAACGCACCTTGAGACAGCATGTGCACCTCATCAATGATATATACCTTGTATTTCCCCTTTGATGGTGCAAATTTGATATGCTCTCTAAGTTCCCTTATATCATCGACGCTGTTATTAGATGCAGCATCCATTTCAACAACATCGATAAACTGGTCTTCTAGAATACTTAAACAGTTCTCACATTTGTTGCAAGGGTTACCATCTGTATTGTTTAAACAGTTTACAGCTCTTGCAAAAATTTTGGCAGTCGACGTTTTTCCCGTACCACGCGTCCCAGAAAAAATATAGGCATGTCCATAACTATTTGAGACAATCTGATTCTTTAAGGGCATTATGATGTGATTTTGACCGATGATTTCATCGAAATCCTGTGGCCTCCATTGTCTATATAAAGCTTGATATGACATAATATCTCCTTATTTACATTAATTTGTCAACTTCAATATCATCTATAATGCTTTGAAGCTTTTCTGGATTTTGAGTGATAATACGCGTGAAAACGCGAACCATTTCAGGATCAAATTGTTTGCCTTCAAATTTGATTAAGTCTTTAAGTGCCTCTTCCATGGTGCGCGCCACAGAATAGGATCTAGCCGATGTGATGGCATCAAATGCATCAGCAATACCAATAATGCAGGCATAAAGTGGCAGTTTTTCTATATTTGATTTAGGATACCCCGTCAAATCATAACGCAAGTGGTGGTATAAAATACCATCTCTAATTTTTTCATCAAAACTGATCGCTTCAAGAATCTGTATCCCTTTTGTTGGATGCTCCTTAATGACTTCATACTCATAATCCGTCAATCGTCCACGTTTCGCAAGAATATTCTGATCGATACCAATTTTTCCAATATCGTGTAACAATCCAGCAATTTCAATATTCTCAATCTCTTCATTACTATAGCCCATTTCTTTAGCGATTTCAACTGCAAATCTAGAGACTCTTCTGGAGTGACCTTCCGTGTATTTGTCTTTGGCTTCTATGACGTTTACAAGCGCTTCAATCGTTCCAAAATACTGTTTTCTAAGTGCATCGTAGATGATTGCACGCTGTATGACCATCGAAGCCTGATTTTTAAACATTTTTAAAATGTTGATGTCATTGGCATTCATCTCTTGCCCCATTGCAAGTGCTAAGATTGCAATGATTTCTTGATCAACTTCAAGTGGTGACAATACAAGGTAATTAAGCGTTTCGATATTGGTTTCTATTGTTTTGATGGATGCATTTATCAATAAGTCTTCTGAAAATAGTCGAGCTAGATCAAATGCGAGTATTTCGTCGATGTTGTAATGCTTTGAAGCATAGGATTTCAACTGCCAAACTTTGTTTTCATCTAGAACATAAATACCACCCAGTTTGATATTGAACAGATAATCAATGCGTTTGATGATGTTGTCAAGCAATGCCTCAATATCCCAATTACTAATCAGTGATGCATTGATTTGATTGATATACTCGAGCTCTCTATTTTTCCGTAATATATTGCTTTGAAGCGCTATTTCATCATTAATCGCCTTGCCTACACAAAGATATGTGCCATCTTTCAATACCGTCGTTGAGATACTGATAGACTCATTTGCATTTGGATTTGATGCCTTCATGAACATTGATATAAAAATCGGCTCATTTTGAGAATTGATAATTTTTTGGAGCCATAATTTTGTTTCCTTGATTTTTGACTCACTGCTTTGAATTTCAGAGACTTGTTTTTGTTCTTTTTTTATATAGTCGACAATGTTTTTTCCGATTAACTCGTGTTCTGTATACCCCAAACGCATTGTAAACGCCTTATTTATCTGTAGAATTGTCCCATCATTATCTATTCTAATCAAAAATTGAGAAGTCAGATCTATCAGAGCATTATCAATTTTGTTTTGCATGGTAATGTCGTGTTCTAGTTCATTTTTCTTTTCAAGCGCGCTCTGATGCTGCAATTCAAATACTATCAAATCCTCACTTGTTACTTGTTCCTGCTCTTTTACTGATAAAATGAGCTTTTCAATAGTATTGTTAGCTTTGCTTAGCTTTTGAATTTTTTGAGTAAAAACCACATCGCTATTTGAATTTTCAACTAGCATGATAAGAGCATTTAATTCATCGTCAAAAATACCCTTAATTTTTTTACTGAAGACGATGGCTAAAAGACTATCCAAGGCGACCAAGACAACGAGAAGCGTTGCATGCATTTCGAATCCAATACCTCTACCAAAACTATTTAGCAGCCCAATTCCAATAGTCACCGTAGGTATGTATACGACGATTAGAGATAACAGTCTAATTTTATTATAGTAGCTCATTTTCATGGAAAACCTCATTTTGATATATTTTTAATAGAACGTTTTCATTTTTGCTCAATATATCTGCCATGATACGCATAAACTGTGGTGAATAGACTTTACCTACAAGTGGCTTCATGTCTAAAATGAAATTTGGCGCATCAATATTTGTTGTCTCATAAGTCATATATAAGTCAAAATCACTTGCTATTCTTATAATTTGCGCATAATAAGGTTGTTCCGTAATTTCACCTGATTTTGAATTCAACAAATTGTAATCCAAGTGGTGGTGCTCAATACCATCCAATATATCGTTGGTAAGACCTACTTTTTCTACCATTTTCCGACCTATTGCGCCGATATTGTCTTTATCAAAGTAATCATCAAATGATTTGTCCGAGAAAACGAGTTTTCCAACATCGTGCAATAACCCTGCCATGTAAATTTCATCGACTTCCTGAGTATTGAGATACAGTTTTTCGGCAATTACTCTGCAAATTTCAGCAACCCTTCTGGAGTGACCGTTGATGCGCTCAGATTGTATCTCAGTAGCCGTTACAAAAGCTTCTACTGTTTTGAAATAATTTGATTTCAATTTTTCAAAAAGTAGGATTTTTTCCAGTGCAATGGTGACATTGATTGATATTGATTCAAGTAGAATAACACTTTCAGTGTCGAAATCATAATCGCTGACAATCGCCATGACACCTAAGTTTTTGTTATAATTTGTCAGTGGAATATAGGCGACTTTTCGTTGATTGAGAATGACATTTTTTACCCTTGGTTCATCAAACAGAAGGTCTTCGACGCCATTAATTGTTATGATCTTGTTTTCATTGAAGGCATATCCGATATGTGAATTAGTCGTCGTCAATTTATCACTTAAAACAAATTCATTGCTATAACCGCTAAGTGCTTTTAGAACCAATTCTTCTTTATCGTTGATAAGTCTGATGCTACATGAATTGAAATTTCCAAGAAAAGCAATTTTTTCGATTGCATCTTGCAAGGTCGTATCAATCTCAATTTGTCCGCTTATGATTTTGCTTATTTCGTTTATGAAATGTAGGTCTCTACTTTTTTTCAAATAACTGCGATGCATCACTTTTTCTTGATTTGAAGTTGCCGACACAAAGAGGATATACTTAATGCTCTCTTTGTCAAATAGCCTCATATTTTTACCGGAAACAGTGACCTCGTTATTCAAATATAGAAGGATATTCTGATAGTCTCTTTTTCTGAATAGATCAAACTGCTTTGTGCTTATTTTAAGTATGTCGTATATGGTTAATGGCTGTTCTTCGTCAAATTTAATGCTCTTTGCCACTAAATCGTTGAAATAGAGGACATTGCCATCATAATCTACAATCCAAATCATTGATGACAACTTTTCTGAAACTTTGTTGTAGAAATCTATGAGTTGATCGCGTTCATTTTCTAACAATTGACTTTTTTCGTTTGCACTTTTATATTGGTAGAAAATCTGTTTCACAGCCATATCAGAAGAAGTAAGTGCTATTTTTTTTTCACTGTAGACTTGTTTAAGCATGCTAATCGCTTTTAATTGCGCCATATAGGCATCATTCAGTTGTGCAAATTCTTCAAATTTGATGTTTGGTTCATTTGACCCTAAAGCATTTAGCATCATTCTCTTATCTGCTCGGATGACCGTTATCATCCACCCAATTCCCACACCAACGAGAATTAATACGAGCAATATCGGAATAAGTGACAAAATAATTCTTGAATATAGCCATTCTAATGCTTTAAAACGTTCACCAACTTTATTGACTATAGTTGTTAGACCAATTACAATTGCTGCAACCGTGCATAAAAAAAGGTAAACTATCGATTTATAAATAAGTTGTTTTTCAAAACGATTTAATCTTGATTTGCGCATAAAGGCTCCTAATAGGTAAGTATTCCCGTTAGTAAAATTATAGGCGATTATCAGGTAAATTGAAAGCAGGACTCGACAAATCCCTATAATATAAATATTTAGGCATAAACTAAAAAATCATCCACTACCGATATCGATAGAAGATGATTCTTTAGTTACGCCGTGCACTCAGCTTCGAGCTTGTAATACAAGCGTTAACAAGCCAGTTAACTCAAACCAGGTGACCCTACGGCACATAAATGTTCTCGCTTACCGCTGCTTCCTTCCGGATCTGACGGGGTTCACAAGTATTTATTGCGTAAGACCCAATTATCAACATCACTTAACTTGCGCAGACCCTACAAAACAAGTCCTCAATCTGAGCATCAACCCTGCTACAGCGGATTGCAGGTTACAAGGAACCGCTAACTCCCCATCTAGCACGGCATATATTATAAAGTGGCGGAGAGAGCGGGACTCGAACCCGCGGGGCCATGACAGCCTTACACGCTTTCCAGGCGTGCCCCTTAGCCAACTCGGACATCTCTCCACTTACAATGGAACTTTTTATCATTTTAACCTTCTGGACTTAAAAAAATCGCTAATGATCATCTGGGACTCTTTTTCAAGAATACCTGATTGCACCTCGCAATAATGGTTGAGTCCATCAACTTCAAATAAGTTAAATAATGTGCCACAAGCACCCGCTTTAATATCAGCTGCGCCATAAACTATTTTACGGATCCGTGATTGATAAATCGCTCCCGTGCACATAGGACAGGGCTCAATTGTAACATAAATCTCACACCCTGTCAACCGCCAAGAGCCTATGCTAAGCGATGCAGCCTTTATCGCATTTACCTCAGCATGTGCCGTTGCAAGTTCTTCTAATTCACGTGTATTATGTCCTCTACCAATGATCTTTCCATCTTTTACGATAACCGCTCCGATTGGCACTTCATTGAACTCAAGCGCCTTTTGAGCTTCTATTAAAGCTTCTTTCATAAAATATTCAGGTGTCTTTTGCGTTTTTAACATGTTGGCTCCTTTTTAATAAATAAAACCCCACAATCATGAGGACTGTGGGGTCTAAAGTCGTATGGCGCACCCGAGAAGACTTGAACTTCCGACCTATCGCTTAGGAGGCGATTGCTCTATCCACTGAGCTACGAGTGCTTACTTGCCTCGGCTTCCTTTTATATAATGATCCATAAAGTAAATCTCGACGCGATCATTCTTTGACTGATTGCCAAAGTCTTTATATAAAGGGGCTTCCGAACCAAAATTATACACGCTGATCAGTTTTTTATCAATACCCAAATCAAGCAATGCCTTTTCGACATTTAAAGCTCTCTCAAGACTCAAAGCGTCCGATGCCTTATCCGCCAAGTAATTTGGATAGCCATTCACATGTCCGTCAATTGAAAGTTTTTCTAAAGGGTACTGAACCATCATGGCGCGAATTGAATCTAAATCTGTTTCACTTATCTGAATAGTCGATTGGCCTTTTTCAAAATATACGATTATCTTGAACTGTTTAAGATCTTCAAGTTCATTCAATGAATAAATGGCCTCGGAGCTAGTTTCAGTTGTTTCAGTTGTTTCAGTTGTTTCAGTTGTTTCAGTTGTTTCAGTTGTATCAGTTGTATCAGTCTCATCTTCCGTCAGTTCTTCAGATTCTAAAGTCACTTCAACAGATGCGATTGTTTCCTCCGTTACTTCATCTGTACTATCGAGCACTAGTGGCTTACCATCGCTAATATACTGGACGATATAACTACCTGAATAGACCATCATGATGACAAACGATAGGATAACAAGCCCTAATACAAACTTTCCTCTATTGGTAAGCTTGTAATCTGCCATGGGCTACTTCTTAGGTTTGACAAATTCAACCAAGTTGATAATCTTTTGAATTTCGTATTCGATCATCGTATTTTGATCTTCTTGGAATTTCTTGCGATTTTTGTTGATGTCCTTCAAATCTTCAATGCGCTTCTCAAGTTCGCGTATTGTCGCATCATTTCTATTAAATACTTCCTGAGTTGTTGAAACGGTTTCTTCCAATACTGTATTTAAAGAATCAATTCTTTTATAAGCATCATTTAACAATTCATCTAAACTTATATTGGATACATTCATGATGTTTAAAACTGTTTCGCGTTTAATATCGACAGGCAAGTTTTCTGGAATCGCCTTGACGTAAACATCTGTCATAAAAATCGTCTTTTTAAGTTCGGATTCTAGATGTGCATTTCTATAAATCTCATCGATAGTCAGCATTTTGTTTTTTTCATATGCACCGATTATCAAATCTAATTTATCGCTTATATTTTTAGGGACGTCTTCTAAGTTGTTTTTTTCAGGTTCTGTTGGCGTAATTACTTCAGAAAAACTTGGTAAATCCTCTGGTTTGCTTTTAGGCAGATCAACCTGTTGATCCCGTGATGTCTCAAAGTGTGTTAAGTCTGGTACATATTCCGGATCAGGAACTTGATCAAGTGACGTTTCGCCCATGATTTCCTCTTCAGATATAACGTCTTCTTCCTTTTGACTATGTTCAATTAACCCCATTCTCTCGAAAATTGATTTTTTAGGTACCACGATTATATCCTCCTAATAGACTTGATTTATTTAATGAACTTGTTTATTTAATGAACTTAATTTATTTAATTGGACTCAATTAGCTTGATTTATCTTACTCTCTAAATATTGAAGCTTTCCCCTGTTACTTTTTATGATCGTCTTGTAGGCTTCGATAATTTCATCTTTCTTTTGAACTTGCTTTTTCTTGATTTGAATTTGCATGCTCAAGTATTCAATGGTTTCCGATAAATCTTCCAAATACTCACGTTTAAATTCATCTGTGTCATTGCCGCTTCCGAACAAATTATTTGAACTCACTTCTATCGTTTCTTTGATAATCTCAACACCTATATCGTCTATATAAGTGATATTGCTTCTCGTATGAATATGGTTTTTCAGTGCTTTCTTGTTCTTATTCACTTTTTTATAAATAGTGACTTTGCTGACACCCAGCATTCTGGCAACTTCAATAACTCGATACATAAGTTCACTCCACAAATTTCTCGTATTTCTTCATGATTGAAAACTGAAGTTTGTTTATATTTTCTACGTCTTCCGTAAGCTTTAACTGATATTTAATAATCATATCGTCTTTAAGCGCCAATTCGGAATCTAAATTAAAAAGTTCGTTTTTGAATATTTCAATTTTATCATATAAAATGTCGCGCTCCTTTTCAAACTTTGATAGCGACTTAATTGGTCTTGTTTCATATCTGTCATTTTGAGAAGGCTCTTCTTGATGCTTAGATAACAATGTTTTTAAAATCTCGTAACCTCTGCCGTCAAAATACGTCACACCTTCAACCTTTGAGATATTCGGGTCAAGTAGCGTTTTATGTGTAATCATCTTTTCAAATATTTCCGTTTTTTCTACACCAAGTAATTCCGCTACTTCACTTACTTTATACATTATATCACCCCCAAAGCGTTAACAGTAAATTAACTGTAAATAACAACATTCGCTTAAAAGCTATGTTTGAACTGTTATTCTAATTCTACATAATAATGAAATATAATTCAAATACTATTTTTTAATTCGAGTTTATAACTAATTTTGAATAATATTCTTAATAATAGGTTCATTTAAAAGGCATTATAACCATTTCTGTGAATACTTACAATATAATATTGCATTTTGATATTATAGTAATCACTTACACTATATTGTCTGATCAACTGTAAATAAACACTTTAGCTATTTTAATTCTATCGCGCTCTTTTATTGACTATATTTTTTGATTTAATTCAAATCAAAATGTGATTAAAGCCCCAAAATGAAACTTATTAAAATGTTTCATTTTGAGGCTTTTTATTAGGTGTATCATTTTGAATGATGTCATTTTTCAAGCCATCACTTCATCAGTGTATCATTTTGATACTTATCTAGTTTTCTGTAGAGCGTAGACCTTCCTATATTTAAAATATTGGCTGTTGCTGACATGTTTTTATCAAGTAGATCATATATTTTCAGTATATATTCTTTCTCGTTTTGTTCCAAATTCATTAGTGTTTCAGTCATTGAAACAGGAAATACTTCTAGTATAATACTGCCCGCTTGTTGCGCGTCATCTATTGAAATTTCAACCATTCTTTGTGCTTCCTTAAAGGAGTGTTCACATAAATAGGCGATTAGTTTTGCTCTATATGCATCCGTTGAACGGACTTCATTTCTACCAAGTAATGCATCACTTAATGCATCTATTGAGGTCTCAAAATCATTAGTGTTAAGCAGGTTCACAGTATTTAGTTTCAAACGATCTATAAACTTTACCAATTGCTTTTCTTGGAGCCGACTCAGGGATATTTTAGAGTTGAACTTTGAATCGTATGCAGTTGTCAGTATTAGTTTTGAACACTTGTAATTGCTGTGTTTTTCATGAAATTTATTTAATAGAAACTCCTCTGTGTAAACCGTTAACACACTTATTACTTCTGGATCTGCACACTCAAGTTGCTCTACAATGACTGTTTCAAAATGAGACATTGCATTTTCTAGTCGTTGTTTTTGAAATGTTCGTGATGTTTCATTTAAGGATATTATGAATGGGACATTACTTTTCTTCTCGGCTATAAGCAAGGCAAGTGTTGATTTTCCAGACCCTGCACTTCCACAAATCAAAATTGGTAACATATTGGTCCTATATTTTTCAATATGATTTTCAAATGTATCCATATATGTCTCAGGATAGGCAAATAATTGTCTAACAGTCCGAAAAGTACTAGCAATTGAAAGGCCTTCAGATAACGCTGGCTCAGATTTAACACTATATTGAATTAATTTTTCTCTAATTTTTACTATGTCATAGTCATTTGGTTTTTCTGTGCTTAAGAGCATCAGAACACCCAACATTTTTTCTCCTTGAGAAATAACAATTCCATAGGAAAAATAATTACTTAAGCAATCTAGATAATGTTCATCTAAAGAAACCAGTTGATTGGTTTGAGTCTTGTAAGTCAAGTAACCACCGTTTGTGCCTATTGCAAGATCATCGATAGTATCCATTTCTTCGAAATTAGAAAGCGCCATTCTCGAGCTACATTTTTGCAAACTCATGTTTACTAAAATATAGTCATAGTGAAGTGGAACGACTGATTCAATATATGACATAAATTTTGGGTCGTAGCTAATCGTTGGCTTATCTACAGATTGTTTGAAACGGTCTTTAGGGTTTAAGTTTTGCAACTTGCACTTATACCACGAAATTGATATTTCTTTATTGATAATATTTCTATTTAATCTGCCTGTTTCGATATAAATTTTTTTGGCATCTTTGACTGTTACATTAGTCATTGTCCACCTCATCATTTCCTAGTGTTTTATATAGCGACGCTAAACGGCTTGAATTTGCCTTGTATTCAGTTTTAATTCATTTTGGACCCTTATACTCATTTTTGTAATAAATCTTAAAATTGGCAGCACTTTTATTACATTATATGGAAATTTAACCATGGTCATCATGTTTTTTTTCCATATTCATGATAAACGATGCATTATAATTTATCATTTAGTCATTTGTGAAATAGAGTACGCCCTTTTGATATAAACTTAATTCAGCTGGTGTACTACCCATTAAATTACCATCTGCATTGATCAAGTATTCAGATCCACTTACCTTGATTGAAATCTTTTTTGCTTTTAAATAAACAACTTCCTTAAGTTCGTTCAATCTTCCTGAATATACTTTAGATATTTCTTTCATAAATTTTAGTTTACTTACATTTTTTACCAAACAAACTTCAAGCAATCCATCACTCAAATCAGCATCTGGACAAATATTCATACCGCCACCAAAATATTTTCCGTTTCCAACAGCGAGTAAAAGCATTGTGCCTTCGAATATTTGACCATCCGCAACTACTGTTACAAAACTAGGTTTAAATGTAATACCTGCCTTTAAAGTACTAAATAAGTAAGATGACTGACCTGGTAGAATTTTTTTATATCTTTCCATATCTTTCATGATTGGACCATCTATACCAAATGAACACACATTAATGAAGTTGAACTTGTTGACAATTCCGACGTCAATTAGTCTTTTATGATTGCCTATAATTGCTTCGAAGATTCGATCATAGTTTTTTATTTCTGACGTGTTTTTTGAGAAGTCATTTCCCGTCCCCATAGGCAACATTCCGATAGATGGAATTCTCGTCGTTGGAAAATCGAATCCGTTAATTAGTTCTGAAAGCGAACCATCTCCACCTATTGCGATAAATTCGTCGTATCCATCTTCATAATATTTTTTGACAGTTGCAGTTATATCACCCACGTTATTAGAAACGTGAACCTGATAATCAATTTGATCTACCACTTCTTTCATTTTTTCTTTAATCATTGGGAGCATTTCGATTGTTCTACCGTTTCCCGCAACGGGATTTATTATAAACAACAGCTTGCGTTTTTGTGCATAAGTCATCATAATTACTCCTTATTTACATTTTCATGTTTCTATTTTATCACACTAAAGTTGTTCTGACTCTAAAAAAAGTTTTTTTATTCTATAATCCTTTAAGTACTAATTGCTATATTTTTCAAGCCTTACGCGGTTTATTTTTAGTTTGTTCTTTCAGTTTGTTTTTATAGATTCTTTTGAGGTATAGGATTAATGACATTTACTTTGATTACAGGTCAAATTTGAGCCCTATTTTGATGTTTCACGTGAAACAATTATTGCAAAGTAAAAAAAAGATAATGTTTCACGTGAAACATTATCTTGAATATTATTTAATTTGATTTAACAATTCAATAATCCGATTCAGATCATCAATATCATAAAAATCGATGGCGATTTTTCCTTTGCCGTTTTTTTCTTTAATTGTAACTTTAGTGCCAATAAAAACGGATAACTCGTCTTCAATGGCCGTTATTTCTTTATTACGCAATGGTTTTGCTTTACTCTCTACAACTTTAAAATATTTATCAAAGTTTTTAATCAAGTCTTCCGTAGAACGCACACTGAGTTCATCACTTAATATCCGATCATATGCCATTCGTCTTTTTTTCTCATTTTCTAGTGCCAGAATTGCCCGACCATGGCCACTCGATATAAGTTTGCTTACAATCGCGTCTTGAATATAGGGTTCTAGTTTCAGCAATCGCATCGTATTCGTTATATAAACACGTGATTTCCCTGCAATTTTACTCATTTTTTCTTGAGTAATTTGATAGTCATCTATTAATCGATGATACGCCATGGCTTCTTCAATTGGATTTAAATCTTCACGTTGAAGATTCTCTATCAAAGCAAGTTGCGCGATCGTTGAACTGTCGACATCTTTAATTATTGAAGGGACTTTTTTTAAGCCAATATGCTTACATGCACGCCATCTCCGTTCGCCAGCTATTATTTCATATAAACCGCCCCTTTTCTTCAGTACAATAGGCTGTAACAGACCATGCTCAGATATGGATTCGCCCAATGAGCTAATTTTCTCCACATCAAAGATTTTTCTTGGCTGATCTTTATTTGGCATGATTAAATTGATATCAATTTCATGAATCAATTCACCATGTTCGTTGATTTGATTTTCAAAAGTTTCCATCGATTCGTTAGGAATCAAGGCACCAAGACCTCTACCCAAACCTGATTTCTTTAGAGTCATATTACACCCCTTCTTCTAAACTTAAAAATTCATCAGCTAAGTCTAAATAGGCCTCAGAACCTTTTGATTTTCTATCATAATGAATAATTGGCAATCCAAAACTCGGTGCTTCTGCCAATCTAACATTTCTCGGTACAATCGTTGCATACACCAAATGTTTAAAGTGTTTCTTAACTTCGTCAACCACTTGAATTGATAAATTAGTTCTACCATCATACATACTCAGTAGTACGCCTTGAATTTCTAAATTAGGATTGATGCTCTTTTTTACAAGGTTAAAGGTATTGACGAGTTGACTAACACCTTCGAGTGCATAATACTCACATTGTATTGGTATAATCACACTATCTACAGCTACAAGTGCATTGATGGTTAGAAGACCAAGAGAAGGCGGGCAATCAATAATGATATAATCGTATTGGTCTTTCACTCGACTAAGTTGCTTCTTTAAAAGAAATTCACGATTTTCAAAATCAATTAGTTCAATTTCAGCACCAGCAAGTTCTACACTTCCAGGTACGATAAATAGGTTTTCGAACTTTGTCGGTATGATACAATCTTCAATGGATACTTCATTTATTAAAACATTGTAAATTGAAGATTCGAGTTCATTTTTATTGATTCCAACACCACTTGATAAATTACCTTGTGGGTCATTGTCTACTAATAAAACGCGTTTGCCTCTCTCCGCTAAAGCAGCAGAAAAATTGACAGCAGTTGTCGTTTTCCCGACACCACCTTTTTGATTAAATATTGCCATTGCTTTTCCCATAATGCCTCCACGTTTGCTACTATTTCCATTATACTTGAAAATCACCTATAAAAAAAGTAAATAAAAAAACTTGCATGAATCATGCAAGTTTAATTAATTTACAAAGGCGATTTCTTAGGCGTACCAGCTTTTCTTGGATATATTTTGTCAATTTTTCCATTTTTTTGAATTATCATAATGTCGCGTGACCCATAATCGTTCGGTAGCTTAAATTCTACAATATCAATTAGCTTTGATTTCATGAGTTTAAGAGCATTTTGCGCGTCGTCTAGCTCTGTCTTTGTCTTTAGACTTTTATACGCTAAAAAGTAGCCACCCACTTTAACAAAAGGCATTACGAGTTCTAGTAACAGTCTTAGTTCAGCAACGGCTCTTGATACTGCAAAATCATAACTCTCTCGATACTTTGGCATTTGTCCAAAATCTTCAGCTCGGCCATGTATAAGGTCAACATCGTTAAGCCCCAGATCTTTGCAAACCATCTCAATAAAACTGATACGTTTATTGAGTGCATCAAGACCCGTTATTTTGAGTGATTCATTCATGATCTTAAGTGGTAGAGCAGGGAAACCAGCTCCCGTACCAATGTCAATCATGCGTTTGTCATTAAAATCAAATGACATTTTTTGGATGAGTATGGAATCGATAAAATGTTTAATATAAACATCTTGTCTTTCCGTAATTGCGGTTAAATTGTACTTTTCGTTTTCTTTTATAAGCAGTTGATAAAATCGCTCAAATTTATCAAGTTGGATTTGAGTCAATAGCAAGTCTGATTTTCCAAATATTTCCATCACATCAATTACCTCTTCTTCTAAATTGTTCAAGATAAACGAGTAGAACTGAAATATCAGCAGGAGATACGCCTGAAATGCGCGATGCTTGACCGATAGACGATGGTTTAATGGCGTCCAATTTTTGTCGTGCCTCTAGCCGTAAGCTATCAATACCTTGATAATCAACACCCTCTGGAATTTTCTTTTCTTCAAGCGCTTTAAATTTTTCAACTTGTTGCAATTGTTTCTTTATATAGCCTTCATATTTCAAAGTTACTTCAACTTGCTTAATAACATCCTTTGATAAACCAAAAGGTCTTAAAACGTCTATAGGTTCCAAATCTTTATAATAAATTTCAGGTCGTCTGAGCATATCTAGCATCTTCATACCTTGGCTAACTACTGGAATATTCATACTTTCAAGAATCGGATTTAAAAGATCCGCACGTAAATTAGTACTTGCAACGCGAAGCATTTCCTGATCTATTACTTCTTGTTTATTTATAAACCTTTCAAGTCTATCCGCTTTGACTAAGCCAACATCAAAGCCCTTTTGTGTCAATCTCAAATCAGCATTATCCTGTCGTAAAAGCAACCGGTATTCTGATCTAGAAGTCATCATACGATACGGTTCATCCGTACCTTTAGTGACTAGGTCATCAATGAGTACGCCAATATAAGCTTCTGAACGGTCTAAAATGAATGGCGATTTACCGTTGACTTTCAGCGCCGCATTAATACCAGCTATCAAGCCTTGCGCAGCAGCTTCTTCATAACCTGAGGAACCATTAAATTGTCCTGCAGAGAAGAGTCCAGGTATGTGTTTAAACTCTAAATATAACGTTAAATCCATTGGATTGATACATTCGTACTCAATGGCATAAGCAGGGCGCATGATTTCACATCGTCTCATACCTGGAATTGTTCGCATAAATGCTAATTGAACATCTTCAGACATACTTGTTGACATACCCTGTACATACATCTCATTAGTGTCGCGACCTTCAGGCTCAATAAATAGCTGATGGCGCTCTTTATCTGCAAAACGTACTAATTTCGTCTCAATTGAAGGACAATATCTTGGACCAGTACCTTCAATCGTTCCAGTAAACATGCCCGATTTATCCAAATTGTTTAAAATTACTGAATGTGTATTTGTGTTCGTATAAGTCAACCAACAAGGCAATTCTTCAAGAGGCCTATCATCATTCATGAAAGAGAATAACTCATAATCTTTATCGCCCCACTGAATCTCCATCTCATCATAATCTAAAGTTCTTGCATCAACGCGCGCAGGTGTGCCTGTTTTAAAACGACGCAATTCTATGTTATGCGCTTTCATATCCGCCACAAGATCATATGAAGCCGCCAACCCATTCGGACCACTTTTAATGTTTGCATCACCGATAAAAATAGTACTACCTAAATAAGTACCTGTTGCAAGTACAATTACTGAACTATGATAATAGCTACCCGTCTGTGTTATGACGCCTTTTAAAAGACCTTCTTCAATAACAATCTGCTTGACTTCACCCTGTTTGATAAAAAGGTTATCTGTGTTTTCCATGACTTTTTTCATTTCTCTATGATATTGGTTTTTATCCGCTTGAGCACGTAGCGAATGAACAGCGGGACCTTTACTACTGTTTAACATCTTGCTTTGTAAAAAGGACTTATCGATGTTGAGTCCCATTTCACCGCCAAGTGCATCTATTTCTTTAACTAAATGTCCTTTGCCAGTGCCACCAATTGATGGATTGCATGGCATCATCGCAATTGAGTCGAGGTTAATCGACAAGACCAGCGTCTTTATACCCATGCGTGCACTCGCAAGTGCCGCTTCACATCCAGCATGTCCAGCACCAACGACGATAACATCGTAATGACCGGCATCAAAAGTTCTTACCATTATTTGCTCCTTATTTTCCTAAACAAAAATTGCTAAATATATTATTCAGTAAATCCTTTTCAACAGATTCACCTGTTATTAAACCTAAATTTAAAATGCCATCTTTGATATCCACTTCGATAAAGTCGTAGGGGAGGTGATCATTTACCGCGCCTCTTGCATCACTCACATTTTTGTAAGCGGCTTCAAGTAAATGAATATGTCTTGTATTACTGACAATTTCACTTTCAGAGGTGATGATTTCATTATTAAGCACCATATTCTGAATAGCCTTTTCTACTTCATTAATACCAATTTCAAGCGCTATAGAGGTCTTAATGATTGTCTTATCACGTAAAATTTCATTAATTAAGCTTTCATCAATCTGAGATTCTAAATCTGTCTTATTGATGAGTACAATAGCATGCCTGTCTTTTACGAGCGACATGATCTGTAGGTCCTCTTCTGTCAAAGGCTCTGATGCGTCAAGCATAAATATGACGAGATCCGCTTCATTAAATACATTTTTAGAACGCGCCACACCAATTTTTTCAACGACGTCTTCTGTATCTCTTATGCCAGCCGTATCGATGAGTTTGATAGGAATGCCTCCTATGTTCATAAACTCTTCGATCAAATCTCTTGTGGTACCAGCAATTTCAGTGACAATCGCCTTTGCATCTTTGAGCAAAGCATTCATCAAACTTGATTTTCCAACATTTGGCTTTCCGACTATAGCCGTTTTTAAACCTTCCCGAATAATCTTACCATTTTGAGCGTTCTTTAGTAACGCTTCAATAGCCGTTTCAACCGCCATCAAATCATCATGAATCTGATGATAAGTAATTTCTTCAATATCCTCTTCAGGATAATCAATACTGACTTCTATTTGAGCCATCAACGTCATCAAGTTATTCCTAATCGTCCTAATGCGTTTTGATAGGTATCCTTCAAGTTGATTGAGCGCTAAATCGTACCCTTTTTTTGTCTTCGCACTGATGAGGTCCATAACAGATTCAGCTTGCGCTAAATCAATTCTGCCATTTAAGAAGGCTCGCTGCGTAAATTCACCGCGTTCAGCCAATCTAGCCCCTTTGTTTAAAGTAAGATTCAAAATTTCACGAAGTGGTATGATGCCACCATGACAATTGATTTCAACCACATTTTCACGTGTATACGAATGTGGGGCGTACATTTTCACAACCATAACTTCATCGATCACATGACCATCGCTGACGATATGGCCATAAACAAGTTGCTTGTCCTTATGAAACCCTTTTCCGTATGGTTTGAACACGAAATCAACTATTTCGAAGGCTTCTGGACCACTCAAACGTACGATGCCTATAGCACCTTCACCAATAGGGGTTGAAATTGCAACAATCGTATCCGTATACATAATAATACTCCTAAATTAAAATATAACCCAGTTGGTTAACTGGGTTATTGGAATTAGTTTGTCTTATTCTTTTTATAGTCGTAATAAATGACAACTTTTCTATAAGGTTCGTCGCCTTCAGACTTTGTACTTACATTTGGATTGTTTTGTAAAGCTGAATGGATGATGCGTCTTTCATATGGATTCATAGGTTCAAGAATGACATTTTTTCTAGACTTCTTAACTTTTGAAGCGAGTTTTTCAGCAAGTCCTTCTAGTGTTTCTTTTCTCTTAGCTCTATAATTTTCCGTATCAAGTACAACCCTTAAATAATCATCGCGTTCTTTATTGACGACCAAACTTACCAAGTATTGAAGAGAATCAAGTGTTTGACCACGTTTGCCTATCAATATTGCCATGTCCTCGCCAATGATGTTGATGTTAAGTGCCTCTTGAACTAAAGCTATTTCAATCTCTGCAGGGATATGCATTTCTTTAAGCAAACTGCTTAAAAAATTATAAGCCACATCAGTTACACTATTTTTTTTAGAAACTCTAATCTTAGTTTCTTTAGCACCAAGTCCCAAAAATCCTTTTGAACCTTCTTCTAAAACTTCGATTTCAACTTGTTCTCTAGATGCGTCAAGTTCAATAAGTGCCAATCTTAAGGCTTCCTCAACACTTTTTCCTGATTTTTCAACAAATTTCATTAATTAGCATCCCCCTTAGCTGGTCCTTTCATAATGTACTGCTGAACAATTTGGAATACACTACCTACAGTCCAATAAAGCATTAAACCAGCAGACATTGTCTTTCCCCAAAATAAAATCATCACTGGAAAAATGATTTGCATCATTTTCATTTGTTTATTCATCGCATCATTGCCACCTGATGTTTGCGGCATGGTAGACATTTGAACGAGCGTTAAACCCGCCGATAAAAAAGCCATCAAACCAGGAAGTGCAATAAACCAAGCTGGCCCACTACTTAAGACGTTGCTCATGAGATCCGGCAGAGATAAGTTTTTAATCCATAAAAAAGTATCTTGAGTCGCACTTGCAAGTAGTTCTGGATTGTTGACAAAAACATAGTCACCCGGTTGTCTCATCGCTGTAAAAAGACCAATGATGATAGGGAACTGAATGAGTAATGGCAAACATCCACTTAGCGGGTTGTATTTGTGTTCTTTATATAGTTCCACCAACATCTGGTTTTGCTTTTCTTTGTTATCTTTATATTTGTCTTGTATTTCTTTCATTTTTGGTTGGATCGCAGCCATTGCTTTTGAAGACTTCAGCTGTTTAATAGTAAATGGCATCATTAAAAGTTTTGCAAATAAAGTAAAGACTATGATCGAAATACCATAATCACCAATTACACCATAAATTAATCCCAGTATGCGTCCAAAAATTTGCGCAAAAATATCCAATACAATACCCTCCTAAACCTAATCTAATCTAATGGGTCATATCCACCTGGATGAAACGGATGGCATTTCATAATTCGCTTAACACTCAAGCGTACGCCTTTAATCGCGCCATACTTTTCAATCGCCGACATTGAATATTGAGAACAAGTCGGATGAAATCGACAATTGCTACCCAATAAAGGTGAGATAAATGCTCTGTAGAATTTTATCATCATTATTAAAATTGTCTTCATTTAAGCATACACTTTCCCTAACACATTAAATAGAAATCCTCTTAAATATATACTTAAGAGATCTAGTTACTTCATGATAATCGACTTGGTTAGAACGCACCCTTGCAACAAAAACAAAATCGTAGCTGCCAAAATTGGGAAAATTAACTCTTATTGATTCTTTTATTAACCTTCTTACTCTATTTCTAACGACGCTATTACCAACTTTTTTACTAATCGAAAATCCGATGCGCGTCATACCAAGTTGATTTGGCATATAATAGATAACAATGTTTTTATCAGCGTACGATTTACCACGTTTATAGACTTTGGAAAATTCAGAAGTTTTTTTTAAGCTTTCAAAAGTCATCGTGCCTCCACAACATTACTTACAAAAAAAGACCACTGACTGCGGTCTTTTAATCCTTAAGCAGATAATTTTGCTCTACCTCTTCTTCTTCTTGCTTTAATCACGTTTCTGCCTGCGCTCGTTTTCATTCTCTTGCGGAAACCGTGCTCAACTTTTCTTTGTCTCTTCTTAGGTTGATAAGTTCTTTTCATTTCAGACACCTCCTTACACACGTTACATATACATATATATAAACATATTTTTTTTTCATAAGTCTGCTAAAATATTATAACTTGAACACTTTACTCTGTCAAGTTATTCGAATAAAGAGATTTGATGGTTACTAAATACTTAAAACTACTATATATAGTTGTATAAAAAACGACAAAAGTAATATCTAGTAGTTATACACAATTCATCAACAGAATTGTTGATAATTTTGAATAATCATCCACATAAATAAAAACATCATTTTACTTTTTAACTTATCCACAAAAATAAAATTCGATGTTTTTTGTGGATAAGTTTGATAGTTGACGCAAAATTTGTTAAAATGATTTGTACTCACAATTAAATTTTACCATCGACGAGAAAATGTGGATAACATAAATTTGTTGATTATTTATCATTTTTTTTTTGACTTTTTGATTAAATGGCTGTGTATATTGTTGATAAATCGCTTTGTTTTCTGTTGATAACTTGAAAACCGTCTTTATTATCCACATTTTATAAACCGTTATTTTGTTAAAATAAATTGATATTTTTAGTATATTTTATCAACAATCGTTCTTTCGAATTGTGGATAAATCAGCTTTTTAGGAGGATAATGCATGGATAATCGTTTAATAGAAATTTGGGACGAAGCGCGCAATAACATGAGAAATGAATTGATGCCGCTAAGTTTTAGCACTTGGATCGAAAATGTCATCCCAATTGCTATTGAAGGGAATACTCTAATCCTTCAAACATCTGGAAATCTTAATAGGAACATCTTAGAGAATCGCTATAATGATCTCATCAAGAATACTATTAAGTATGTCACTAACCAGGATTATATTATCAAATATATCATACCTGAAGAAAATACACTCGATCTTAATAAGAAAAGTACTAATGACTCCTCTGATTTATTCGAGACAACCAATCTAAATCCACGTTATATTTTCAATGAATTCGTCGTTGGTAATAGCAACCGTTTTGCACATGCAGCGTCACTTGCTGTCGCTGAATCTCCCGCAAAATCATACAATCCATTATTTATATATGGTGGCGTTGGTCTTGGTAAGACGCACTTGATGCATGCAATCGGCCATTATATTCTCTCACAAAATAAGAATTCCAAAGTCTACTATGTATCGAGTGAAAAGTTTACCAATGAACTTATCAACTCTATCAAAGATGATAAAAATGAAGAATTCAGAAATAAGTATAGAACGGTCGACGTCCTTTTGGTAGATGATATTCAGTTCATCGCCGGTAAGGAAAGAACTCAGGAAGAATTCTTTCATACATTCAATGCATTATATGAAGCAAACAAACAGATTATTGTATCATCGGATAGACCTCCTAAAGAAATACCAACCTTGGAAGACAGGCTGAGATCTCGATTTGAGTGGGGACTTATCACGGATATTCAACCGCCAGATTATGAAACAAGAATTGCTATATTAAAGAAGAAATCCGAACGCGACCGTATAGAAATACCTGGTGAGGTCTTTGAAGTTATCGCAGCAAAAATCAAATCTAACATTCGTGAACTCGAAGGCGCGCTCAATAGAGTGGTTGCCTATTCGACACTTTCTAAGCGCGAAGTGGACATTTCTCTTGTTAATGAAGCTTTGAAAGACATTTTCACGACCACTAGAGCGCGTAAAATCGATGTTGATTTTATAAAATCAACCGTTGCTGAATATTTCAATATGAAGATAGAGGATTTTGAATCCAAGAAGAGAACACGACAAATTGCATATCCTAGACAAATTGCAATGTATATTACACGTGAACTAACGGATTTATCTTTGCCCAAAATAGGTGAAGAATATGGTGGAAGAGACCATACAACAGTTATCCACGCTTGTGAGAAAATAAGCACTGAAATGCTTTCTGATTTTGATCTTAAAAATAAGATTGACAGTATGATCAAAGAAATGAAAGGCGAGTAGTGTGTATATGTTAATACTTTGGTTGTTGATAACTTTTATAAAAAGGGTTTTTTATCCCCTGTTGATAACTAACCTTTTGTACAACTTTTAATCAACAGTTTTTTCGAATCGTTTTTCTTTCATTTGCAGAGGTTCGAATCCCTTTTCCACAAATCAACAGCCCCTACTACTATTACTAATATTGTTTATTATATTTTATTTTATTATATACGGATCAAAAGGAGGCTTCAAAATGAAATTCAAATGTCAGCAAAACATTCTATCTTCAGCTATCAATATGGTTTCTAAAGCAGTTTCAAGTAAAACGACGCTCCCTATACTCTCCGGTATTTATTTTGAAGCGACAAACGGTGTATTAAAAGTAATTGGCAATGACCTCAACTTGAGCATTGAAACAACAATGGAAGCCATCACGCTTGAGGAAGGATCTGTTGTCATTCCTGCAAGACTCTTTTCAGAACTTATAAGGAAATTACCTAATGAAGAGATTACGTTTACAATCAATGACAATCACGTTGTAGATATACTCTGTGGTGATTCAAGTTTTAAAATAGTCGGCCTACCAGGTAATGAATATCCTGAGCTACCTATCATAGACAATAGCAATTCATTTTTAATCGATAAGGAACTCTTTGCCAACATGATTAGACAAACGAGTTTTGCAATTTCTCAAGATGAATCTCGACCAATTCTTACAGGTGCATTACTCGAGATTGAAAATGGTAAATTTAATATGGTTGCTATAGACGGTTTTAGAATGGCGATTAAAAAAGCCATCGTTAAAACAGATTTAAGTAAAAAAGCGGTTGTTCCAGGTCGTACACTAAATGAGATTAACAAATTATTGTCACAAAGCGATAGTAAAGGCGATTTAAGAATTTCTTTTGATGATAAGCAGGTCTTATTTTCAACGGGTAATCTTAAAGTATATTCGAGACTTCTTGCCGGTGAATTCATCAACTACAATCAGATTTTGCCAAATGAATACAAATCTATGGCCATCACAGATACGGATCAGTTTTTAACAGCTATAGATCGTTCATTTTTAATGGCAAGAGAAAACAAAAATGTTGCGATTAAACTTGAGGTTAAAGATGACTTTATTAAAATAACATCTAATTCAGAGATGGGTAGCTCTATTGAAAATGTACACATCAAGCTTGAAGGTCAAGATCTTGAAATTGGTTTCAACCCTAAATACTTGATAGATGCCCTCAAAATTATTGACAGTGAGGATATTCGCCTTGAATTTGTAAACAATGTTAGCCCGTGTATCATTAGACCAATTGATAACGACAATTACACCTATCTCGTACTACCTTGTAGAATTTCTAAATAAAGAGTTGATTTAATCCAATGGAGGACTTATGAAAAAAATAGAAATAGAATCTGAATTTATTAAATTAGATCAATTGCTTAAATTTGCAGAAATTGCAGATTCAGGAGGTATGGCTAAAATACTCATTGCAGAAGGTTGTGTCAAAGTGAATGGTTCATTTTGTACGCAAAGAGGCAAAAAAATTATTGTCGATGACCAAGTTGAAGTGACTATAAAAGCTGAGTTTGGAAAACCTGAAATTCACAAACTTCAAATCGTACAAAGAGGTTAATTTTGTATATAAAATCCATCATGGTCAAAAATTATCGAAATTACGATCAAATAAAATTGTCTTTCGATAAAAAACTCAATATCATCATAGGCGATAATGCTCAAGGTAAAACCAATCTCCTTGAAGCCGTCTATGTTTCTGGTTTTGGCAAATCTTTTAGAACAAATAAAGACAGCGAGCTAGTCCATTTTGATGAGAAATTTACTAGTGTTAAGGTTGAAATAGAAAGAGACAATGGACAACTTGAACATATTGAGTATCGCATCAATGACAAATCAAAAAAAGAGTTTTTGATCAATGGCGTTAATATAACCAAAATTTCTGAACTCCTTGGAACGATAAATATTATATTATTTTATCCAGATGATTTAAAACTCATCAAGGAAAGTCCTGTAGAACGCAGACGGTTTCTCAATAGAGAGCTATCTCATATTAGTAAAATATATTGTGCGGATATCATTGAATACAACCGTATATTGTTTCAGCGCAATGAGCTACTAAAAAAAATCGTGTATAAGCCTGAATTCAAAGATATGGTGGATATTTGGGACGAGCAGCTTGCTGAAAAGGGCACGCGAATTATCGTAAGACGTCAAAAATTCATTGACGATTTAAATAAAATTAGCCACCGAATTCATGCCGACGTTACGAAAAATGTTGAACATTTGAGCATAACGTACATATCCTCTGTGAAGAATATGCAAAATTATGATACAATTAAGAGTGAGCTAATTTTAATGCTTAAAAAAAACCTCGATATGGATGTTAGAAGGGGTTTTACTTCCATAGGACCACATAGGGACGATATGGACATTTGTATCAATCAAATCAACATAAAAGCGTTTGGCTCACAAGGGCAGCAACGAACGGCAGCACTTTCACTAAAACTTTCAGAAATAGAAATTATAAAAAATGACGTCGGTGAATATCCTATCCTACTTCTTGATGATGTTATGAGCGAACTCGATGTCAACAGGCAGAAAGACCTCATTTACGCTCTGAAAGATGTACAAACAATCATTACGACAACGGATGTTAAAAATCTATTAGATGACTATATTAATGCATCAAAAATTATTAAAATAAAAAATGGAAGTGTTCTAAGCCATTAGGAGGTTAGAAATGTCAAATCAAGCATATAATGCTGATCAAATACAGGTTTTGGAAGGACTCGAAGCAGTTAGAAAAAGACCTGGTATGTATATTGGAACGACGAGTTCACGAGGCCTTCACCACTTGGTTTATGAAATCGTAGATAACAGTATCGATGAAGCATTGGCTGGTTACTGTAAAAAAATTACAGTGACTATTGAACCTGAAAATATAATTGTCGTTGAAGATGATGGTAGAGGCATGCCAATCGATATGCATCACAAGATGGGGATACCTGCTGTTGAAGTCATTCATACGATACTACACGCCGGTGGTAAATTTGGCGGTGGCGGATATAAGGTTTCCGGCGGATTACATGGCGTTGGTGCTTCAGTCGTCAATGCGCTTTCTGAAAATTTTGAAGTTGAGGTTAAAAGAAACGGAAAAATTTACAAGATAGGCTTTGAAAGAGGCGCAACTGTAGAAAAGTTACATGTGATTGGAGAACTTGAAAGCGATAAAATCACTGGTACTAAAACGACTTTTAGAGCGGACCATTTGATATTTGAAACCCTTGAATACGATTTTGTTTTGATAGAATCAAGAATTAGAGAACTCGCTTTTTTAAATAAAGGCGTCGAAATATTTTTAATAGACAACCGTTTAGAGTCACTTAAGAAATCTAGATTTATGTATGAAGGCGGCATCAAGGAATTTGTTCAGTATCTCAATGTAAACCGTACGCCTATTCACGATGAAGTCGTGTATGCGGAACAGATTAACCCAAATACTACTGTTGAAATTGCCTTTCAATATACAGATGGTTATTCAGAAAATGTCTTTTCCTATGCGAACAATATAGGCACACATGAAGGTGGTACGCACCTTATAGGATTTAGATCGGCTTTGACGCGCCTTATTAACGACTATGGTCGAAAAAAAGGCATCATCAAAGAAAAAGATGAAAATCTAACGGGTGAAGACGTTAGAGAAGGCATTACGGCTATCGTATCTGTCAAACTCGAAGACCCTCAATTTGAAGGTCAGACTAAGACAAAACTTGGAAATAGCGAAATTAGAGGCATCGTAGAAACCGCTATGTCAGACATGCTTGAAGCTTATCTAGAAGAAAATCCTAATCAGGCAAAAGTCATCATTGATAAGTGTTTGACTTCAGCTAAAGCACGTGAAGCGGCTAGAAAAGCAAGAGAATTAACACGCAGAAAAGGTGCACTCGATGGTATGACACTTCCAGGTAAACTCGCCGATTGTTCTGAAAGAGATCCAGCTAAATGTGAACTATACATCGTCGAAGGAGACTCCGCTGGAGGCTCTGCAAAGCTCGGTCGCGATAGAAATATTCAGGCGATCTTACCTTTACGTGGAAAAATCATGAACGTTGAAAAAGCAAATTTTTCAAAAATATTTAGTTCTACTGAAATAAGAGCCATGATTACAGCTTTTGGCTGCGGAATTGGTGACGAGTTTGATGTGACGAAACTGCGTTATGATAAAATATTTATCATGACCGATGCCGACGTCGACGGTGCACATATTAGAACCTTATTGCTTACGTTCTTCTTCAGATTCATGAGACCTCTTATAGAACAAGGTCATGTATACGTTGCTATTCCACCACTTTACAAAGTCAAAAAAGGCAAAAGTATTTATTATCTCTATTCAGATAAAGAAATGAACAATTTGCTCAATGAAATTGGTCGACAAGGTATAACGATTCAAAGATACAAAGGTCTTGGTGAAATGAATGCCGAACAGTTATGGACAACGACCATGGATCCTTCAGTTAGAACCATTATGAATGTAACCGTAGACGATGCTATAGAGGCTGACTTGGTCTTTTCAACCCTAATGGGTGAAAAAGTAGAACCAAGACGCGAGTTTATTGAAGCCAATGCAAAATATGTGAAGAATATCGATATCTAGGAGGAAAGACCTTTGAGTGATGATCAAAAAAACAGTGACAATCTCGATGATGAGATTATTGAAACATCATATGAAGATTCTTCAGACGATGTCAATGAAACCATAAATATGAATCAAACGATTCTCATGGTAGACGTTATGGACGAAATGAAAAAATCGTATATGGCCTATGCAATGAGCGTTATCGTCAGCCGTGCACTTCCAGATGTACGCGATGGTCTGAAGCCAGTGCATAGAAGAATACTTTATGCTATGAGCGAACTCAATTTTACACATGATAGACAACATAGAAAATCGGCGCGTATCGTCGGTGAAGTAATGGGTAAGTACCATCCACATGGTGACTCATCTATTTACGGCGCCCTTGTAAGATTTGCTCAAGATTTTTCCATGAGGTATTTACTCATCGACGGACACGGTAACTTTGGTTCTATCGATGGCGACGGTGCTGCAGCGATGCGTTATACAGAAGCCCGTATGACAAGACTTTCTGGAGAACTCTTAAAAGACATAGACAAAGAAACGGTCGATTTCAAACCCAACTTTGATGAATCCGAAAGTGAACCAGTTGTTTTACCAGGAAGATTTCCGAATTTACTCGTAAATGGTTCAAATGGCATTGCAGTAGGTATGGCAACCTCTATACCCCCTCATAATCTCAATGAAATCATCGACGGCGTCATTAAAATCATCGAAGATCCTGAGGTAGATATTTATGAATTGATGGAATGCGTCAAAGGTCCAGATTTTCCTACCGGTGCTGAAATCATGGGTGTAGAAGGTATCAAACGCGCTTATAGAACAGGTCGAGGTCGCGTTATATTGAGATCCAAAACAGAAATTGAAGAAATGAAAAATGGCAAGTCACGCATCATTGTTACTGAAATTCCTTATCAAGTTAACAAATCAAAGATGATCGAAAATATCGCAGAGCTTGTAAAAAGCAAGAGGCTCGAAGGTATTACCGATCTGAGAGATGAAAGTAATAGAAACGGTATTCGCATTGTGATTGAACTCAGAAAAGACATCAATGCCAATATTATGGTAAATCAACTTTATAAGAACAGCCAACTTCAAGTGTCGTATAGTATTATTATGCTTGCACTCGACAACGGTGAGCCAAAGGTCATGAACCTTAAAGAAATGCTCGTTGCCTATCTAGATCACCAAAAAGTCGTTGAAAGAAGACGTGTCGTTTATGATTTGAAAAAAGCCAGAGAACGTGCACACATTTTGGAGGGACTTCGAATTGCTATTGATAACATAGATGAGATTATCCGTATTATCAGAGCTTCATACAACAACGCCGAAGCAAAACTGATGGCACAATTTGATTTGTCTGAAATTCAAGCTAAAGCGATTGTCGACATGAGACTTAGAAGACTTCAAGGTTTAGAAAGAGAAAAAATAGAAAATGAATATCAAGAATTATTAAAAGTCATAACGTATCTTTTAGAGCTTTTAGATGATGATCAGATGCTTTTAAACATCATTAAAGAAGACTTGTTTAGAATCAAAAAAATCTATGGTGATGAGAGAAAGACTGAAATCAGCATCAACCCAGATGAAATTGATTACGAAGATCTTATTGAAGAAGATGATGTCATCATTACTTTGACGCATGCAGGCTATATAAAGCGCGTTTCTACAGGTGAATACGTTTCTCAAAAGAGAGGCGGACGAGGTAAAACAGGTCTATCAACGCGAGAAGAAGATTTTGTAAAGCATATCTTTACAACGTCAACACATGATTATCTTTTGTTCTTCACAAATTTTGGTAAAGTATACCGCATGAAAGCCTATATGATACCAGATGGTTCTAGAATTTCAAAAGGTTCGGCAATCGTCAATCTATTGCCACTGGAATCCGAAGAAAAAGTAAATGCTGTGGTTCCAATCAAAAACTTTGACGATGGTTTCTTAACATTATGTACGAAACACGGCGTCATCAAGAAAACAACACTAGATCAATTTGACACATCAAGAAAAACAGGGCTAATTGCCATCAATCTGAAAGAAAATGATGAACTCATTGCTGTAAAGCGTACAAACGGTTCTGATGAACTGATTGTCGTTACGAGAAAAGGCAAATCTATCAGATTCCACGAAGATGATGTCAGAGCTATGGGTAGAACAGCTACAGGTGTTAGAGCCATCAATTTGGCTGCAAGTGATGCCGTTATTGAGATGGAAGTTGTCAAAGAAGAGGCTAAATTGCTAATTGTATCAGAAAATGGGTATGGAAAAAGAACCCCCATGAAAGAATACAGACAACAAACGCGTGGCGGTAAAGGGATTATCACCTACAATCTAAACAGTAAGACGGGCAATATCATAGGCGCCTTAGTTGTTGAAGATTCAGATGACCTTATGATCATAAACGACAGTGGTGTTTTAATTCGTATCAAAGTTGGCGATGTTTCAGTAACAGGAAGAATCACTTCAGGTGTTAGGGTTATGAAAGTCAACGAAGAAACGCGTTTGGTTTCCATTGCTAAAATAGCTGAAACGGATTCAGATGAAATAGACGAAGAGCTAATAATAAGTGAAAAGCCTAAAGTTGAAGCGACAATCGTAGATTTTATTGATGAAGAAGATGCTGATGACGCTGACGATGCCGATGCTGCCGAGAGTGCAGAAGAAGAAGATGAAGAATAATTAAATAAGTAGCAGGTGAATAAAATTTGGAAATTGATTTTTAAGCATGCTTGATTCAATTTCCAAATTTTTATCTCCATTGAAGCTTTTTAGTGTATACTATTTTCATGGTTATGTAATTCATCTCAGCTATATAAACAAAGGGGGAAAATTTCAATGTCTTTAAGACTGAATACAAATTACAATGAGTTAGCCAAAAGTTGGGAAGTAGAACTCATAGGAGAAGTAGATATCAATTCTAAATTGATTCTCAAGGAAGAGCTCATTCAGCTCAACGACAAAAAACAGTCTGATTTTATTTTTAAGTGCGAAAATCTTGAATATATTGACAGTACAGGATTGGGCGTATTAATTAGCTTTTATAAAAATGTAAAAATTCATAATAATACGGTCTATTTTGAAAAGCTAAAACCCAGCATTTTAAAAATATTCACATTAACGGGACTGGATCGGATATTTTCAATTCGTAATTAATAGAAAAGGTGGAATAGAAAATGAGGGAATCCATTAATATGTCATTGCCAAGTAAACCGGAGTACGTCAGTATTGCCAGGCTGGCGGCGTCCTTTGTTGCAAATCAAATGGGATTTGATATTGAAATCATTGAGGACATTAAATTGGCTGTGGGTGAGGCATGTAATAATGCTATACTGCATTCAGGTACGGATGAAATTTATAAACTTGAATTTATCAACAAGACAGACAAACTCATTATTGAAGTTGTTGACTTTGGTAAAGGCTTCAGTTTGGAAAATTACAAAAAACCAAGTGCAGAAGATTTACAGGAAAATGGTCTTGGACTTTTTATAATCAAATCACTAATGGACACTGTAGAAATTGAAACAAGCGAAGGTAGCGGCACAAAAATTATAATGAGTAAGATCGTTGAATAAATGTTCTTCTTCGGTTAGGGGCTGGTGTTCATGAAAAAAAAGCAAATGATAATAAGGGATGAAGGTTCTAGTAACAATGAATTTTTTGCGCTAGGTACCAAAGAACTGTTTTATCTATATAAAAACAATCGAGACCTTGCCATTCGAAATGAACTTATCAAGCGTCATATGTATATTACTGAAATTTTGGCAAAAAAATACATCAACAAAGGCATTGAATACGAGGACATTTATCAAGTGGCCTCTTTAGGTTTGATTTATGCCATTGAAAGATTCGACGTAGACCGAGGTTTTGAATTCTCTAGCTTTGCCACGCCTACCATTATCGGGGAAATAAAGAAGTATTTTAGAGACAAAGGATGGTCCGTCAGAGTACCTAGAAGAATCCAAGAACTATCTAAGAAAATCAACCAGGCGAAGTCAAAATTACAGCAGGATCTTCAACGTATTCCTAAAGTCAGCGATATTGCCACGTATTTAAATGTAACAGAAGAGGAAGTCATCGAAGCAATGGAAGCCTCTCAAGTCTATACACCAAAATCTTTGGATTTGACATACGATGCATCAGGTGATGATAAAGATATTCAGCTTCAAGATATCATAGGCCGCGATGATAAGTATTTTGATATTATTGAGAATCGTGATTTTATAAACATGTGTCTTAAAAAACTCAATGAAGTCGAAATCAAGATTGTCAATGACCGTTTTTTTGAGAATAAAACGCAGATTCAAGTGGCGGATGAACTCAATGTGTCTCAAATGACTGTATCGCGTATGGAGAAAAAAATTATCAAGAAATTTAGAAAAGAGTTAGTCAAACTTAATGAAATATAGATTTTGGTGAATGAATGTCAAATAAAAGCGGAATAAAAAATAAATTCAGAAAATTAATAACGACGATAATATTTACATTTGCTTTACTATCAAGCATTCTTTTCTTGGCGTCTACTTACAATCAAATCAGTGAAAAATATAGTCATGAAGCAAATGCTGTTATTAATTTAACGAGCAATTTATTAGATACGACATTTCAACATACTCAAAGAAGCTTAATTTCTTTGAAAAATTATTTGGTGTTGCCACAAAATATCAATTCTGATATTTATTACAATGAAACACTGTCCACGTTTAAAAATGTATTTAGAAATTCAAGCACATTGTTCATCGCCAAAAAAGATGGTACGTTTTATTTGTTTCCAAAACGATTTGTTGCAGATGATTATGATCCACGCACGAGACCATGGTATATCAACTCATTGGATGAAAAAGGAACTGTAAATTGGACGCAGCCCTATATCGATCAAGGGACAGGCGAATTTACGATTACCGCTTCCAAATACGTTGGTGACGACATGGTAATTGGCGTGGATATTTTATTGTCTGAAATTACAAATCTTGTCAGTGACTCAAAAATCGGTTCGTATGGGGTAGTGACAATCGTCAATGATTCTGGTGTCATATTGGCATCTAATACCGGCAAGGATTTCGCCATAAATTGGGATGATGTTAAAACGCACAAATCGAAATTTGACACACTCTTTCAAAATCCTATTAGTGACGATTCACAGCATATTTATTATACCAAGCAACTAAGTAACTTCGGCATGCTGATTATTGTGTCAATTGATAAGAGCGAACTGATTGGGGCTATTTTAATTATGTTTGTCTTGATTTTCTTGATTGTTACAGCAATCATTATTATTGCTGAAAGATTGTCAATTAAATACTCTGACAGTATTGTTGATCCAATATTGAAGCTCGTTAAAGTCATGGAACATGTCGAAGAAGGCAATTATGATGAAAAGTGCGAGATTGAAGTCAATGATTCTGAAGTAAAAGTGCTTATCGATGGCTTTAATGCCATGATTGTGAGCATCAACGAAAAGAATTTCGAAATGCAGGCGCTCTATGAAGAACTCTCTGCATCCGAAGAGACACTTCAAGAACAATATGATCTACTCTATGAGAATAAAGAGTATATTCTAAAAAGTGAGCAAAGATATAAGTCAATATTTGAAGCATCTGAAGAAGGACTTTGGGATCTTGATATAGATGGACATTTCAATTATTTGACACCTAATTGGTACAATATGTTCGATATTGATTTAGAGCAATCGACCATAGATTCTTGGATAAAATTGGTACACCCAGATGATCGGAAAAATTTCAAAAAGAGACTGAGTCTATTTGCATCCGGTAAAATAGAAGACCACCGGATAATTTATCGCGTACTTGACATAAATGGCGATTATGTATGGATTGAAGCGGTGGGAATCGGAAGGTATGAAGATGGTGTGTACGTTAGCATGTCTGGGTCTCATCAAAATATTACTTCAAGAAAAGAATATGAATTTAAAATACATGATATGGCGTATAAAGATTCATTGACAAAGCTCTATAATCGTAGG
>JBBRVO010000005.1:0-58437 GCA_038246775.1 Peptostreptococcales bacterium | reverse complement strand
TTTTCCGCTTGATAGCTTGCAAACAATGTAAGATCATAGGATTGATCCAAATAGTTGAACGTGAGCTTGCCAAAACTTTGATGGGTTATTTCAAGAGATTTAAAATCAACTTTATAAAGTGTATTTTGCATGTCTAGACATTTTTCCTCGATGACGGACATTGCACCTTCCATCTGTGGACAAGTGACCGTTATACCATGCGGTTTGATGATACCACTTTTTTCCGTCGCGATTTCTTCTATGGTATTTCCAAGGTATTCCATATGGTCGAAATCGAGTGGTGTAATTACTGAAACAAGTGGCGTCTCTATTGCGTTGGTCGCATCAAGTCTACCGCCAAGTCCAACTTCTAGTACGACAAGGTCACATGCATGGCTTTCAAAATAGAGCATTGCTATGGCTGTTACCACCTCGAATTCCGTTGGATGGTTATAACCTTGCGCCACCATGACGTCAATTTGCGCCTTTACTTTGCCCGTATATAAAGCCAGTTCTTCTGAAGTGATTAGGTCGTGAGTCACGCGCATCCGTTCATTAAACGTCTCAATAAAAGGCGAGGTGTAGAGCCCAGTCTTGTAACCTGCTTCTATCAGTATTGAATGTATAAATGCCGATGTAGAGCCTTTACCGTTTGTTCCGGCAACGTGAATGAATTTTAATTTTTTGTGTGGTGACCCTAAACGCTCAAGCAAGGCCTTGATATTATCAAGACCAAGCTTGCTGCCAAATTTGTAAGTACTGTGAATAAAGGCTATTGCCTCATCATACGTCATATTATACCTCTAAGATTTACGAAATCTTCTGTGCAATTGCTTCTATCCTTGCACTAACTGTTGTGAGTATCTCTTGATATTTTGCTGCTTTCTGCTTTTCCTCTTCAAGAAGATTCGCAGGCGCTTTGCTAACGAAGCCCTCGTTGCCCAGTTTGCTTAAAACGCGCAAGACCTCTTTCTCAAGTTTTGCCTTTTCTTTTTGTAAACGGTCTAACTCTTTTTCATAATCGATTAAATCATCTAGTGGTAAATAGAGCTGGGCACCGTGGATAACTGCTGATACGGCATCTTCTGGAACCTCAGATTTACTTCTAATCAGAACCACTTCAGAACAAGAGGCCAATGTCACGAGGTATTCTGACTGATTCATTAGCGTCTCTCCCACTTGCGGATCCACAGCGAGGATCATACATTTCGCTTTTCTAGAGGGTGCTACTTCCATTTCAGCCCGAACATTTCTCAAGTTTCGAATTGCGTCCATGATAAGATCCATATCCGCTTCGGCTTTTTCATTTTCATAGGACGCGTTGGAAATTGGCCAATGATCGGTAACCAATAAGGTGGTTGTATTTGGCATGAAGCTCCAGATTTCTTCTGTTATAAAAGGCATAAATGGATGCAACAGCCTCAAGATATCCTTAAGCACCTTCACAAGTACCTTTTGTACCGTTTGTTTTGCCACTTCATCTGCACCGTAAAGACGTTTTTTAGCAAGTTCTATATACCAATCACAGTAAGCGTTCCATGTGAATTCATAAATTTTTGTCGCCGCAACACCAAGCTCATATTTATCCAGCGCTGAAGTGATTTCAGCCATCATCGTTTCAAGTCTAGAAAGAATCCACTGATCGGCGAGTGTTAACGGTTCGCTGCCATCGAGTTCAGGCAATTCACCTTCGATGCCCATAATGACAAAACGCGACGCGTTCCATAGTTTATTGGCAAAGTTTCTCGATGATTCTACGCGCTCAATTTGGAATTTTAGATCGTTGCCGGGGCTATTGCCCGTCGCCAACATAAATCTGAGTGCATCTGCGCCAAATTGCTCGATGACATCGAGTGGATCGACGCCATTGCCCAATGATTTACTCATTTTTTTGCCATTTGCATCTCTTACGAGCCCATGGAGTAAAACATCATTAAATGGTTTTTCGCCCATGGCATCTAGTCCTGAGAACACCATGCGCACAACCCAAAAGAAAATGATGTCATAACCGGTAACTAGCACATTGGTGGGATAGAAATAGTCGAGCTCCGGCGTTTTCTCTGGCCAGCCAAGTGTTGAAAATGGCCATAATGCTGAGCTAAACCACGTATCAAGTACGTCGTCATCCTGTTTGAAATGGGTGCCGCCACAACTTGGACAGACATCCGGCATCTCTTTTGCCACGACGATTTCTGGACATGATTGGCAGTAAAACGCCGGAATTCTGTGTCCCCACCAGAGCTGTCTCGAGATACACCAGTCGCGAATGTTTTCAAGCCAGTTCATATATACTTTTGTAAAGCGATCTGGTATGATTTTCAGTTCTCCACTAGCTACGACATCGATTGCTGGACCAGCGAGTGGTTCCATTTTGACAAACCACTGATCGGATACCCTTGGTTCGACGATGGTGCTACATCTGTAACACATGCCAATGTTATGTGGGTTGTCTTTGACTTTGACGAGGTAACCACCTGCTTCTAGGTCTTTGACGATTTCTTTTCTGCAAACAAAACGATCCATGCCATTGTATCTACCTGCGTTTTCATTCATGGTTGCATCGGTGTTCATGCCATTGATTTGTTCAAGGTTATGACGAAGGCCAATCTCAAAATCGTTAGGGTCATGCGCAGGAGTCACTTTAAGTGCGCCAGTACCATAATCAACATCAACATAATCATCGGCAATAATCGGTATTTCTCTATTCAAAAGTGGCAATAAACATTTTTTCCCAACGAGATGCTTATATCTATCATCGCTTGGATTGACGGCAATTGCAGTATCCGCCACCATGGTTTCTGGACGTGTCGTCGCGATTTCAAGAAACGCGTCCGTCCCCACGATTGGGTATTTAACATGCCACAATGACCCCTGCTTTTCTTCATGCTCAACCTCTGCATCAGAAAGCGTCGTCTTGCAATCGGGACACCAGTTGATGATGCGGTTCCCCCTATAGATTAGTCCTTTATCATAAAGTCTTATAAAAACTTCAGTAACGGCGTGATTACAGCCTTCATCCATCGTGAAACGCTCTTTATCCCAGTCACATGACGACCCGAGTTTTTGCATTTGATTCACGATGATTCTGCCATATTCATCGCGCCATTCCCAAGCGCGTTTTAAAAAGGCATCGCGTCCTAACTGCTCTTTTGTTATGCCTTCAGTTTCTTCAATGCTCTTAAGAACCCTTACTTCAGTGGCGATACTTGCATGGTCTGTACCTGGCAACCAGAGCGCTTCGAAGCCTTGCATACGCTTCCAACGAATCAATATGTCCTGTAAGGTTTGATCCAGCGCATGACCCATGTGCAGTTGACCTGTGATATTTGGAGGCGGTAGCACAATGGTATATGGCTTTTTGTCCGGATTGACAGTCGCACTAAAGCTCTTCTTTTCCAACCACTTTTCATAAATTCTGTCTTCAAATTCCTTTGGATGGTACTTACTTTGCATAGTTTCCTCCCTATTTACTCGTATTTATAATGAATCCTTTTAAGATTCGTGTCAAAAAATAAAAAAACACCCGTCCAGAAAGGGACGAATGATCGCGTTACCACCCTAATTCCACATCAAAAAACGATATGGCACCTCAAGACCTATAACGCGGTTAAACGGGTACTTGATCACTCAAGATACCATCTCCGATGCGACATTCGATAGTCCTATTTAAACGGGTTTTTCAGCCTTGAACCCATCTCTCTAATAAACGGTTGTATCTACTCTTCATCTTCTTAGATGTTCAGTTTATAATTGTTTTCATTATAATGAATCCCTCCTTAAAAGTCAACAATTCATCAGCCTTTTAAAGCATTTTAATTCTTTTCTAACACAAAATTAACCTTTATCCGTTATACTAACTTTAATTTATGACGGTTTTATAAATCGAATCAAACTTGAATGGGGGCATAAAAATGGAAGAGTCTAGAAACAGACTTCTTGGAACGTTTCTCGTCATAGTCGGCGGCGTTCTAATTTTGGATTATTATCACATCATCAACTTTAGCATTTGGGACTTCTGGCCATTAATTTTAGTCTATATCGGTGCAAAAGCCGAACGCGACTATTTTTTAGGTCATGCAAGCGGACGCAACTTGTTAACGGGCGCTACGCTTTTAACTTACGGTTTTTTCTTTCTGATTGGCAACTTCACAACTTGGGGTATTCAAGGGAAATTGTGGCCGCTTTACATCATGGGGCCAGCCATCGGCTTTTTACAGATGGCCTACTTTGGACACCGTCCTAGAAGAAATTTCCGAACGGGTCTATTATTGCTCGGCATCTCGTCTTTTTTTCTAATTGAAGCCTTTATCAACTTGAAATACGATCTCATCATGTTTGTGGGTTTAATGGCCATTGGTCTTTTCATGATGCGCAAATCAGAACCAGTAAGCCCATCTGAAAAATCAGATGATAGTGAGCGGTATGAATAACCTCACTACGCATTTATCCTTGCAAATTTAACTAAAGCCTCGGTCAATTCAAAATGAATTGATGCGAGGCTTTTGTGTATATACTATATGTTTATGCTAAATGTTTATGCTTTCCACTCAGAATAACTGCTGACGACTTCGAGTAAAATTTCAACCGTTTTCTCCATAGATTGAATCGGAATATATTCAAATTTGCCATGGAAATTGTGACCACCTGTACAAATATTCGGACATGGCAATCCCATGTAAGAGAGTCTTGCGCCATCTGTACCACCGCGCACTGGCACGACAAGTGGTTCTATACCAAGCTTTGTCATGGCCGTTTTGGCCGTTTCGATGAGATGGAAATGTGGCAATATTTTTTCTCTCATATTGAAATAGGAATCTGTTACAGCAATTTCTACTGTCCCTTCACCGTATTTGAAGTTGAGGAATTTTTCGATTTCTTTAAAAATGGCTTTCTTCGCTTCAAATTTTGACAAATCGTGGTCGCGAATGATATAGAGCATGCTGGTTTCTTCAACACTGCCGCTAAAGTCGTTCAAATGATTAAACCCCTCATAATGCTCAGTATAGGCTGGATTGTCAAAAATCGGTAACATGCTATGAAGTTCCATACCAATCAGCAAAGCACTTTTCATCTTGCCTTTTGCAGATCCTGGATGGATATTCGAGCCATGTATTTTTATTTTTGCAGAAGCGGCATTGAAGTTTTCAAATTCAACTTCACCTAACTCACCGCCATCAACTGTATACCCAAAATCGGCATCACATCTCTCAAGATCAAATAAATTGGCGCCACGACCGATTTCTTCATCCGGTGTAAAGGCTATTTTGATAGGCCCATGTCTAAATTCGGGGTGGTTGACTAAATACTCAGCCATTGACAAAATTTCTGCAATGCCCGCTTTGTTGTCAGCACCTAGTAGTGTCAATCCATCCGTTACAATGAGATCTTGACCGACATAATGGCTTAAGTGATCAAATTGAACGGGAGACATTTTGATATTGTGTTCGGCATTTAGAACAATTTCGCCACCATCATAATTTGCAACAATGCGCGCTTTGATGTCAGCACCTGACAAATCTGGCGATGTATCCATGTGTGCGACGAAAGCGAGTTTTGGTGCTGACCCTTCAGGGACATTGCCGGCAACAACGCCATAGATATAGCCATTGTCGTCCATGCCGACCTCTGTCAAACCCATAGCTTGCATCTCTTCGACGAGATAAGCACCTAGCTTGAGTTGCTTCTGTGAAGAGGGACACGTTTCAGATTCTGGGTCAGACTCCGTATCAAATGCGACATACTTTAAAAATCTCTCATGAACTTTTGTCATCTTAATATAGCCTCCTAGTATGCTCTAAATCGTCTTTGACGATTTTTTCAAATGCCGTTTCCAATTTAATAAACATCGGGTGATTTGCTGAATTAAATAAAAGGTCGTCTATGGCCATTACTGGTAATAGATGAATAGAAGTGCCCGTTATAAAACAGGCTTCGAATTTATTGATCGTATTCAATGGAATGTCCATTTCAAGTAGTTCTATGGACATATGATTAAGCATTGCAATGAGTTTTTGCCTTGTGATGCCCATGAGAACATCCACTTCAGTCGCCGAGTAAAGCTTGCCATCCAAAATAAAGAACAGATTTGACCGACTTCCTTCCGTTACAGTTCCATCGTCTTTGATGAGGATCACTTCATACGCTCCAGTCTGCTGTTTCAGCGCATTGATCGTCTCAACATACTGTTTTCTATAAATCTTAGCATGCGGGTTCTCTCGAGTCACTCTTGAAGTGATAGTCTTCACGCCAAGTTCATAAACGGCTTTAACTGGATACTGTGATTTCACCCAAAATAGGACCCAGGTTGAAGCACCCTGTTGATCTATTCCGATTTCAAGCCTCACATTGTTATTTAAAATAGCCGTTTCTGTGACTAAACTCTCAATCCCCGTCAATAGGTCTTCTTTACTCAGGTTTGTTTGCGCCTGAATCAATGAAAGTGATTTGAAGAGTCTCTCGACATGTTCCTTAAAATATAAAGGGATGCCCTCTATGACTCTTATGACTTCGTACACGGGTGGGTTCGCAAATTCCACAATTTCCTCTGAATGATAGCAAATGCCATTTTTGATGATTACTGGCGAAATTTGGTTCAACATTGACTCACCTCCTCAACTAGCATCACTCATTTTCTATTCCGTACGGATTGCTTCAAGTGCACTCAATTTTGTCGCACGTACTGCAGGATAATAACCTGCTATAAGCCCAATCAAAGTTGAAAAACCCATTGCAGAGAGCGATAGCCACACTGGAATATAAGATAATAATGCAGGGCCATAATAACCTGTATCGCCATTCATACCAGCTAGCACCGTGTTGATGATCATCGATATGACATAACTTATTCCGATGCCAAGTACCCCGCCAAAAAGACCAATCATGGCCGCTTCAAATAAGAACAATCGTTTGATGTCTTTTAACTGTGCGCCAATTACTTTCATGACGCCAATCTCTTTCGTGCGTTCGTAGATGGACATAACCATCGTATTTGTGATGCCAATGGCTGCAATGAACAAGGATACGGCACCAATTCCACCTAGTATAGCTTGAATGAGCCCCGATGTCTTTTTCATGTTTTCAAGCGCATCTGTCAAACTGTAGGCTTCAAAACCCATAGCCTTGATTTGGTCTTGTATCTCTTGAACATACTTGATGTTTGTCACACTGACTTTCATTTCGTCGTATTTATTTTCAGGTGTCTTTGTGTTACCGCCTTTATCGCCTATAGGTTGACCGCCTTGTCCACCATTATCTGGTGGAGGGTTTTTTCTATCAAAATCCTTCTTGAGTTCTACAAACGTCTCATAATCCATAAAGACATCAGAGGCATACAAATAATCAAGTTCAGAAGTTATACCTGTCGGCGTTAGAATAAAGCCTTTTGGACGTTTGCCTTCATAATACTGTGACGATGGCAACAATTCAATTTTAGTATTGAATACATCGATCACTGGCGGCGTTCCGTAAGGGTTTCTAGAATTCGGGTCGTAAAAATTCTGTTTCGCATAAAAGCCAAATAAGACCTCATTTTTGCCTTTAGTGGTCGGCAAGACACCTTCGCTTAATTTGATATCCATGAGCGCAAGCTTGTCAAAATCCACGGCTTTTATGCTCGTATAATTTTCATATTTCCCTGCATAAATCTTCGAATCAAAACGTTTGAATCCAATGACGAATTCAACATTTTTAATCGCTTCAATTGATGCAATCGTCTCATCGTCTAAAACGACTTGACCTTCGGTGGATGACGCACCGTTGCCTTCCATCATAAATTGGTTGGCATAAATGTCTATCATCGTCAAGCTTCCGTATTCCTCGAGCTGCTTTTCAAAGGCTTTGTTCATCCCGAGACCAAGCGAAACCATGACCACAATAGCCGCAGTACCTATAATAACACCCAGCACGGTTAAAATCGTTCTAGCTTTTCGACGCAATAAATTTTTAATGCCCATAAAAGCCAGATCTAAACTACTCATCTAAATCCTCCAGTTCTTTCTTGAGCTTCCTTGACTTCAGAACTTTTCTTACAATAAAGCCCACAACGGCTAGTGCAATGACTGCCGCTAAAACGATTTTCCAAGTGTCGATACCCTTTTGACCATCAACTGGTAAATTAGGATCAATGGGAATACCGCCATTGCCATCGTCTATAATTGGCATTTCGGTCACATTAATCGTAAACGGCTGTTCAAGTGTGGAGACTGTTCCAAGTGCATCTTCGAAAGAATAGAGCAATTTGCCTTCAAAGGTTCCCACCTCGTATGCAAAGGCTTGTGCAGAGAAGTACTCACTTTTACCAGCCTCAAAGTTACCAACAAAATAACTACCTTCTGTGGTTTCAACGCCTTCAAGTTTCACAATCATGTTATACATGGTAGATTTACCCATGTTGTAGAATTCTTGTTCAATATAAAACGGTTGGCCTATGAAAATTTCAAAGGGTACAATAACCTCAGCCGTTTCAAGTCTAACGGGTTGGGAGACTGCGACGCTTAATACTTCACTTTCTGAATACGGTGTCTTATTCTCATCGTAAGCATTGCCTTTACTGTCTTCATACTCCATCTTAGCAGTCAACGTATATATTTTGACGTTGGCATCTATCTTCGTTTTCAAATAAACCGTATGCGTATATACTTCACCGGGTCCGATTTTGGCAATAAAAAATGAACTTGAAGAATCTACTGGTGTAAAGACGTTTTCTTCACTTGTCAAAGTTACTTTAATATTTTTAGTGCCTTCAGCGTTACTCGTATTTTTGATCTTTAAGGTCAAAGGATAGTTTTCACCTGCATAGACATATTCTCCACCATAATCGTAATAGTCGATGATCAATTTCGGTTTGCTGCCTTCAGATACGGCATCACTTTTTCCTTCAACATAGATTCCCACATATTCCTGTACCGTTAAAGGTGCATCCACAGCGCCACCTTTTGGAACATAGGATGCTTTGATATATGTGTGATAGTTTTCCGTAGTGGTTTCTGCTTTTGCCATCAATTTAAAAGTGATATTTTGGCTTGCACCAGGTGCAAGGTTCTTGATCACAACTTTTGAAGCTGTCTTAGAAATAAAAGCCTCCGGATATTCAATGGTCAAATCGGCCTTTGAAATTTCTACATTGCCCTTGTTCTCAACTTTAAAACTCACATCAAATGTGCCATTGGCTTTTACAGATACAGGATACTGGACGTTTGTGATTTCTAAATCTGCATCAAACGTTCCCTTACCAGCAAGTGTCACATATGTGATTGACTCTTTCTTATAGGCATTACCCATCTCATCGATGTAACTGATGCTCACATTGACGGGAAATGTGCCTTCTTTGGCATCTTTCCCAGCGATGATATTAAAATAAGTCAGGTGCGTTGCTTTTACATCCAATGAATCAAATGTCTTTGTATCTACTTCTTTATAGAGAACGACGCCTTCATTTGTAAAACCAGATACGACGACTTTTACATCCTTTGCCGTACTAGTGCCAGTGTTTTTGATGTTTAATGCAAGTGAATCCGGCGTGTTCATCATCAATTCGCTCTGTCCAGTACTATATGAAAAAACGCCTAATATCGGTTCAATATTTCCATTATCCACTTTGACATACGCTTTTGCTGTTTCGGTATAACTCGTTTCTTCAAAATTGCTATATTCAATTTCAACGTCGAACTCATAAACTTTAGAAACTGATGTAGGGCTAGGCGTTACATTAAATACCAATTTTTTGGTGTCATTTGGATTTAAATAAGAAACTGTCTGAGTCAGATTGGCAATATCACTTCTAAAAGGATGTGCGCCTTTGATGCTGACTCTGATACTTTGTGCGACGACATAGGAAGCATTTTTAATTGTAAGGGTATATTCTGCTCTGACGCCTGCTTTCACAACTTGTAAGGTGTCATCGGAAACGACACCTATTATCGGTTTGTATGGATCGGCTAAACCAAAACTGAATGTACTAAATACGACTGCAAGCACCAATGTCAATACGAGTATTTTTTTAATTTTTGAAGTCATTGTTCTCCCCTTATGGATGTGTCATGTTTTGTTTTGCATGTTAAATTTGTATATAACTTTCTTCGTAAGGTTTAATGTACGTTTCATAAACGTCGTCTACACTTCTATTTTCGATACTTTGAATGTCGCCATCGCGAATGTGAATGACCTTATCCGCATATAGCGCCACTTCAGGGTCATGTGTGACGATGACGATCGTCTGCATCTTCTCACGTGCCATTTTCCACATAATGTGCATGACTTCGATTGAGGTTTTTGTGTCAAGATTTCCAGTCGGTTCATCGGCAAATATGATTTCAGGCGACCCTACAAACGCTCTGGCGATGCCCACACGTTGTTGTTGGCCGCCACTCATTTGACTTGGCTTATGTTTAAAACGATCTCCTAAGCCTACCATTTTCAAGTACTTTTTTGCGATTTTTTCTCTTATGACTTTTGGGGTCCCTCTAAATATGAGGGGCATCGCGACATTTTCAAGTGCGGTAAGTGCTGTTAGGAGATTATACGATTGAAAGATAAATCCAATAAATTTCTGCCTAAATCCAGCCAGTTGCTTTTCACTCATCTTTTCAATTGCATGTCCCTTAATTTCAATAGTACCCTTCGTAGGTTTTTCTAGACCTGCCATCATATTTAACAATGTCGACTTGCCCGAACCTGAAGTACCCAAGATGCAACAAATTTCACCTTTGTAAATGGTGAGATTGATTTGATTGAGAGCAACAACCTTTTCAGTGCCAATTTTATATACTTTTCTTAAATCCTTCACTTGAATGACGATACTTTTATTTATTGAGAGTTGTTTCAATGGCTGCGGCGTTTTTTCTTCGATAGTCTCAATCACAATGCGACCTCCTTTCTGAGCGTTTAGAATTTCATCTGTAATAATTATAACGTGTTCTAACTAACTAATATATGAATCATTTATTAGAATTTCATTAAAATTTGTTTCACAACTTCTAAATTAAAAAATAGGGTCGCTATCAAAGCTAAAATGCCGCAAATGGCACCAAATGTGTGAAATTTATCCATCCTCTTTGCCTTTCGATAATTTTCAAGTTCATATTCCCACGCATATTTTTTCGCCTCATCCATCTTTATTGGCGTGCTATCGCCCTCATCTTTTGTTAGCTGAGTACGCTTCAGTATTTCGCGTTTGTTTTTTTCGAACTGGAGTTCATCTAAAAGTTGTTTGCTCATTCTGCCACCTCAATAAGTTTAGACGTTGTGCACTCAGCAATCTGGATTGCCAAGTTTCGATGGCACGTAAAAATCATAATCTGTCGGTTCGCTGAAATTTTTTCTAATAGCTTGAGTGTTTCTAAAAATCTCTTTGAATCCCAATTGACAAAGGCTTCATCAAGTACAAAAGGCAATTGATTTTGTGGGTCAAGCGCTTCTATTACCGCCAATCTATAAGCAAAAAACAATTGTTGTAGCGTGCCCTTGCTAAATGCCTTTGCAACGGGAACAATCTCGCCATCAATTACGAATTGAAGCTCAAAATGGCCATCTTCTTCACTTACAAGCACCTCTTGGTATTTTCCACTCGTCATTTGATTCATAAAATGACTGACTCTCGTGATGATATTCGGTTGATTTTCCACTCTATAGCGATCATCTGAGAATTTGATAATTTCCAGTAAGATCATCCATTTGTTTCTATGTTCAATCCATTCATCAAGTTGAGCTTCAGCAACGAGTATTTGACTGTTGATTGCCTCCAAATTCACGGTTTCATTGTAACGATCAATTTCTGAAGACAAGCGAAATTTTTCTGCGATAAGTTGTTTTTCAAGTGCGTCAATTTCAGCAATCTGAACTTCCATTTCCAGCAGTTTTTCACTGGACGCATTTAAAACAGTATCCTTATCGTAATGTATCAAAGACAATTCGTCAGTGTAAACTTTGATTTTACGGGTCAATTCCGTATTTTGAGCAACCATTCTCAATCCAAAATCGAAATCTCCATCACCAAAATCTTCAACTTGTTTTCTTAGTGTGTTGTAGAGGGCTTCACAGGTCTCGCATGCCATACGTTCGCTTTCGATTGAAACTTCTAACCTATCAATAGTCATTTGTTTTTTCACTTCATTTGCATCAATTTCTCTCAAACGATCTATTTGTGCCAATACGTACTGAAGACTCAACAAGACCCCTCTTGATGTATCAAAGCCTTTAGATTGCATGACATTTGAGAGTGTCACTTCAATTGTCTTTTGGTGCTCGATAAGTGACGTCCATTTGTCATGTAAAGCGTCTTCTTCATGCAATAGTAAAATCAACTGTTCCAGCTTTCCAAAAAAGCGTAAGCTGTTATCTCTATAGACGTATTCTGGTAACTGAATAGATAAACTTGCCTCTTCAATTTTCTGTTTAATGTCACTTAAATCCACTAATTCGGACAGTCCAATAGGACCTTGCCACTTAATGTGAGCGATTGAAAAGCCAAATATACCGATTCCAGCAAATGACACTACCCGCAAGGGTTCATAAACAAATCCCAAAACAGAAGCAACAATACCTGAGATTCCCAATATGAGGTATCCTCTTTGCATTCGACTGCGACGCGCCAACGCCTGTTTATCGATTTCTACATTTTTATCTAAACCATCGATATACTTCTGTAGCAGCGTCATAAGATCTAGCACTGGCAGTTTTTTTAGTTGCTTCTTAATGTCGTCATTGATTTGTGAATCAAACAAAATTTTAAACTGTCCACCTATTTTTTCCTGCAGTTTCATCAGTTCATCTAATTTTGTATGTTCTTCATGTTCAAATCGCATCAAATCGCTCAAAGTATTTTTTAAATACTCAATTTCCAATTTAAAATTGAGAATTTTTTTGTCGTGCTCAGAATAGATAAATAGGTCTTCCTTTAATTTGTCTCGTTCTTGCCGCCTTTTTTCTGCATTGCTTTCGCCTTCAATCATTAGGACATGATTATGCTCGATTTTATCGATTAGCTTCACATCTAATACTTTAAATGCTTCGAATTTAAAGATACTACCGTTCAAAGTATCTATGCGCTCTATCAATTCTTTGATTGGCAAGTTAATTCGCATCTTTCGAATGGAGAGTCCCAGAGACTTCTTATCGGACAAAGACCGCTCTAGGGTTGCATCAATTGCCTCAATTCTTAGAATATGGGTTCTGACCGCACCATAACTTTTTTCAGCTTCATGTTTTTGAAATTTCAATTGGTTAATGTCACTTTGAAGTAGATTAATCTTCGGATTGCCTCGCTTATCTTTGCGCCACAAGGCGTTTATGTCTTGTTCTAACTGCAGAATGACATCTGAGGCTTTGTTTAAGTAATCTGTACCATAATTGAAGATCAATTTTTCCTGAATGCTTTCAAAAGATACTCTTTCAAACTGATTCAAATCATCGGCAGTCAGATGAAATACCGCTTTAAAAAGTGCTTCGCTGACGTGACTGACAAACGGCAATGTTTCATTGCGATACAGTTGAGCCGTATTGTTACTAACTCTAGATATATTTAATCTAGGCATGCTTTTTAGACTTCTTTCAACTGTAAAAAGTTCCCCTGATTCCGTGATTTCAGAAGAAAAATTTATTTCATTCCGCATCCAGTTCACATAGGGATGTCTGTCGCGACTTGACGGTTTAAAACCGTAAATTAGCGTTGCAAGACTATTGAAAATAGTCGATTTCCCAGCTTCGTTATCTCCAAGAATAATCGTGATCCCAGGTGACCAGTCGATGTCGCGATCAATTAACTTACCATAGACTTTATAATGCAATTTGTTAATGATCATCTGATGTCACCACCATCCGTTCAACGACTTCTTGAAGCAACTGTTCTTTCATAGCATGCAAATACCCTTCTTTTTCCGGTTGTGTCATCTTGCTATCAAAAATCGGTAAGTCATAAATTTTTTTCAGTAATTCCGGTTCACAGGTCTGTTCTGAAATACGTGCAATCATTTGTGACAATAGCGTATTTTCACTAGATAGCATTTCTAGATTATAGGTGTTCGATAAATTGCGAAACTTGATTTCAAAATCGAGCAAACCCGTTTTATCTTTTATAATTTCCGAAAGGTATTGGCAGTTTGAATCAATTTCGAGCTGGTTTTTCAGCAAAGATCGACCCTTCAAATGCATGCGCATGATGATTTGCTTAGCTGCTAAACGCGTCGTTCCGATGGTCAAAGTGACCTTGTCTATCAAAACGTGTTGTAGTTCTGAAAGGGTTCTAATATCAGCTGTCAACGTTATATCACATTGCTCCCATCGCATCACATTAAAATCAATTGGTTCAATCTTTGTCACATTGGGTTCTAAAGTCACTAAAAAAGCGCCTTTAGGTCCAGTTTCTTTGATATTAAGACCTTGTAAATTGCCAGAATAGGCAATTTTCGAAGTCAAAAGTTGCCTGATATGAATATGACCCAGTGCAAAGTAGTTGTAATTTAGTGCTTCAATATGAGATAATGGCGTCGCCATGTAAGGCGCTTTATCCGAGATGTCCATGGCGGTTGGCACACTGGCGTGAGCAATCCCAATCCAAATTTCTTCTGTTGACTTAACTGGGAAAGATTTGATCAAATTGCGCTGTTCGTTTTTTGATATATGACCAACACCGACAACCTTATAAAGCTCTCCGCCACGACTGATGACATCTAAACACTTGAAAACGTCATCATCAAATAAGTAAAAAGAGGTCTCTTTAGTCAGTGGTTCCAAAAATCTTGCCGTCAACTTCGGATCGTGATTGCCTGTCACATAAAATACCTTTTGACCTTTATCTAATAGCCTCTTTAATTGATTTATAACAAAACATTCGTCTTTAAAGGAAATTTTGTCATCGTCAAAAAGATCACCTGCAACGATCAAACCTTCTAATTCATTTTCAACAATATAATCAATCGCATTTACGATAGCTTCATAAAGCGCCTCTTTTATTTGGTTTCTGACATAGCTGCTCTTATTTGCAAACCCAGCATTCAAATGCACGTCAGAAAGATGTAAAAATCGTATCATTTCTGCCTCCGTTATCTAATAAATCTCTTTACACAATTATAGTACAAGCTAGACAAACGCACCACTATATTGTAGAATAATTGATAATAATTAAAAAATACTACAATATATTGAGTCTAATGTCCTATGGTTACTAGAACTTATGTGTTGTGTCTATCCATTCACAAATAAAACATGCACGACATTTGATATCTATGTTAAAATAATGGAAAGTAATAATAGTTATGGAGGGCTTAATGGCGCTTAATCAATTTAAATCGTGGAAGCTTTTATACGAAGATCATGACCTCTGCTTTTCAAAAGCGGTTAACAAAATCGATGCTTCAAATGTCTTTTTTATTACTTTTTTTGATCCGAATAAAATGTCGGTGGCGACAAAGCATCTCTTGGAGGACCATCTCCACAATTACATCTCACTCATCGAAGAAGACGGAAAACTACATTTAATTCTTAAAGCGCATGACGGCCGCGCTATTTATAAATTTATTAAACACTCCAAACTCGATTATGATGACCGTGTACAAATCGTCTATGAATATTTTAAACTCATTGAAAAATATGACGCCTTTCCCGATCCGATCAAAGTTCAACTTCTCGACGAAGAACAGCTCCTCATTTCAGATGATGGCCTCTCATTTAGAGAACTAATAGATTACGCACCGACGCAGTCTCATTCAAGTAAAGATGTTTATAAACAACTTGGCAAGACGCTTACTTTAATCCTTGAAGATGCTGAAGGCTATCATAGCCAGTTCATCGATAATTTAATACTTGGCAATCACAATTACGATTCTTTGAGCGCTGCAAAGACTCATTTTAAAGACGTTTTTATCTTTGAAAAACCGGATGCTCTCGAATTAATTAATTACGAATATACTATTATTTTAAACGATTTAGAAGCTGGCCCACCTATTAACGTGATTAAAGAGGGTTTCAAACCGTTAAATGACAAGGTCCAAGAAAAGGTTGCCCCATTACCAAAATTCGATAATAATGACCTTCACCACGATGCATTAAGGCAAGAACTCGCAGATTTACTTTATTCGAATCAAACACAATTTGAAAAAGAGCCTGCTCTGAACGACGCTTTAACACTAACTATAAATGATGACTTAGGTATTGAAGACATCGTTGAAACTGAAACAAATGTTACCGCTGAAACAAAGGTTGCCGCTGAAACAAAGGTTGCTGTTTCAACAGCTGAAGCAGAATTGTTACAATCAGTCACCACAACAGTGCCGAAAGTTTCGAAAGACACGAAATCCTTCAAAGCTATCTTCCAAGAAGATGATCTGATGCCTGAATCGCTTCCAAAATCCTCCAAGCAACGCTTTTTTGAAGAAGATGATGCTCTTTTTGTAGAAGATGTCTCCGAAATGTTTGACGAGGATATCGAAGGAGACCAACCTTCCAACATCAGCGTTCGATTCAAGGGAATTTTCATTGTTGTCGCCATAATTTTAATTCTGGCACTTGGCATATGGGGAATCAGTGCCCTATTCAAAACCAAGCCCGTCGCCGCTCAGTTTGAGATAGAACCACTTCACGATAACCGCATTGCCTTTATGAACACATCTACTGGTGGCAAACAAATTAAAGCTTATTCGTGGGAAATTTATTATGCAGGTACACTCGTCCAAAAATTTGAAGACGAGAACTTGTTCCCAGTTTTCGATACCGAAGGTAATTACGAGATCATCATGAAAGTTCAAGATAAGAAAGGCAATTGGAGCGACCCATTTACTCAAGACTATGTATTTGAACTGACAGAAAAAACGCCATGATTTTTATCATGGCGTCACTTATTAAAGCTAAAAATAATTTTAAAAGAGGCATTACTAAACATGAATAATATTTTAGGACGTTTAAGAAAGACCATACAGGATCAAAAGATGATTATGCCCGGTGATCGAATCGCTGTAGGCTTATCGGGTGGTAAGGACAGCATGGCACTTCTATATCTATTACATCGATTTCAGAAATTCTACCCAACGCCCTTTCATCTTGAAGCAATGACGATTGATTTAGGATTTGACAATTTCAATCTGAATGAAGCACGTCTATTTTGTGAGGCAATTGACATCCCTTATAGCATCATTAAAACGGATATTGCCAAGATCGTGTTCGAAATCCGAGAAGAAAAAAACCCATGTGCTTTGTGTGCAAACATGAGACGTGGTGCATTGGCAAAAGCTATGCAAGAAAAAAATCTCAACGTGCTAGCACTGGGCCACCACGCAGACGATGCATTATCCACACTGTTATTAAATATGCTATATGCTGGAAAGCTCAACACGATGGAATACAAATCTTACCTTTCGAGAAGTGAAATAACCGTGATAAGACCCTTTCTAGATACCGCTGAAGCAGATATTAAACATTTTATCAAAGTTCAGGAAATACCCGTCTTAAAAAGTCCTTGCCCCATGGACAGACATACCAAACGCGAGGACGTCAGTCTTATGCTTCAGGACCTATATAAATCGATCCCCAATAGCAGAAAAAATATGCTGACGGCAATGCGAAATGCACCTCAGTGCAATCTATTCAAAAATGATAAAGAGCCTCTCTGATTTTCTTGCGAGAGGCTCTTTAACTTTTCGATTCAATTGATATTTCTAACACTTCTGGTGGACTCACCCTTTCGTCGAGTTAACTTCACTCTATTTTATTTTAACAACCAGTTCCATAAATCATTTCACTCAGGTGGTGTCCATAATATGCTTCTAACTTGGATCCATCAAATAGAAAGGAAATCTTTGTGATTTCATACATGGTCAGTCTCGAAGCAGTTTACATAATCTTATTACTTTGACCTTTGTTCTTAATAACTTTTCTTAGAATTTCAATCTAGGTTTTTGGCGGTCTCACTCCTTTTTAAAAAATCTTTAAACGGTTGCCTTTCCTACATCCTATACTCAATTCCGAACTGGTTTGTTACTCTTATTATAGCATGAAATATAAAAAAAGAAAGTCTTTTTTTAAGTTTTTGACATATTTTTGTTCGTTAATCTATGCACAATGTTTACATAATCATTGATGCGCTTATCGATATTTTCAACCTGAAAAATATCTCCTGGATCGTTTGCAATCGCCATAGAAACAAAATTTGGCGGCAGGCGAAACCCCTTGTTGATAGTTAATGCGCCAATCAGTTGACTTGAAACTGAATCACTTCCAGAACTGCCTGAAACGACAATTCCTAAGATGTACTTGTCTTGAAATGAAATTTTTCGATATAATGCCGTCAAACGGTTAATGACAGCCATTAATTTTGCAGAAACTGAATCATTGTAATTCGGACAGATCCACACGACTATGTCCGCCTGTTCAATCATTGGAAAGAGTGATTCTACTACAAAGCCCCCATAAAAACAGCTCTTTTCAAGTGAATAATAAGAACAGGTCTCAAAACTACAACCATAACAATCCGTTATCTTGCCTTCTTCAACATGTAGCTCATCTATGATGATCGTGTCATCATTTTTTTTAGCGAGTCGCTCCTTGATTAAATCCCAGAGCATAAGGGTATTGGAGATTCCTTTATGGCCCGCATGAAGCACCAAAATTTTCAATAAATCCTTTGATAGAAATGTATAGTCAGCCAAACGCTGTATCAACTTTACAACCTGTATTTTTTCAATGGTTTCAAGGGATTCTTCAATTACTTTAGCCCATGTCTTAAAATTCAAATGGTCCTTAACGCGTTCTACCAGGGGGTGACCAATAAACTCGCAGCCCATTTGATTGGCCAGAAAAATGAATTTTTTAGCATAGGATTTAGTATAGCACTCTTCACCAGAAATGACGATTATAGCGCCTATCACATTGGAAAATTCTGATTTTTCGTTTTTTTTAGTTTGAATCATCTGATTTCTCAAGTAGGCATTTGCCAAATCATTTTCACCGATTTCATCGAGTTCGATAATAAACAGTTTTTTGCGATGCCCGTCTATGTTAACGCTCTGTGTCGCTTGTGCCACACCTTCACAATACACACTCAAATCCAAAATGGTCGTTGTGAAAGTTACGCATTCAATTCTATCCATGTTTCCTCCAGCCATTTGTAGGTTGTTTCAATCCGAAGGTTTAAGTCATTTGAAACACTTAGCCTCTCAAGGTCAACGCCATAGCTTTTTCGACTATTCTTACAGCCCCAGTAAACGCCTCTTAAAAAATTGGCACTATAGTGTGCTTTACCTGATAGAAGATTGACGATTGCAGCTGCTCCAGATGACATTGCGGGTGCTACAAATGGTTTGTACCCAAGTGCACGCATATCAAGATTGGCTTCTACAACGCATTTCGTGAGCTTTACAGCAATTTCTTGATTTTCAGCATGAATATCATCGGCGACGACTAATGCTTGTCCATGGGGGCCAAACACCCGCCCTGTCTTAGCATAATTTAAAGACAATTTGTCACTATAGTATTTGGCGCGCCCATCCATTACACCAAGTCCAAATCCGACGACTTGTTCTGGCAACAAGCCTTTATAGTCCATTATGCCAGTTTCATCCTCTCTATTTGAATGATCAAAAACTTTTTTACACAACAAATCGACTGGATCAGAAACGACTGCAAAAATGCCTTTATAGTTTTCATCGCGTGCTTGTTTGGCATATTCGGCAATCAACGCTGCATTTTGCTCAAATTGAATCATGCGGACGTCTTTTACTTCTTCGCCCACTTTAGGCACGCCTTTTGAGGCGCAAAACACAAATATATCCCCAGAAAAAAGTGCCTCCTTTTCTAGCATGTTTATTTTTAATGTGGGGTTAACGGCGATTTGATTTAACTCCATCTCCCATCTGCTTTTTTGTGCTTCGCTGATATCATAAATGCCAATGGACTCTATGACATCGCCACCTAAGAGCTTCAAGCCTATACTCAGCATACTGCCGACGTCGCCTAGTCCTAAAAGAGTCAATTTCTTCTTAGTATTGAATTGCTTCTCAGTAGACTTCAAATACTCAATCACATCATCGAGCGTTTCTGTGCCAAAAACGCATTTGAAATAGTTCAGGTTAATCGCGGGAATTGACTCACTTAAGTTATCTTCCGGTACGCGATCCGAAGTGGTTTTATAGAGTTCTGTTAACGATTCGGTATCACCTCTAAACGCCGCAGCTTTTGACAAATAAGCCATCAACTTAGTTGAACCGACAGGTGCTCGATAGAGATAAAGCATTGGGTTCGTAAGCGCCTCATCCATTTGTTTCTCAATTAAGCCAATATGAGTTAGAGCCTCGTGAGAGAGAATCTCCCAGCCCTTATATAAATAGATCATGTCAATCTCCTATCCAATATAAAATGATTTCAATTTTCTCAGTTGTTCAAGATCATCCTTAATATACTCTGACGGTTTGACATTGTCCGAGTAGAAGATGTTTTTCCCTTTATCAGGGTATCTTGGCGTATTTAGGACTTCACCCAAACGATCAATGGTTAAAAGTCGGTCGTTTTGTTTTTCATAGGCAATTTCCACAGCTGCCATAATCTCAATGGCGTTGATGAGCGCCGTTTCAGACAAATTGTAAATCGATTCCTTTGACGCATCCACGACATATGAAACAGGTGAATACGGCAGAATCAAATTGACTGAATTAATCAAATTGCTGTCGGGAATGCTGCCTCTCCAGACGGCGTCACCGTCAATAAACGGATAGAGTTTACTCTCATAGAACCAAACTTTGATCTTTGGAATGAAATAGGCGGAATCGACTTTAATATTCATGGACTCAGCGACTTCTTTGCCATTGCCAGACATGATGCCGACGATGAATTTCTGAATTTCCACGTCGTATTTTTTAAAATAGGGCTCCAAAGCCTTGACACGATAGCCCTTGTTGAGTAAATCATCCACGAGTATCACCGGTCGATCAAATGATTTTAACATTTTAATTTGGTTTTCAACATCGAGGTAATAGGGGTATTCCATAATTTGATGGGATAACAAGTCTGTCGAAAAATACTTCTCGGCATGTAAGGTCTTTGTAACTGTATTTGGTAATAGCCAGCGTTTGAATACTGCGCCAAACGGCACACACATTGATTTTCCAACTTTCTTAGGCACAAGAGGTGTCGATGGCATATGGTTTTCTTCACAAACTTTTTTAATTAAATTTTCATAGATCATCACCCGATCAAAGTTCAGCACCAAATTGCCAGGATAAAGTTTCGTTAGAGATTTTTGCAGCTGGGTTCTTGATTTCACCATTGCTGCTACCACTTCAGGCAAGTATCTGTAAGGTTCCTTAAACATGACGTCGAGATCTAAGTTTAAAGTACACGGCGCAGTCATATTCACGACATAGATACTCTCATTCGTCGTCGTTGACGTAATATTTTCAAACCCTTGATTGCTGAGTACTTCAATGAGGTCTTTGCCCACTTGACTTTTGATCCCTTCCTTGAACACGCAGTATGTGTAGTCCCTAGAAAGTGCATGTGCCAATGATTCAGTTAACATGATTTGATCGACATTTTTGACATCTGAAACTTTTCTTTTAAGGATGCCGTCAATAACCAATATGCGGCCAATCGAGTGCGTTCTAATGTATTTGATGATGTTTTCATCTGAAAATTCCCTGTGAATATCTATCGCCCTTAGCCAATGTGAAAAGGACACCGAAACGATTTCACAGTTTTTCTCTAAACTTCTTAGTACGTAGATTTTTGCACTTGGGTGATCGCTAAAACGTTGAATTCTCGCGGTTACTTCACTGACATCTCCACCGGCTAAAGCAAGTATTTCAGTCATTAGTGAGGCGCTAATAACATCAAAGATCTCAAAATAGATGGATTTGGTCATCATCATGCTCTTATACATAGGTTCTCTTTGATACAAACCCTTTTCATAAATATAATTTTGCGCCAATGGTTCAATCAACGTTGAAATATCGCGTTTTTCATCGATCGAATCCCTAATTAAAGTCGAGCTTATGTGTTCATAGTCTTTCGGCAAAGTGAATCTCAAAGATGCAGGGTGCAATTTGGCAAATTTTTCATTGAGTGCCTGCTTATCGTTTTCAGTGATTAGCGGGTCAAAACGTTCGTAGACAATATGCGGTATCTCGTTGATAATTCCCATTTGGTCTGCCCTGTAGGCAGAAGCATTTAAAATGACGTCACTGCCCACAACAATATAGACCTCTGAATCTGGAAATAGATCTTTGAGGATTTTCAAATCTTTGTCATTTGCGATATTGATGGAAATATCTCTAGGAAATTGATAGATATCTATTTCACTAGCAATTGATTTTTTAATAATATTACGTCTAATCAAATTCGGTTGCGTACGTTTTGACCATGAGAATTCATCCACGTATAAAAGGACTTCAAAGCCTTTATTTTTTATATCATTTGCAATTTGTTTGTGACTCAGTGTAAACGGATCAAAAGCGCCTGGGAAAAAGGCAATGCGCTTATTGGATGGTGGAAAGATCGGACCTACCACATGGTTATATTCGGAGATGAAATTGTTAATATATTTTAGTGACGCCGTATTGTTATAAAAAATAAGTTCATCCGCTTCATCTGTATTGGTCATCAATGACATGACTTTTTTAATCGTCGTCCTATAAAGGTATTCTTTCTTTTTGAGACTAAGTGATGGATCAGATAAAACATCTTTGGCAATCACAGAGAATGCCATTTGATTAACATAGCTAGATCCATGCACGAAACCATTGAAGAGTACCCCAAACAATCGAAGCACACGGTTAATATGGGATTCCGTCGTATCTTTGAATGCATAACGATAATCCGCATATTCTGTAATTGCATACCCTATTGTTTTCTCAATGAGAGCAATCAATTTAGAATTGTTTGTACTCATTTTCCGTTCGAAGCTTTCAATAATCTCGTCGAGTTCCTTAGGTTTAACCTGAAGAATAATCTTGCCCAAATAGGGCGGGATGTACTTTGTAAATTCAAAGCTCTCCATCTCAAGCGCACGGATAAGTTCAACGGCAATATCGTTCTTTTGTTCGAAGTTCAAATGCGGCACAAGTTGCAACAACATGCGTCCAGCTGTATTTCTTACAGATTCAAGCGCACTGACTTTCAAGAGATTACATAGGTGCATGGCCATATAAAAACAATTTTCATAATCGTAAAGCAAAGTGTTTCGCATGAGCAGTTCAATCTGAAACCTCTTGGCCACATCGATTGTTGCAGATTTCAAATTGCTTAAAAAAATACTGCTTGTGAATTGGAGGTCATCTTGACAAATGATTCTAAATTTTTCGAGATGGTCCGGTTCACATTTTAAATGCTCTGCCAATTTGAACCGTGCATAATTTTCTGCGGGGTCCTTAAGCGGGGTCGGAAATCGTGGTAAAACGCGCATCACATGCGCCTCTTCTAATAAATTTTTATCAATATAGGGCAGAATTGAATAGATGAGATTATAAGCGCGCAATCTCAATTTATTGTCCTCATCTGTCAAAAGATTGGATACGAAATTCATAATTGTTGATTTTTGTGATTGATTGAATTCAATAAATGGTAAGATGCGAGCCGCTTTGATCAGATAAAACTGAATTTGTTCATGATTTCTATATTTCACAAAAAAATCCACTGTAAGCGCGATGCTCTGAAGCCGTTGTTCCTTTCCCTTCAAATGTTTGAAATACGCATCCAGCATATCTCTCACGCTATAACTAATATATTTTTTATGCCGGTCAATGATTTTATTTTCAGGATTTAAAACCTTCTCGATGGTCTGTTTAAGGAGGCTTATTGTATCTAGTGCACTACTTTCTAGAGCGATACTCGGTGGTATTTCCTTTCTGATTTCTTCATCATAGGACGCTATCACCGTACCTATGAGCTCGGCGCATTGTTTGCGAATATCTTCTTCTGGCAAAACGAGTTTTTCATAAAGGAAATTAATCATGATTTGCTTTTGCTTTTGAGTCAAATAATTATAATATTCCTCGAGAATTGAAATATATCCGCGCAAACGCGTCAAATCCCGACTATTTCTTACCGGTTCAAGCAATTTATTTAGTGATGCTTCATCTCTAAGCCTATAGAGCAACTCAATGTTGTGCTCTATTGATGAAAAGATCACATTTTGTGTGATTTCTTCACCCTGTACCAATGTGAAGTACTTTCTAATCTTAGTTGATAGGCAATCAGACTTTCGTTCGTAGTTTTGATCCTCCATCGTTTCGATGCCCAGGTCCGTTAAAAAGCTTTCGAAATCTCGGAGTTTTCCATAAACGCGGCGATAACGGTTCTCTTTAGCTGCATCGACGTTATCGAGCTTATTTAGGATAACCTCAAAGGAATCCTTTATGTTAAAAAACATCATAACAGATTTGTTGTTTACACGTTCGGCCTTGACTCTAAAATCGCTGTGAATCAAAATCAAAGATTCAATTGGCAAAGCATCAAGTTCCAAATCCCAGGTAGAATGGTTGATTGCCACGTTTCTAATATAGACGATATGTCTTCTTTCGAACCATTCACCTGTATAAAAATAGTGGTAATAGGCAACTCGGTTCATCTCGTCCGGTTTGCATCCGAATTTTCCGATATCGTGACCGATAGCCGCACCAGACACACGCCCTAAATCAATCGGGTAACCGGCTGCCTTAAGTTGTCTTGCCGTCTTCATCGCCAAATGATGCACGCCACAGATGTGATCCAGCGTCGTATAGCCTATGACTTCTTGATTAAGCTTCATCATTTCGTAGACAAAGTCATGGACATAAGCGCGTTTAAATGCCAAATACTCCGTTTTGTCTTCTAGTGCTTCAATTTCTAAATCTGAAAGCAGTTCTATGGGATACAGGCTTTGCCAGGTATTGTCTTTCGATTTGCGCTGAATGCCTGAGATAATTCTTAAAACGCGTAGAAAAATCTCTGCCACAGCTTTTTTATCTTCAACTAAGACAAAAGGTAACGCTTCTGGAAATGAGAAATTCAGACTGTAATAGTAACAATATTTAAGCCATGCGTCGCGATCCATTGAGGGATCAACAGAATCAAAAAAAAGGTGCATCAACGCATAGACGTCAAAACAATGAAATTTATTTTGATGAATCAAGGCCGACAACTCGTCTCTGAACCCATCGTCACCGATGATGTCCACTACAAATTTTCTTGAGATGTGTACATTTTTCAAAAATGAACGATTCAATAATTCTCTTTCGATTTCAGCAAGTATTTGCCCCGTAAAGTCCCCCATAGCGTCACCTCATTCTTATTATTATTCTATTATCCCATACACAACCTGTGAATACAATTCAAACTAAACAAATGCAACGTTTAAGACGATATACTTAATAATAGATATAGAGGAGGCCACCTATGTCCAACATAACGAAAAGTCCGAGCGTTAACAATTATAAAAACGTTTCAGCAAACAAAGTGAGGGCGATAAATTTCAACCCAATTATCTCACAAGTTTATAGCAAAGGAGAAGTGCACAACAATCCGGAACACAGATCCGGAAACGAGCACTTTATTTTGGATGCCTTCTACTCTAACTCGCATAATCTCAAAGCGTCATTCATGCGGCTGACCTCAACTGAATCTGATTACGAAGCGCTTAAGCAATATTATCGCACCCACGAGGAGGAAGTCCTTGCCGGTGCTGACAGTTTATTAGAGGCCATTAACAGCATTTTAGAATCGAGTAATGCCTGTGATCAGACACATGGCACACATTTTAAATTCTTAGTCGAAAGCATACTTTTCGGATTTGAAGCCTCATTAATCAAGATCGGTTTCACCAAACAAAAATCTAACTTTGACGTAAATGGGCACATTTTTTATACAACTTTATGCGAAACGCCTGAGGTTTTTGAATTCCTTTACAAGCAACCAAATGGCCTCATTGAAATGCTCTCCAAAGTCTATTATAAAATCATGGGCGTTACCAGTGCCTCACAGTCCGAAGGGCGTATTATCGATTTCAGAACTTGATTTTAGCTTTTCTCGACTGAGAACGTGCAACGCATTTATTTCGGCTCCCGTGATGATGATTTGCGCAAATATATAAATCCACACCATGAAGGCGATCATCGCAGAAAGTGACCCATAAAGAATCGAATAATCTGTCACAGTGACCACGACTACTGAAAAAAGATAATTGGTTATTACGAGACCTACAACAGCAAATAATGCCCCTGGATAGATATCCGTCAGGTGCATTTTTTTATTGGGCAGAAAGGTGTAGATGGATCCTATGGCTATGATGAAGGTCGTAATGAGCAAAATATTTCTAGAATATTGAATCATAAAAATTAAATTTTTATCGACATTTAATCCAAATGTGATTGCCAAATAGTTGACGATATCAATCGCCAAAGTTGGAATCATCAATGACAAGACGATGATTAAGGTAAATAAAAACATGTACCCCATGGCCATGAGTTTAAGGAGAAAATAATTGCGCGTCTCCTTAACTTCATAGGACATGTTCACTGCACGTCTCAGTGCATTTACAGCCTTTGAAGACGCATAGAGCATCGTAAGTCCAGAGATTGACAGAACGGCATTGCCCTCGATGTTAAGCGATTGGCTGATAAAATCGGTGATCATCAGGCTAATGCCGTATGGCAAAATGGTTTTAAGTGCATCAATCATGAAATCGTAATTGATCTGCAACCTCGATATGATTGATAGTGTAAAGATCAACATTGGAAAAAATGATAAAACAAAGAAAAATGCCATCTGACCAGCGAATGCAGTGAGTTGATGGGCAATATTTCTCTTGTTGAGTTCGTCAAGGTATGCAAGTATTTTCAACAGATGCCTCCAAATAATATTTTGATAAGACTTTTTTAATATCTATACCCTATATTTACCCTTTGTTTTAATTAAATTTTAAGTAGTAATTTTACCTATTACAGCATAATATAGTATTATAGGTTAAGCAATTAATAAATAGGAGGCCATTATGAAATCAGGTAAACTCTTTATACTGATTCCCGTCATAGTCGTGATCGTTGCATTGTTCTTAGGCAGCTATTATACGCTCGACAATGCTGAGGAAGCAGTCATTGAAAGATTTGGTGAATTGACTAGTGTAAACACGACAGCAGGTTTACATTTCAAGATTCCGTTCATCGACAAAATTATCATCTACAATACAAACGAAATTTACTCACTACAGTACGGGTATCGTCCCACAAGTGAAGCAACGACAACATCAGCTGCCACTTATCAAGATGTTGCTTATGAAGCCATTGTTTTAACAAAAGGGTCGTACTTAATCAACATCGGTGCGGTCATTCAGTACAAGATTACGGATCCAGCATCCTACTATTACAATGTAGATGATCAAGAAAACACAATAAGATTGGCCTTTGAAAGCGTTTTAAGAAGTAACATTCAAAACCAATTACTCGACGATGCCTTAGTCAATAAAGACAGCATCTCAAAAGAAATCATGCCAGACTTATCTAGGAAACTCGCAAGCTACAATGTTGGTATTACGCTCACTGAGGTAAAGTTGACAGATGTGCTTCTTCCAGAAGATGTTCAACCCGCTTACGATGATGTAAACATCGCATCAAATGAAAAAGATTCTTATAAGAGTCAAGCAGACAAATATTCAAATGAAATGCTGCCAAAAGCGCGTGCAGAAGCGTATCAAATGATTCAGCAAGCAGAATCTTACAAAGCAGAAAAAGTCGCACAAGCAAAAGGTGATGTCACAAACTTCAACCAAGTTTATGACAAATACAAAGTTTCTCAAGAAATTACGAAGACGCGTTTATATCTAGAAACGATGGAAAAAATACTCTCTGCTACAAAACACAAGTTTATCATTGATTTAAACAGCGATAGCGTCCTTAAATTCTTACCACTCCAAACGAACGGAGGTCTACAATAATGACTATCAATCAAGGCGAACCTAAACAAGAATCTGAAGAAAAATTCGAAAATAAATTTGAGCAAAAGTTCGAACAAAAATCAGCTCCAAAATACGAACCCAATTTCAACAATGTAAAAAAACACGCTCAGACGAGCGCGAAAACCATACTATTAGTTCTCATCGTATTAGGTGCAGTCGCTTTCCTAAGTAACTGTTTCTATATTGTCAGACAAGATGAAGTGGCAACAGTTCGAGAACTTGGCGAAATCAAGCGCATCGTCGTTGACGCAAACAGTGAGTATGCTAAGATTCAAAACGATCTCGACCCTAGATTCAAAAACGTCATTATTGACACTAACAAAGGCCTCAAATTTAAGACCCCATTTATCACTACTGTTGAAAAAGATACGAGCAAACTTCTAACGTACATCTCAAACACAGCTAAAATCAATACTAGAGATAAAATCAAATACGAAGTCAGCATGTACGCCCAATGGCAAATCACACATCCAGGTATTTTCAGAACGTCACTTGGAACCGTAACAAGAGCCAATTCTAAGATCGATGAAATCACGTATGCGGTAGTCATCGACAGAATCAACCGTTTGAGCAGCAACGACTTTTTAAACAACAAAGAGGCCCTTGCAACGATCCTTGAAGAAGCTATGGGTGAACTCAACAATAATTTAGCGACACAAGGCATTCGTCTTAAAGATATTGACATATTCCGAACGATATTGCCACCGTCAAATATTGAATCCACTTATAAGAAAATGATCGCTGAACGTGAAGCCATCGCACAACAAATTCGTTCAGAAGGTCTTGAAATTTACCAGAATACAGTAGCCGATACTGATCGAAATGTCGCTCAGATTAAAGCAAGTGCTATTGAGCAATCGGAACAGGTCAAAGGCGAAGCAGATGCCACAGCACTTGAAATTTACGCAAATGGTTTCAGCAAAGATCCAGCCTTCTATAAATTCTGGAGAACGATGAACTCCTATGAAAAGACCATAGATGCGGATACCGTCATGTACATCGACAAAAACAACGATTACCTAAAGTTTTTCTCAAATGGTACCGGAACATTGGCACCTTAACACATCGCTAAATAATCAAAATTGAAAAGCCTATGAACACTTGCTATCTGAAGTGGTTCGTAGGCTTTTTTTTATAAGGTCTCATACCTTTTAATGCGCATGATAATTTCAGCAAGAGTCATCATGTCGACGGTCTGCGCTTTGTCAGAAATCGACTGTTCAGGATCAGTATGCGCCTCTATCATCAGTCCATTTGCACCGCAGGCAATAGCTGCCTCTGACATAATCGCCACAAGTTCCCTAATTCCCGTGCCGTGGCTCGGATCCACGATAATTGGCAGTCCAGTTTCCTTTTGAATAATCGGTACCGCAGCAAGATCAAGTGTGTTTCTAGTATAGTCCTCAAAGGTCCGTATGCCGCGTTCACAGAAAATGATGTTGTCATTACCGCCTTTTGCAATGTGTTCAGCTGCCAAAATCCATTCTCGAATCGTTGCACTAAAGCCACGCTTCAACACTATCGGTTTTTTCGTCTCTCCAACCGCTTTTAAAAGCGAATAGTTATACATATTTCTTGATCCAATCTGTATAACATCTACTTTTTCAACGAAGATGTCGAGATAACTTGCGTCCATAAGTTCAGTGACAATGGGCAACCCCGTTTGACGCCCTGCTTCAACCATCCAGTCAAGCCCTTCGAGGCCATGCCCCTGAAAATCGTTTGGGTTGGTGCGCGGTTTAAAAATCCCACCTCTTAAGAAATCCGCTCCTGAGGCCTTTGCTTGATGGGCAATCGCTACGATTTGCTCAAGACTTTCTATGGTGCAAGGACCTGCGATAACAACCGGATTTGAACCGCCAATGCATTTGTTGCCAATGCGTATACATTTTGTTACATAATTTGAATTCATCAATTATCCTCACTCTTATTATTTACGGAGCATACCATAACCACCGTAAACACCTTTTTTATCTGAAACCGTAATGACTGCATTTTCCTGAACACTTCGTATAAAGATCGCACATTCTTTAATTTTACTCCTAGAGACATACATGAGCAATACGCTTCTCGGGTGGTTTTTTCCCTGTCCCGCCAAAACGGTCACTGCAAATCCCTTTTCTCTCAATGCATCAACAACTGAGTCTGTATGCTCGACCCTCAAGATAATTTGCATCTCAGCGAGACCGATGCCTATTTTTTCTTCAATCCAACTTCCAAGATAGTTACCAACTGAAAAACCCAATGCATAGGCCACTATTTTTAATGGATTCTCCATAATATTATCGAGTACCGTACTAACCAAGATTACCCAAAGTGATACTTCAAAGAATGCGATAATCGCGCCAATTTTACGCTCACCTTTTGTGATTAATACCATTCTTACAGTTGCCATGGAGACTTCTACAATTTTCGCTAAAATTATAAATAAATAGATCATCAACTACTCTCCTTAATGATTTTCATGTATCTAAGACTACTGTTTTACGTTTTAGGAATTATATAGTATTATATATATAAATGCATCTATTAAACGCCAACATCATACAATTATACACCATTTTATTGCTACCCTCAATAATTCATACGCATTAGGAGCTTAAATGATAGATAAACTTATTGAAACAATTAAGTCACATAAAGCGAACACTTCGGGAGTGAAACGTCAATCGTCTGTTCTTTTGCCTCTTATCAAGAGAAACGATACTTGGCATCTGCTTTTTGAGCGGCGCTCATTTGATTTAAAATCACAACCAGGGGAAATTTGTTTTCCTGGTGGAACGATCGAAACACTTGAACACCCTCGTGACGCAGCGATCAGAGAAACTTGTGAGGAACTCAATCTCAACCCGAGCAATATAGAGATCATCGGTCAAATTGATACGATCATGACGAGTTTTGATATGCTCATTCACTGTTATGTCGGTATGTTAACTTGTCATTTCGAGGATATCGCATTTTCAAAAAACGAAGTTGACATGATCTTCACCGTTCCCATTGATCATTTCATGCAAAATCCTCCGACGAGTTATCTCATCAAGTCTAAATTTGACTTGTCAGACGATTTTCCTTTTCAAAGTATACCTAACGGAAAAGATTACAACTTTAAATTGATGTCCTACCCTGTCGTATTCTATAACTATGAACTCTATACAATTTGGGGATTGACTGCAAGAATGACGGAGCAATTTATAAATATGATTAAGCGTGGAAGCAACCCATACAGTGACACCTGAGTTTTCTATAAAGGGGCATAGAAAATGGACTTTCATAACCTTCATGAAAGCCCACCTACTGGATTTTGGCACGGTAATTTGAAACATATTCAGTTTTAATAAAAGTTTTTTCCAATATAAGCATTCCTCCTAATCAAGTAAAGTAAATCGTTGATTGTGTCATTTTGTAACCATTCGGAAATACTCATTTGTGAAGCTATGGGCAATTGCCCAACAATCCGTCCCAAGAATCCATCTATAAAAAACCAAAGTGGTTTGTTATAGTCTATTACTACCCGCAGGTTACAAGATTAAACATTTTTCCAAAGTTGGAGGTATCAAATGGATCTCAAAAAATACTTATTACCCTCACACTCGGTTGAAATCTCTGTTTCAGTACATGATGAAAACAATCGCATGAACACGCTCATACTTAGATCCATCATTGAAAAAGGATTGGTCGAAGGCGTTTTCAGAATCATTGCCCCCATCTATCATGGACAAGTCTACAATTTCCAGGTGGATGAAATCGTTTCTGTTTCATTTTCGGTATCAGATTCTGTTTCCAAGGATATTTTTGCCATCAATTGTAAAATCATCGATCGACAGTTTTCGAACAGCCTTTCAATTTTAACTTTGTCCGTACTAAGTGCGCCATTGAAAGTTCAGCGGCGACAAGCTTTTAGAGTAAATGTCTATAACACGTATGTCTTTAAACTCCGCGACGCTAACTTAGAACTCTTTACAAAAGATATCAGTTCTAATGGTATGCTAGCGCTCAGTATGGTCCATTTACCTGCTAATACTGTATTTGTAATCCGTTTCGATGCCAATATAAAACCAAAAGATACTGTTGATACGGAATATTCTGACTCTAAAGTTTTTACAGTGCGTTGTAAAGTCCTCGATAGTTTGCCACAAGTGGAAATAAGACGACATCTTAACCGCATTCAATTTGAAGGCTTGTCAGAACAAGAGTCAAAGTATTTGATTCAATACCTTTATGCCAAGCAAACGGAAATCCTACATTTAGACCCTAATGCCAGCGAAAAAATAAATGCTTTCTTCGAGCAGGATGACGATCCATTTATCGATAGAAATTCGAAAGAATTTACGCGTATTCAATTCATTAGCCTTATCAGTCTCGTCACAACCTTTATTTCGATTGTCATGTTGATGTTCTCTCGTCCGAAAAAAATGTATGTCCTCGACTATTTCTTCGATTTCTATAGACCCCAGTTCTGGGATCGCAATTATTTATTTGGCGCATTAATCATAGCAAGTGCCGTCATTGTTATCAACCTCATAGGACTCATTTTAAATATTATAGAACTCAAAAAAAACAACAGCACCATTCACTGGATGCTGCTGATTACATTAATCATCTGTGTCGCCGTAGTCATAACCACTTTGAGACTATCAAGTATTAACGGATATACGTTTTGGTAAAGAACATAGTCGAAATACGATACTGGCTATTGGCATTTTATTAACCTTTATGATTATAAAATTGGCCTTGTACGCTGTTTCTAGCTACAAGGCTTTTATTTATGCCATTGATCACCGAACGTTTATTCAAAACCCACCTTGGTGCCACGAGCATCGACCTTTCACCATCTCCGGTCAACCGATGAATGACCGTTTCTGGATTCAAATGTTCTATCGCCTCACAAATCCATTCGATGTATTCTGACTCAGAAAGCAAATGAAAAGGGCTTTTGTCAAATAACGTTTCAAGCTGTGTGCCCTTTAAAATATTGAGCATGTGAAATTTGACGCCAAAGAGGTTAAATGCTGATAACGCTTTGACAGATTCTAAAAAATCGTCTTTCGTCTCACCTGGAAGTCCCGCGATTAAATGAACGACCACAGGAATATCCGCACTTTGAAGCAACTGCAGTGCAGCCTTAAAATCATTAAAATCATAGTGCCGTCTCAACCATCCTGCCCGTTCATCATGGATGGTTTGTAGCCCCAATTCAATCCAAATGACGTTTGAGCGTTTGAACAACTCAATATGTTCTGTCTTCACACAATCGGGTCTCGTGGCTATTGCAAGCCCTTTTACACCCTCGTTGTCAAGTGCTGCTCGATAAAGACTATCAAGTGCTTCTATTGATTTATAGGTGTTTGTATAGTTTTGAAAATAAGCGATATAGGCTTTTGATGCCCATTTTTCTGACATAAGGCGCTTTTGACTTTCCACTTGTTCTCGTATGCTTGCCGCCTCATTTTTTATACCGTGTAGGCGCGTACCTGCAAATTCGCCGGAGCCACTTTCGCTACAAAATATACACCCATCAGATGACAAAGTCCCATCGCGATTTGGGCAAGTAAAGCCGCCATCCAGTGACAATTTGACCAACTTCTCACCATAGACTTTCATAAAATACGCACTTAGGCCATAATAACGCCCAGACATTGTGTCACATCCTATCTTTTAAAATTTCTATACTTCTATCCAAAATACCCGAAAAATAAGCCAATGTCAAACCATAATTGGTCATAGGTACTTCTTGTGACTGGGCTTGATCTATACGATAAATCATGGACTTTCGGTTAACCATGCAAGCCCCACAATGGATAATCAAATCGTAAGTGTCTAAATCAAGTGGAAAATCATGACCCATGGCGTACTCAATTTTGATGTCCGGATTTATTCTTGTATGAATCAACTTCGGTATTTTAACACGACCAATATCTTCATGTGAGTGGTTATGTGTGCAATTTTCAGCGATCAATATGCGCGACTCAGCGCCCATGGTTTGAAAGGCCTCTAAACCTTTTAAAAGTTTGACAATATCGCCCTTTTGTCTTGAGAATAGGATTGAAAAACCCGTTAAGGGTATTTCTTTAGGGACTATTTTTGACACTTCGGCAAATGCCTGAGAATCTGTGATGACCAGATCGACATGGTTGAGTTCTTCCAGTGTCTCAACAAGCTCTGTATCACGCACGACATGGCATTTAATTCCGTGATCTAGACAATCTCGGATAATCTGTACTTGTGGCAATATAATCCGTCCTTTAGGCGCTTCAGAATCTATTGGCACTACGAGCACAACGGTGCTGCCATAAGGGAGCAAATCGCCGACCAAAGGTTCCTCTTCTTCTAACACTGCAAGTCGTTTTTGGAGCAAATCGTTGACTTTGTGACTATCTTTTGGATTTTGAGCCGTTATGAACACTTTGTCATAATCGATGGCATCCACTATGGTTCGAGTCTGAGCCGTCATCAGATCGACTTTGTTAACGATGAGCATATAGGGTATGTTAAAACGCTTGAATACGTCCTGCATCGCGCGAAATCCATCTAAGTCAGGCTTCGCACCATCTAATACATAGAGGGCAAAATCCGTACGCTGGAGCATCTGTTTCGTCTTGTCAACCCTTAAGCTTCCAAGTATGCCTTCATCGTCAAGACCTGCCGTGTCAATCCAAACGACCGGTCCAAAAGGAATCAGTTCCATCGCTTTAAAAACGGGATCTGTGGTTGTTCCTTCAATTTCTGACACAACGGCAATGTCTTGCCCTATAATTGCATTGAATAGTGACGATTTTCCAGCATTTCTATTGCCATATATACCGATGTGCACGCGGTTCGAATTAGGTGTTTTATTCATAATATTGCTCCTATAGGAATATGTCGCGGTCGCCGTTACTTAAATCTTGAAGACCTTTGACGACAACGGTTTTGGTTTTGTCATCTTGAATTTTTACGATTTCGCCGGCTATGAATGCATCCACTTGAAGATTCAGTGCTTCATCTCCGAAATCAAGCGCATATTCTTTAAGTGTCATCAGAGCATTGGGCTGACAAACGTGTTGAATTTGTCCCGACTTGGCAAGTGCCATAAAACGATCTCCTGTACGCCCACTTCGGTAACATGAGGTACAATAGCTCGGAATAAATCCGTCTTCAATAAGTCCTTTGATAACTTCAAGAGGTGAACGCTCATCGGAAACTTTAAACTGTGCCACTTCGTGTATGCCGCTTTCATTTTCTTTATAGCCACCAACACCTGTACAGGAACCCGCGCTGAGTTGTGTGACACCTGCATGTAATAGCTCACTGCGAATTTCTTGTGTTTCTCTTGTCGACAGGATAATGCCTACATACGGGACTGCTATTCTGAGAATTGCCACGATTTTTTTAAATGTCTCGTCATCAATGATATGATCAAAGTCCGAAAGGTCCATGCCTTCTGCTTTTTTGATTCTCGGTACAGAAATTGTATGAAAGCCAACGCCATAGTTTTCTTCTAGATGTCTATTGTGTAACATGAGAGATAACACTTCAAATCGATGGTCTGCAAGGCCAAATAATACACCGGCACCTACGTCATCAATCCCCGCTTGCATGGCGCGATCGAACGCAGTCAAGTGGTACTCGTAATTGCCTTTGACGGAACGCGGATGTACCTTTTTGTAGGTCGGTTTATGATAGGTTTCTTGGAACAAAATGTAGGTTCCAATATTCGCTGCACTTAACTTTTCAAAATTTGCGAGTGTCGTTGACGCGATATTGACGTTGACCCTTCTAATATTACTTTTTTCAGTGGCTTCGTCGTAGATGATTCTGAGTGTATCGATGATGTAGTCTATGTCGCAGTTTACTGGATCTTCACCCGCTTCTAGCGCCAGTCGTTTATGTCCCATACGCTCAAGAATTCTGACCTCTTGTCTAATTTCCTCTTCAGACAGTTTGCGCCTAGCAAATTTATTCTCTTGTTTATAACCACAATAGGTGCAATTGTTGACACAAAAGTTGCTCACATACAAAGGGGCAAAGAGAACAACGCGGTTGCCATAAATGGACTGTTTAATCTCAGCTGCCAAATTGTAGATCTTTTGCATTTGTTCTGGCGTGTGCGCTTGTAATAAAATAGCCACTTCTTCCAAATCGATACCTTGTTTCAATTTCGCCTTTTCAATAATCTGATCGATCACCGAATCATTCGCATTTTTCGTCTTATCTAAAATAGATTCGATTAAATCGTGTTCTATAAAGCTTGCTTCTTTGTAGTTTAGATCACCGTACTTTGCCATATTAACCTCCATTATTCTTCAATCGTCTTTTTAGAAATCGAAGTTTTTACCGATACATGGTTCAAATTGCCGAGTTTGCCCGTCATACTATTAATTTCATCAACGGTTCCCATGATGATGATCGTGATGACTGAAACGCCATACTGGTCGAACGGTATGCCCGTTCTGCCTTTCACGATGCCCCTATATTCTGCGATGATATCGTTGAATTTATGCTGTACCTCTTGTGGTTCTTCCAAGATGGCACTAATCACTGCAATTTTCTTTTCCATAGAGCCTCCAAAATAAAAAACCTTCTCATAGAGAAGGCTTAAGTCAACATCAAATAATCCCATTGGGATTAACTTCTATTGCACTGGCCTTTCAAATCAGATTACTCTTTCTTGTTAGGGGCGACATGTGATTAACACGTTTTAAAGACCTCTAATAGAGATGCCTCGAAAACATGTTCTTGTTAATAGTTTATCAATATTGTTAGCTATTGTCAACCATTCGTCAAAATTATTAGAACAGGGTACGTCTTACTTGGTTGCGACCTTTTCTTTTAGAGACATAGAGCGAAATATCAGCCCCTCTCAAAAGATCATCTTCATCAAGAAACTCATCAACTGCAGGATCTTCCTTAATTTCAAAGAAAGCGAGGCCAATGCTCAAGGTAACGCGTTGACCGATTCCCTTGTCGACATGTGGCATATTGGCATCGTCCACTGCTTTTAATAGGTCGTGTGCAATTTTTGTGACCACTTTTTCATCTTGCTCTTGAAAAATGATCAAAAATTCATCGCCACCATAACGGTAAATATAGGGCGTTAGATGTTCGGCGGATTCTTTTAGAATCGCAGATATCTTTTGTATGATGCGGTCCCCTTCTACATGTCCGTAAAAATCGTTGTATTCTTTGAAATAATCGATGTCGCACATGAGTGTCGCAATGCACTTTTTATCTGCGTTATACGCTTTCAGCAAGGGTTTAATATCTTCGTTGAGGGCATATCGGTTAAGCAAATTGCTCAAACCATCAAATTTTGAAATAATACTTAGCTGTTCATTGAGCGCTTTCATCTTTTGCGTTTTTAATGCATTGGCCACTGCTATGGCAATATAAGATGCAATGGCACGTATCATATCGAGTTGATAGCGATCAAAACCATTGATCTCGTACATCTGAAGTGAAAAGACGCCTATAATTTCTCGATCTGTAACGAGAGGGGTGTAATAGATTGTCTCATAAGGGACATCAATACCGGGAAAATTTTCTTTATAGGGTTCATAATCGTCGAGTTTCATATGCGTTAGTGAGCCAGTATAATACTCGCGATTGTTACGAACCACCCAGGTACCTAGACTGCCTTTGTTGTCAATGGGCACATCATAGCTTTTCTCAATCTGTCCCTTATGATAGACAATGCGATTTACGATCATCGATTGCTCTGAATCTAAGAGACCGATGACTAGCGCATCGAATTTCATAAAACTAATTAATTTTCGTATAATCAATTCCACAAGCATTTCATACTCTTGCTCTTTGGAAATATCCTTAGATATTTCATAAATAAAGCGCATGTTTTCAAGCAGCCTTTCCGTCATTTGCTGCATTTCATTTTTAAGTTCTATATCCAATTTTTCATCGATTTGATACATGCTTAATGCGTATAAATTGGCAAGCAACTTTTCATCGAGCATTAAGAGCCTCTTATAGTTGTCTTTTATTGCTTCATTGAATGCTACATGATCTGCGATTAAATGAACCAATAGCCTTGCTTCTCTTTCGATTTCAACATCTTCAGCATGCATTGCATAATTTGCGACTTTTAAACTGTATTCAAGGGCCAAATCGTATTTTCCACTATCGAGCATGATACGGCTGATCATAAGATCACAATCATTAATGCCGCTAATGTCATCATCTGCGATAAAGAGCGCGCTAGCTTCATGAATGTTTTCAAGTGCTTCATCTAAATCGCCTTTGTGATGGGCGATTTTACCTTTGATTAATTGCCAAAGTGCTTCATATTGTAAGATATCTCTTTTAATTGTGAGCATTTCATAAAAGGCATTTGCATGCCCTTTCGCATGATCAAATTCTCCATTTTTCAAATACTCCGTTATTAAATTGTACGTCGTTAAAAAGTAGACTTTATAATTGTGCTCCTGCTTAGAAAATTTTTGAGCTTCTTCATAATAATAGAGTGTACGTTCTTTCATTTTCATCATGCTATATATTATTGCGATATTATTGAGCAATCCACCCAAAGAATTAGATTTGTCCATTTGTTTAGAAAGCCTCAGCGATTGAAGATAATAATCCAGTGCTATAGCATAACGCCCTAAATAACTATTGATATTGCCAAGGAGATTGGACACTCGAATTTTTGTGACAACTAGGTTTTCAGCATTGACTATTTCGATTGTCTCAATCGCCAACTTATGAGATTTATCTAACTCGCCATTATAGAAAAGCGCGATGGCGTAGTTTGAGAAGGTACGGGCTTTGACTGAAGGTTCTTCAATCGTTAGGCAAATACCATACAGATTTTCCATCATATGCAGTTTGTCGTTATTCGACAGCTGCTCGTTGTTTTCAAATTGGTCATTGATCGCGTTAATTTTGCTAATTTCCATGACTATTCACGCTCCAGATGTTGATTTGGTTAAAGCATCAATCATTTTGATTTGAAGATACACACCCAATACGAGGCTCTCTTCATCGATGATAAAGTCCTTAGTGTGCAATGCGCCAAGTGGGCCGTCTACAAAACCGCAACCTAAATGATAAAAGGCGCCTTTCGCATGGTCGAGAAAATAGGAAAAATCCTCAACGCCAAGGGATGGATGTTCTTTCTCAATCACTTTGTCCCTACCAAGGGCATTTATGGCAACGTCTCTCAGTACCCTGACGACATCATTGTCGTTGATGAGCGCTTTATAACCCGTTTCGAATTGAACCTGGCATGTCGCGCCGAAGCCCTCGCATATGCCGGAAACCATACGCGCCATTTTTTCCTTTAAAAGATGACGCGTCGACTCATCGGTCGTGCGCATCCCCCCTGTTAATACCACGGAATCGCATAGGATATTGTTCTTTCTACCGCCGTTAATTTTGCCAACTGTTATGACCGCTTGATCAAGCGGCGAGATTGTCCGACTCACTAAAGTCTGAATCCCCAAGATTACTTGGGCGGCTACGACTATAGCATCGATGCCCTGTTCAGGATAGGCACCATGTGCAGACTTGCCGCCAATGGTTATTGAAAACGCATCGGATGCTGCGTTGAGCTTTCCCTCACGAATTTCAATCTGTCCAACGGGTAAATAGGGCATAACATGTAGGCCGAGGACATAATTGACATCAGGTGATGACATAACCCCCTCTTCCACCATTCGCGCCGCACCACCTATGGTCTCCTCCGCAGGCTGAAAGAAAAATTTAAGATTGCAGTTAAGGGTTTCTCTATGTTTAGCAAAATACTTAGCAACGCCCAGTTGAATCGTCGTATGGGCGTCATGGCCACAAGCATGCATGACACCTTCATAAGTGGATTTATAGTCTAGATCGTTCGTTTCAGTAATCGGCAATGCGTCAATATCCGCCCGGAGTCCAATCGTCATGTCATTATTTTCGCCAATCAACACGCCACAAACCCCCGTTCCTGCGCTAGGATAGTTGTTAATACCCATATCATTTAAAGCGGATAAGATCTTTTCCTGTGTTTTATATTCGTATTCACTGAGCTCTGGGTATTTATGCAGATCGCGTCTGAACGTTACAAGCCATGGTTTATCTTGCTGAATTTCCAAATACAGAGGGTCGTTTTTATAATCCATCTGGTGCCTCCTAACGCTTATATTTTATCCATATATTGAATGATGACAGGGTCTTCATCATCTGCCAAAATCACTCTCGGCACTCTGATGGCGACTCTTGACAATAGTTCGTTGCGATTTGTTTTAGACAGTTTTGCGAGTTCGGTCAACGTAAGGTTCCCGTCATCAAAAATGATCACTTCGTCCCCCACTTTTACATCTTCGATATCTGTGATATCAACCATGCACTGATCCATACATAAAAGACCCAATATAGGTGCATGTTTGCCACGAATAGAAACATAACCGATGTTTGATAGGTTTCTCGGATACCCATCTGCATAACCAATGGGTAGCGTTCCCACTTTCATTTTTTGGGTGGCGACAAACGTATAATCATAGCTGATGCCATCGCCAATTTCTATTTCTTTGATATGCGATAGGTTGGTTTTCATGCTCATGACCGGTTTCAAGTCAAAAGGCGTCTTTCTGCTGCAATAGCCATAAAGTATCGCGCCAAGTCGCACCATATCATAAAGCTTGTTTGGATAGGCAATGGCGCCAATGCTATCACAAACGTGTTTAATGGGTATGCTATAGGACAGTTCTCTTAGCCTTTTTAATAACGCGTCGAATCGGTCGAATTGTGCATCGTCGGCTTCAACATCTTTAAGAGCCAAATGCGTAAATAGCCCTTCAACTTCTAAAAATTCATAACTTTTTATCTCTTCTAAATCCTCCACAAGCTTGTCTATGTCGTTGTAACCAAGGCGATTGAAACCTGAATCAAATTTGATGTGCACTTTCGCCTTAATATTGTCATAGGAGGCGTTGAGATTCAACTTTCTGGCATCTTCTAGGTTGAAGATCGTCAAAGTAATCTCGTGCTTGACCGCAAAATCATAATCTTCCTCAAACGTTTTGCCCATGACTAATAGGGGACATGCAACGCCATTTTTTCTAATGGCCTTTGCTTCACCGATATTGGCGACGCCCAAATAATCGACACCTAGCCGTTCAAGTTCTCTTGCTATGGTGATGAGGTCATGACCATAAGCATTGGCTTTCACAACGCCTGCTATCATAACGTCCTTTGGAATCACATGCCGTATTTCCTTGTAATTGTACCTCAATGCATCCAAATCTATTTCAACACGTGTGCCTTTCATGTCAGCCTCCACCTATAGTTCCAATTTCATGCGTTCTAAATCCATGATTTTAAAGGATGCCTTGTGATAATCTATGAGTTTTTCGTCTTTCATTTTGCCAAACTCTCTTGAAATGGAAGGCCTTGCAACATTGAAAAAATCCGCAAGTTCATCTCGATTCATCGGTAAGGTAAAGATGAGTGTGCCTTGTGCTTTCCATTGTTCAAGTAAATAGGTACAGAGTTTGCCACGTAAGCTCCGAATGGATAAATAGTCAACTTTTCGGCTTAATAGCAGCGCTTTTTTCGACATGATCATGAGCATATTCTCTATGATTTTCTGATGGGCGTTGCACAGCTTCTCGCATTGCGAAATCAATTTTTCAGGGGATATAAAGATTACTTCACTGTCGCTTTGAGAAGTCACCGTCACTGGCCAAACTTTTTTCTCTGTAAAACTAATCATTTCACCAAACATATCGCCTTTTTTGAGTACCGTTAAAATGGTGCGATTACCGGCAATATTTTCCTTAGCAATAACGATTTCACCTTCAACGACGATGCCAATCCCATAAAAGGGTGCACCGCTGTTCGCAATATTATCACCTTTTTTAAAGGTATTTATTCTAGGGTTCAAACAACTGAGCATTGGCTTGATATCCTGCGCTTCGATGCCTTTAAATAAAGGTGTCCCATATAAACACTCGATTACTTTATCTTCAATTTTCATAACCGCCATCCTCTCTTGCTTGATAGTTAAAGCATACCATTTTTATGTAAATTTTGAAAGTTCACTCTTTATGTATTCAGAAATTTTCTTGAACTCTAAAAAAAACCTCAAATGCAATGTATGCATTTGAGGTTTTGTAAGTTTTTATTAAGCGACTTCTTCAACTTTAATTTTTTCCATCGTGATACCAGTGAAACCATAGAAGATTGAAACAAGTGGGTTGATTAAGTTAAGGAAGCAATATGGCACGTAAGTCCATGGTGCAAGTCCTAAAGTTCCAATCATAAACGCACCACACGTATTCCAAGGAATAAGTGGTGATGTTAAAGTTCCTGAATCTTCTAGACAACGCGATAAGTTTTTAGGTGCAAGTCCACGATCGTCAAAGGCTGTTTTGAACATTCTACCTGGAATAACGATAGAAAGGTACTGATCACCAGCAAGGACGTTCATGCCGATTGCTGTGATGATAACTGAAAGAACTAAAGTACCTGTAGATTTTGCGAATCCTAAGATAACGCCTGCAAGTGCTTCGAGCATGCCTGTTTTTTCCATAACGCCACCAAATGTCATGGCACAAAGTATGAGGGAAATTGTCCACATCATGCTATCTAGGCCACCACGTGTAAGAAGTGAATCAACAAATTCGATGCCTGTTGCTGACTCATAACCATAGTGAAGCGCATTGATGACATCACCAAGTGATGCTCCTTGGAACGCCATTGCTGCAACACCGCCTAAGATCGCGCCGCCAAATAAACCGGGAATAGCTGGCACTTTCAAAACGACGATACCGATCGTGATTACTGGAACGAGTAATAATAATGGGTTAATTGTAAAGCCCATACCTAAACCCTCTGTAATTTGATTAATCATTGTTAAGTCAATTGTGTCCGCTGAATATCTCATGCCAACGATTGTAAATAAAATTGCTGATATGACATATGAAGGACCTGTTGTATATACCATGTGCTTGATATGATCAAACAATTTTGCACCTGCCATAGCTGGTGCCAAGTTTGTCGTATCTGAAAGTGGCGACATCTTATCTCCAAAGTAAGCGCCTGAAATAATGGCACCACCGATAACTGGAGCGGGAATGCTTAAGCTCATACCAATACCCATTAAAGCGATACCAACTGTACCAGCAGTCGTCCATGAAGAACCCGTTGCCAAAGAGACAACTGAACACATTAATAATGTAGCCAACAAGAAAATTTTAGGTGATAAGATGAGTAAACCATAATGAATCATGGTTGGCACAACACCTGATAATATCCAAGTACCAATAACCATACCGATAATCATAAGAATGAGTATTGCGCCCATTGCCATTTTGATTGTATCGACAATACCTTCTTCGATTTCAGACCATTTCATCTTCAAAACAAACATACCGATCAATGCTGCAAAAATTGCAGATGTAAATAACGGAATGTGTGGTGAAGCTTCTACGACTTGAATGGCGTAGTAAAGTGAGCCAATTAGAAATAAAACTGGAATGAGAGCAATTAACGGTGAAACTTTTCTTTTTTCCATCTTGTTTTCCCCCTATAATTTAACAAACCCGCACAAGGCCGACTGTCATTGTGTTAATTATAGGTAATGACTTCTTAATAATTTAAAAAAACTCAAATAAATACATTGAACAATCTGAAAATTGTAAACTTTTTTAGCAATTCGTAAACTTTTATCACATTTCATCTACAATTAGTATTAAATTATCCATAAATTTCTTAATATTGATTTTTCCACCATTTATACGCTTGCCTCTGATGAACTCCATTTCCTGTCTCACTTGATCAAAATCAAAGAGCGAATTGGAGTATTTTACATAGGTTTCGTTTAAATAATCTTCAATACCGAGGTTGGCGATATTACTGAGTCCCTTGTTGATAGTCCGTCTAATACGCTGCTCCATCGCTTTAGGATTCTCTGAAAGCCCCCCTGACAAGTCTTTAAGTTTTAGATTTGATCGGGCCGTTTGAGATTGCATGACATGCAGGCATAGTTTGACAATTTCATCACACCCAACTTCCCCCAATATGCCTAAACGAGAAAAAACCATCTTAAATTTTTTCTCAACATCATAATCCCGATCACTTTCGTGCGTGTTTGAATACGCGGTCGTTAGTTTATGATCTTCAATCGATAAAACCTGTTTGATTCGTTTTAGATTGTTTTCTAGATTAATTTGTTCGGATAAGTTTCTAATCACTTGTATAATTTCTTTCTTGTTGACTGGCTTGCTGATAAAAAAAGTGATGCCCTTTTCATAAGCATCCCCTACGATTTTTTTTGAAGAGACTTGCGAGACCATAATACACTTGCTTGCAGGACTCACCTGTTTGAAACGCTCGACAAAACTGATGCCATCGAGATTGGGCATCAATAAATCGACAATCAAAATATCCGGTTTTAATAAACAGACCTCGTCAAGTGCAACAAGGCTGTTGTCACAGGTGCCGATCAGTTCCCCCAGATTGCTATCCAGTACGATTTCTTCGATCATTTTTACGATGCTTACGTCATCGTCCACAATATATATTTTCATATTAAGCCCCCCAGTGTCTCTGATAGTACCTATTTATCAACAGCTATATATTGACTTTTGGAATCTGTAGTTCAAACCGAGTGCCAACATTTGGTTTTGAAAAGACCTCAATTCGGCCGTCAAAATAGGTCTCAATAATATCTTTAACAAGTGTCAAGCCTATGCCTCGATTGGAACTCCCCGTATAATCATCATACTTCGTGGAAAAACCCGCTTTAAATATAAATTCAAGCGTCTGTGCGTCCATACCAGAACCATTGTCAGAAATCGTAAAATAGTGATTTTCTTCGTCTTCAGTATGCGTTAATTTGATTTCACCACTGCCCTCAATAGCTTCTACGGCATTGTTAATGAGGTTTCTGAGCGTGGACATCACCATACTATGTTCATGTATTGGCGATCTGCTTTGAACATCAAAATCCAATAGGATATTACGCTGTTCTTTCTCTATGGTTCTGAGGGTACTCATATAAAGGATCTTTGTCAAATCAGAAAGTGACAGTTTATCAAACGGCGTCTCTTCTATTATAATATCATCGATGCCTTCAATCACTCTGAAATAGTTTTTTTTAATTTCATGAACATTTTTGGCGATGTTAAGGGCTTTTGCCTTTTGCTCTTCTGGACTCAATGTATCGTATTCGCGGTATAGGCCGAATGCTTCATCCATAACGGATTCAACGTGCTCTGTATTATTTTTCAGAAAATAAATCTCCCCACGCAAATCAGACAATAAGTTCATTTGCATGCGGTAGCGTTCATCGTGCTCTTCTTTTCTAAGAAAAAAGTTGTAGTATTTAATGGCGCTAATTAATAGCACCGCTATCGTTGCACGAAGCACCGCTACGAGCATCAAAGTCGCCATAACGGCATTAGACAAATAATCCTCTATGCCAAATCTCGAGATGAATTCAGCCGCATTGCCCACGAAATCACATGCCAGTGCTGAAAAGAAAAAAGCATATAAAGTTTTGTTCTCTTTTTTATAGACTATCAGTGTAAATAAAACACCGTAAGTTAAATCGAAATATAAAAAGTTGAAATCTGCCCAAAACGCATTGGCAAAACTTCCATAATAATAAAATCCCGTCACAGTCCTGAACAAAAGTCCAATACCGGCGATGAACAAAGACGTGTAGGCCGGAACCAATCTTCGGTCTAGGTAGTAATAGATCGGTAGGATGACCACGGCTAGATTAATCGTATAATCAAACGGAAAAATCTTCAAGTAGAAACCCGATACGATGGCATCTATAAAACCGATGAGAATCATCTTTTTTATTTGGACATTTATAAAGCTATTGGATTCAAGCCTCATTGTATACGCCATCCTGACTTATTAAAAATTCGATGACCGGTGAAAACTCAATCAAAGCACCCAGACCATCTTCCGAAAGTCCATAAATGCCTTTGTCACGTCTAACAAACCAATTGTAGTAGTTCTGTGTGAATATACTAGCAACCTTTTTAGGTGCCAGTCCATATTTTTCAAACACCTTTGCTTTATCATGTCCCAAAGTGTACATATAATGCGCAATTAAAAGACATTGTTCCTTATATCCAGTCATGAGCTTTGTTTTATGTGACCCCGCTTTGTTGAAGTCGCCATGTCTTTTATTAAATTCGGCAATTAGGAGCTCTCTTCTACCTTTTTTTTGCCTTCTGCTGCGCTCAAAATCAAAATTTTCAGGCTTTAATACTTCTATGACAATCGGTTCATTGGCGCGAAAATTCACCAGTAAAAGTCCAATATTCAATCGTTTTAGGGTTAAAAGCGTCATCTTGAAGCGCTTTGTTTCCACCACTTTGTAATCATGTATGACTGCAATATAGGTGAGGTCGGCGATTCCCTGCCTCTCAACACATTGATTGATCACTTCGAGATTGAGTTTGAGTTTAAGTTCAATGGCGATGATGAAATCATCTTGATAAAGCCCCATCATATCGATGGATTTGACTTCAGTCTTGACCTCACACCCTTGTGCTTTGAGCCAATTTTTCACCGGATCATGTAAATCGGTTTCTTTAAGTATCAATTGCGTTGTCAAATGTTTTCACCCTCCATTTTATGTTTCATCCTTATTTTAATCAATTCCAAGCAATCTGTCTATGGACCTTGCCCTATAAGGCATAAAAAAGGAGTTGTTGCAAATCTAAGAAATTAGATAAGCAATCGCTCCTTTTCCATGTCTGTTGAATTTTCAGCCATTCATTTTTTTGCGCCACCAGGTTAAGCCTCTTATTTCATCGTAAACCTTAAAACCTAATTTTTTCAAAATGGCGTGGGACGCATCGTTATCAGGTTCCGTGGACGCTTTAATCCCTTTGACATCAGGCTGACTTTCGGCCCAAGCAATCAAGGCGACAAGTGCTTCTGTGGTATACCCACGGTTCCAGTATTCCATCTCAATGCCGTAGCCTATCTCAACTTCGCCGTTTTCATCTGGTGGGCCTTTAAAACATACGCCGCCGATGATAACGTTTTCGCTTTCAAGAACCATCTCCCAACTCGTATACCACAAATAATGCTCAGAATCGTTCATCGCCGCATAATGCGCCTGACCAAAGACATACTTGATTTCACGGTCTTGTTCTTCCATAGTAACATTTACGCCAATATGCCTCTGAACGTCTCCATAATGATGGACATAATGGTAAAGATTTTCAAGGTCTAGTGCAATTATTTTAAGCCTTGGTGTCGTCAACACGACCCATTTTTCTGAATTAAAAAGCTTCAAATCCTTGCTCTGACCACCAATCTTTCATCAACAAATCATATGAACTTGAAAACTGTTCAAGGTGGACTTGTTCCCATTTAGAGAGGACTTCAAATAGCTGTCTAGCCACTTCAATCGTCGTTTCTTTAGCAGCTTTGTCATAAAAGGCTACAGAAGCGCGTTCCATTTCCATACCAATTCCAAATACAGTTACTGCGATATTTGCGTTTTGTGATTGCAAATTATCCCATCTAAATATCGCTGGACTTGGTGGATTTTCAAGTGTCGCAAGCGCCACATGATCCTCAGAACTTCCGCTGAGTTTCTTGAATGCATCTTTAAGCCAGTCGATATGCTTAAGTTCTTCGTTGGCCAAATTTAAGAACGCTTTTTTAACGTCTTCTTCTGTTGTGTTGTAAGCTGCCATTTTGTAGAATTCATACCCTTCTACTTCGTTCAAAATTGCTTGTTTAAATACTTCAACATCTCTCTTTAACATATTAAAACCTCTCTATTTACTCATTTTTTTAGCAAGGTATACCAGTGGTATCGCACCTGATCCGGTGCCGCCTTTTGAATAGACCCCATCGGCTTTTTCTTTAAAAGCAGTCCCCGCTATATCTATATGTACCCAAGGGACCTCTTTTACAAACTCTCCAATGAAAATTCCCGCCGTAATAGTGCCAGGTGAACCTGCTGTGTTTGTCAAATCAGCTTGTTCGTGTTTCACAAGTTCTTTATACGCATCGAGTATTGGCATTCTCCAAATTTTCTCGTTCGCTTTAGCAAAGGCTTTATCCACCAAATTGAAGAAATCGTCGTTATTGGATATGACTGGTGCTGCCTCTGAACCCAAACAGTGAATCGCCGCGCCAGTCAACGTCGCAATATCCAGTACAAAGCTTGCTTTTTCATGCTCAAGTGCATAAGTGACCGCATCGACTAACGTCAATCGTCCTTCAGCATCTGTGTTGCCGATGTAAATGCTTTTGCCACCCATAGACCCGATGATATCGCCAGGCTTATAGCTGAGTCCAGAAATCATGTTTTCACAAGCCGCAACCACAGCTGTCACATTGACTTTAAGATTTAACTTTCCAATGGCACCCATGGCAGAAATAACGGCACTTGCACCACCCATGTCATCTTTCATTGTCACCATTGACGCCGTCGGTTTAAGAGAGAGCCCACCTGAATCATAAGTGAGGCCTTTGCCGACTAGTGCCAGTGTCTTATCCGAATCTGGATTGCCAATATGTCTCATAACGATGAGTCTTGGCGGGTTGGATGACGCTTTTGCAACCGCAAGATACGCCTGCATGCCAAGTGCCTCAATAGCTGCTTCATCCTTGATTTCCACTTCGATATTTGACGCTTCACAATACGTTTTGGCAAGCTGCGCGAGTTTCTCTGGCGTCATGATATTTGCAGGCATATTCGTCAAATATCGTGAGAATACATTGGTTTCGCCTAATATTTTGCCTTCTTCAAAACTATCGAGGTCTAGCTCTAAGCCACTGATTGTGACTTCAGTAACCGTACTTGGTTTGGCATCCGTTTTATAATCATTGAATTCATAATCGCTCATGATAAACGTTTCACCCATCATACGTGCAAGCTTTTTATCAATTGTCGTACAATCTGCCACAGCGGTTGCGTCAACCGTTATCTTTTTTACTTTTTTGCCTTTAAGGGCTTTAAAAGCTTCTGCGAGACCTTTTCTATATTTTGTTAGAGAAAATGTCGTTTCATCCCCAATTCCCAATAATACGATTTCATGGTATTTACCTGCATTGACCAATGATAAAGGTTGCATTTGTCCTATCTTTGATTCAAAAGCTTCATTTTCTTTCAATTGCTTTATTGGTAATGCGAGATACTCTGGCACCGGCGACTCTAGTCCTATACAAACGATTAGGCTGTCCACTTCGTCCAATTTGAAGTTTTGCTTTAAATCAATAATCATATGACCTCCATTAATGTTTTTTACTCATTTTATTTAGTCTCACGAATTAATTTTACCTCTTTATTTTAACATACCTCTTTTTCGATTCAAATAGCATTTTTTGATAATTGCGACTAAAATGTAAAGATATATAGACGCAAAATTGATAAACGATAGTCTATACTATTAGTAAAGCCTATTTTTACGAAAAATATTATAGAATATAAGCAAAGAGGTCTATTTATGAATCATACTTATCAAAAACCCGATATGAACATCTGGACAGGACGCATCGATTCATTAGTCAACTACGATGCCTTTAGATGGCATCAATGGGTTCAGCCCCTTGATTTAACAGATTTGTCAAAGCCATTACCCCACTTTGAAATTGGCGTCGCCATCCTCGGTTTCTGCAGCGATGAAGGGGTTAAGCGAAATCTTGGTCGAACCGGTGCAGCAAAAGGACCACTCAGTATCCGAAAGGAACTCTGCAATCTCCCATGTAGCTTTACATCCGAGCTCAGACTATTTGATGCCGGCAATATCCTTTGCGACGATGGCAATCTCGAACTCAGCCAACGTACACTGGCCGATGCGGTTGATAAGGTCCTTAGTCTTGGTTTATTTCCAATCGTCCTTGGCGGCGGTCATGAGGTCGCTTATGGCGATTATCTAGGTCTAATAAAACGCGGGTTGACACCTGCTATCGTCAATTTTGACGCGCATTTTGACATAAGACCTTATGAGGTCCAAGGGTCTTCAGGGACTATGTTCAGACAAATCTATGATGATTTATTACACGCCAGTAAGCCGTTCAATTATTTTGCCATTGGCATTCAAAAGCGCGGCAATACGGTGGATCTGTTTAAGACGGCTGAACGTATGGGCACTGAGTACCTGATGGCGAAGGATATTGGAGAAGGTGATTTAACAGAGGCACTAAAAAAGCTGGATGTCTTTTTAGAAAGACAGAGCCAGCTTTACGTGACGATTTGCACAGATGTATTTTCTTCAGCTTTCGCGCCGGGCGTCAGCGCTACCCAACCCCTTGGTCTTAGCCCTGAACGCGTTTTGAAGTTCTTTAAAATACTCTTTAAGTCTGGAAAAGTCGTCCTATTTGATATTGCCGAAGTCTCACCGCGATTCGATAGCGACAATGTCACTTCGAATCTCGCCGCGACCTTTGTGTTCGCTGCAATCAATTCACTAGCCTCTATCCATTGCATCGGTTTGTAACCAACCGTTATGGGTGCACTCGCGATTTCGCGTGCGTTTAGGCCTTCATAATTTCAAGAAATACCGCTTCCGATTGACTCGGATCTGCCTTTCCTTCTGATTGTTTCATCATCTGACCCATAAATGCGCCAAATGACTTTGTTTTACCACTCAGGTAATCCACTTTGATTTGGGGCATTTTTTCTATGATTTCTTTTCCTAAAAGCGTCAATGCTTCTACATCCACGATGGGCCAAAGGTCTTTTGCTTCAATAATAGTTTCTGGCATCTTGTCACTTTGCCACATTTCAGTCAAGACGCGCTTTGCAATACTCAGGTTGATTTTATCACTGCCGATGAGTGTTACAAGTGCCCCTAACTGTTCTGGCGTTACTGGCAATAAACGATCCTCATCTTGTGAGCCCATCAATCTAAAAACATCCGTGACAATGAGATTGCCAAGACTCTCGTAATACGTCGTAAATCCCGTACAAGCGTCATAGAATTCTGCGATGCTGCGCGATGAGACGAGTCCTTCAGCTAAAGCGGATTTGATGCCGTATTTGCTGATAAACTGACGCTTATAATTTTCTGGGAGAAGAGGCAACGTCTTTTTCAAAACCTCTAAAAAGGCGTCATCAATGGCGATTGGCATCAAATCTGGATCTGGGAAGTATCTGTAGTCATGTGCATCCTCTTTCGTCCGCATGGAGAAGGACTGACCTTTTGTAGCATCCCACCGCCGCGTTTCTTGAACGACCGTTCCGCCTGACTTTATCAAGGCGATTTGCCTCTGCGTCTCATTTTCAATGGCTTTTGAGATAAATGAAAACGAGTTGAGGTTTTTCATTTCAGTTCGGGTTCCAAACGCCTGCGTCCCTTTTTCACGGACTGAAAGGTTCACGTCACATCTAAAAGCACCTTCGTTCATCTTGCAACTGGAAATGTCCAAAAACATCAGCGTCGCACGTAACTTCTGTAGATAGGCACGCACGTCCTCAGATGACCTGAGATCAGGCTCGGAGACGATTTCTATCAGGGGCACACCACATCTGTTATAGTCGATTAGTGTGCCTTTTGAAGCGTCATGTACGAGTTTGCCTGCATCTTCTTCGATGTGCAGCCTAGTGATGCCAATGCGCTTTAAGCCTTCTGACGTTTCAATGTCTAGATGGCCACCCATGGCAATGGGCAAGTCACTTTGCGATATCTGATACGCTTTGGGTGAATCTGGATAAAAATAGTTTTTTCGATCTTGTTTCCCTAACGGCGTGATGGTGCAATCGAGTCCTAAACCCGCCTTCACTGCCGAAGTAACGACTGCGCCGTTTAAGACAGGAAGTGTGCCCGGCATGCCCAAACAGACCGGACAAACTTGTGTATTAGGTGCTGCGCCAAAAGCCGTCGAACAGCTACAAAATATTTTAGATTGCGTGCTGAGTTCTACATGGACTTCAAGGCCGATGACAACTTCGTAGTCAACGTGTTCTGGTTTCATAATTTTGCCCTCCATAGCTTTTTCGTCTGTTCAAAGGCGTGGCCTGCTGATAAGATCGTGCGTTCATCGAAGGCTTTCCCAACGAGCTGCATGCCGATGGGCAGATGGTTTTTATCAAAGCCACAGTTGACGGAAATCCCAGGAACGCCTGCGATGTTGATGGGTACGGTATAGATGTCGCCAAGGTACATCTCAACGGGGTTTTTATCATTGGCACCAAAAGCATACGCTGTCGTCGGTGCTACTGGAGATAAGACAAAATCAAACGTTTCAAAGATCTTATCGTATTCGTACTTGATAAGGCTTCTCACTTTTAAAGCTTTCTGATAGTAGGCGTCGTAATAGCCCGAGCTCAGTGCATAAGTACCGAGGAGAATGCGACGTTTCACTTCGCGTCCAAACCCTTCGCCACGCGTTCTTTTGTAGAGGGTTTCAATACTATCAAAGTCTTCAGTTCTATAGCCGTATTTTACACCATCGAATCTTGCCAGGTTGGAAGAGGCTTCTGCCGATGAGATGAGATAATACGCCGGAAGCGCTGCATCCAGTCGCTTTAAATCCACGTCCTCAATCGTTGCACCCAGTGATTCAAATACGCTTGCCGCATGTAAGACCGCTTCTTTCACATCGCCTTGTATACCCTCTGAGAAAAAGGATCTAGGCAGCGCAATTTTCATCTTTGAGATATCCTTATCAAGTAAACTTGCTAATGTATGGTGCTCAGAGGGTGCGCTGGTGCTGTCTTTCTCATCGAACTCGGCTAGCAGCTTATAGATCATTGCTACATCCTCAACCGTTTTTCCGATTGGTCCGATTTGATCCAGTGATGAGGCAAATGCGATGAGGCCGTTTCTCGAAAACCGACCATAGGTTGGCTTGAGGCCTGCAACGCCACAAAAGCTAGCGGGTTGTCTGACCGAGCCACCTGTATCGGAACCGAGTGCGTAAACCGCTTGATGGCTGGCAACCGCTGCCGCCGAACCACCAGAACTGCCACCTGGTACGCGGTTTTGATCCACTGGATTGCGCGTCTTTTTGAAATACGAATTTTCAGTGGTTGCGCCCATTGCAAATTCGTCCATATTGAGTTTGCCAAGGATTACGGCGTCAGCTGCTTTGAGCTGTTTAACCACTGTCGCGTCATAAGGGGACATAAAACCTTCAAGCATTTTGGAAGCGCAGGTCGTCGGCATATCTATCGTGCAGATGTTGTCTTTGATCGCCATGGGGATGCCTGCTACTACACTAAGTGATTCACCACTTAGACGTTTTTCATCGACGGCTTCAGCAGCTTTTAGTGCCCCCGCTCCGTCCACATGTAGATAAGCGCCAATGGCGTCATCTGTCGCTTCAATATGCATCAGATAGGCTTTTGTCAAATCCACACTTGAGATGGCTTTTGACTGCAATAATTTTATTTGGTCTTTCATCGATTCATAGATTAAAGTCTGCATGGCGCCTCCTATTCGACTGTTTTAGGAACGAAGAAGTACACCGCTTCTCGTTCAGGTGCATTTTTCAGTGCCTCATCCAAAGTCAATGATGGCATGCTGACATCGTTTCTAAACCTGTTGACGTTAGCAAATACATTGTTAAGTGGTGGGACATCGCTGACATCTACTTTTGCAATTAGATCGGCAAAGGCGATGACGTCTTGTAGATCTTTTGCAAAGCTCACTTTTTCTTGCTGCGTGAGCGCTAATCTCGATAGGTCAGATACATATTCAATCACATTGAGATCGAGTGTCTTCTTAACTTTTTCGTTTTCAAGTGCGCTGTTTAGGTAAATGGACAATTCTTCAAGTTGATCAGGGTCTACTTCTGAAGGTGCGTCCATCATGGCACAAGAGCCATCTCTCATTTTAGGAAATGCGATGACTTCACGAATCGTAGGTGCGCCAACGAGCATCATAATCAGACGATCAAGGCCAAAAGCGAAGCCGCCATGTGGCGGTACGCCATAGTCAAAGGCTTTGAGCATGAACCCAAATCGATTTTCAACTTGTTCATCTGAAAGGCCGAGTGCTTTAAACATTTTGCTTTGCATGTCTCGATCGTGTATGCGTATGCTACCACTGCCGAGTTCGATGCCATTTAAAACGACATCATACGCTTTCGCGCGCATCTTTGATGGCTCTGTCTCAAAATACTGAACGTCCTCATCTTTTGGTCTTGTAAACGGATGGTGCATCGCCACATGGCGCTTAGCGACTTCATCGTATTCAAATAACGGAAAATCGGTGACGACGACAAAGGCAAAATCATCTTTTTTACGAAGGCCGAGCATGTCGCCGATATCCAATCTTAGATGCCCCAATATCACACGCGCTTTTTCTTTCGGTTCCGCACAAAAGATGATCATATCAGTAGGCTGCGCATCCATTGTCTCCAGAAGTTTTTTCATTTGTTCTTCTGAAAAATATTTTGTCAAAATCGATTGAATAGCGCCCTGTGCATCTAGGGCAATCCATGCCATCCCGCTGCCGCCATGTTCGATGGCACGTTCGGTCAAGTATTCAATCTGGGATCTAGTCAGCTCCTGACCACCTTTAATATTTAACGCTTTTACTATCCCGCCAGACTTTGCCACCTCTTTGAAAACCTTAAAATCGCAGCTTTTCATAAAATCCGTCAAATCCACCATCGGCATGTCAAACCTCAGATCCGGTTTGTCAAAACCATAGCTTTCCATGGATTCTTGATAGGTGATGCGCGGCATTGGAAGCTTAATGTTTTGGCCGAGGGTTTCTTTCATGATTTTTTGAAAAAGCGTTTCAAGCATTCCGATAATCGCTTCTTCATCAACAAATGAAAACTCCATATCAACTTGTGTAAATTCAAGTTGACGATCCGCTCTTAAATCTTCGTCCCTAAAGCACTTGGCGATTTGAAAATAACGGTCAATGCCGCTGACCATGAGCAGTTGCTTATATATCTGTGGCGATTGTGGCAAGGCATAAAAGCTTCCTTTCGATTGTCTGCTCGGTACGAGAAAATCTCGAGCGCCTTCTGGTGTACTCTTTGTCAAAATAGGGGTCTCAACTTCTAGGCAACCGAGTTCAATCATATGTGTTCTGACTGCTTGAGTCACCGTTTGGCGCATTTGAAGATTTGCAAGCATCTCAGGTGCTCTCAAATCTAGGTATCGATACTTAAGCCTTAGCTCTTCTTTGATGCCCTGTGAGTCACCAATTCGAAACGGCGTATTTTTTGACTCTGAATAAATGTGCATCGATTCTGCCCGCACATCCACTTCACCTGTTGGTATCAATGGGTTAATCGTTTCTTCGCTCCTTTGCTCCACACGTCCGGTGACTTCGATGACGTATTCGTTTCGCAAGCGCTCAGCACTTGCAAATTGCTCTTGTCCCATAACAGCTGAATCGAATACAATTTGACAAATTCCAGATTTGTCTCTTAAATCGATAAAAATGACGCCGCCGAGGTCTCTTCGCCTTTGAACCCAGCCTTTAAGTGTCGCCTTGGCGTCGATTTGTGTGGGTCTTATACTGCCACAATAATGCGTTCTCTCAATTGATTTCATAGTCGCAAACTCCTTTCAAATGGGTTTGAGGGCAATAAAAAAAGCTCTCGTCACTGTTATAAACTAACAGGGACGAAAGCTAACTTCCGCGGTACCACCCAAATTGATCTTGCGATCCATCTCATCGATACGGACCTATGGAAAGGGTCGATATCTACCAGCTATAACGTGCCAGAAACGTCTAATCCTACTTGCGAAAGCTTTCGGTTAGAAACTCAGAGATGTTCTTCATCTAAAACTCAGTTGCCAATCTCACACCGTCATTGGCTCGCTTGAACGTCTGTTTCGGATTACTCTTCTCTTCATCGTCTTTAAATCGTGTATTTTTGTATATTGAACTGATTATAGGCGTTTAAAAATTTGCTGTCAACCTTTTTTTTAAAGTTTTTCGCATTTCTTTTTTCAAAAGTTTAGCGCGTTTCGCAGTCAAGCCAAGTCAAATACGCCATGGCGTCCTCTCTGCTATTTTCGCACATCTCTTCAGAAGGCTTTAAACTTGCACATACCTTAGGTCTGTCAATGCTATCAAAAATTTTGCACAGCATATTGGAATCGAGATGGATACAAGGCGTCATTGCCGCCTTACCCTCTGGTAACTTTAAGGTCTTCGTCGAGATAGATGGAACGATGCAACATGCGCCACAATTTGGCCTGCATTCCATTAAGCTTTTTCCATAAGTGCTTCAATGGCTTCAACTGTTTTCGGGATCCCAATTGACAGCACTTCATTACCCGATTCTGTGATGAGGACATCGTCTTCAATGCGGATGCCGATATTTTCTTCCGCGATATAAAGGCCTGGCTCAACGGTGAGAATCATACCGGGTTTAAGCAAACCATTTCTACTGCCGATATCGTGAACATCGAGCCCTAGGTAATGGCTAACGCCATGATAATAATATTTAGATAGTTCAGAATCCTCTTTAATGAGACCAATTGCCTTCAATTCTTTTGTCAAAGTTTTTTGGCAAATTACATTGAGATCTTCAAAGGGAATGCCTGGTTTCATCGCATCGATAACGGCTTGTTGCCCTTTTAAGACACTATTATAAATTTGCTTTTGCCTGTCAGTAAATTTGCCGTTTACCGGATAGGTTCTTGAAATATCTGCGGCATATTGATCATACTGTGCGCCTAAATCTAGCAATACGAGATCGCCATCTTTTACTTGTTTGCTATTTTCAACATAGTGAAGGATGACACCATCTCCGCCAGACGCAGCAATGGTTTCAAACGAGCATCTTTCTGCGCCGTTCATGCGAATATGATAGGCAAATGTCGCTTCAAGTTCATATTCAAACGCACCCGGTTTAAGCATTTTTAAAATATTATCAAGACCGATTTGCGTGATATCAATGGCTTTTTTTACTAAATCAACTTCTTTATCCGCTTTAATCACACGCAATTCACAAAGAATGAAGTGCAGCGATTTTATGGTTACAAACGGGTATCTCTTAGTGAATTCCCTTGCAAAAGCTGCCGCGGGACTATCGTCTTCGTCCCAGCTAAGTTTCTCAAGATCGAGGAATAATCGCTCGACTTTGCCATTGTAAACTGATTTTCCAACCCAAGTGATAAAGGTGTCCAGATATTGAATATCTGTGATGCCAGAAATTTTAGTGGCTGATTCTTTTGTGAGTTTGCGACCCACCCATTTTTCCACATCGTAGTCTGGTTTTTCTATAAAAAGCGTCGTTTCAAAACCTGCCTCTGTTTTTATTAGTGCTACTATAAATTGTTCCTGAGTGCATCCCGTAAAATAATAGAAATTTTTGTTCGGTAAAAATGAATAATGAGCATCTGCGGTACTTTTAGGTGCTTTACCTGAAAAGAGAATCGCCATGTCGCCAACTTCTAAAAAACTGCCAAGTTGTGAACGGTGCGCTTCAAATAATAATTTCATGTCATTGCCTCCTGAATGTTAGACTAATTATCGCTACTACAATAGTCTAACATATTATGGTAAAATAGAGAGAGTAAAATTTATAAAATAAATCATAAAAAGGTGTAAAATAGTATGCATTTAATGACCTGTGAAAAACTGTCTAAAAGCTATAGCTTGATTCAATTAATCGATGCGGTTGATTTTTCCATCGACTCCGCAGATAAAATAGGCTTGATCGGCATCAACGGCACCGGAAAATCAACATTTCTCAAGCTCATCGTTGGAATTGAACCTGCAGATTCAGGCCAAATCATGGCCATGAAAAATCTCAGAATTAATTACTTAGAACAGGAACAAGATTTTTCTGGTGATCATACAGTCCTTGAGCAAGTTTTCGGCAGCCGCTCAGAGACGATGACCCTCATCAGGAAGTATGAGCACACGATGCAAGCGCTTTCTTTAGCCCCTCATGATGAAACGCTCCAAAGAGAATTTGATACGCTTACAGGCCAGATGACTTCCAATCAACTCTTCGATTTGGAATTTCAAGTTAAGAGCATACTCAATGCGCTTGGTATCGAGAATTTTGACGCCAAAATTGGCACGCTTTCAGGGGGACAAAAGAAACGCGTCGCCTTGGCTGAAGCTTTGGTAACGCCTTGCGATTTACTCGTTCTTGACGAACCAACCAATCACCTCGACAGCAAGACGATTTTTTGGCTTGAGTCCTATTTAAAACAGCGTAGCGGCGCTTTAATCATGATTACCCACGACCGCTATTTTCTCGACCGTATTGTTAACAAGACTATAGAGCTTTCACGTGGTAAGCTTTATGAATATATGGGGAATTACGCGTATTTTATTGAAAAGAAAAGTGAGCGCATGGCGCTTGAAGCCAGTATGTCTCAAAAGCAAAAAAACATGTATAAACGTGAACTCGCCTGGATGCGCGCAGGTGTTCAAGCGCGGAGTACAAAATCAAAGTCACGTATCCAGCGCTTCCAAATTCTTAAATCCGAGATGAAAAACGACACCGATTTAGAAATGGGTATCGAAGTTGGTTATTCGAGACTTGGCGGCAAAATCATAGAGATCAAAAGCCTCGGCATGGCATTTGACGACAATATACTGTTTGATCACTTTGAATACTTCTTTGCTCAAAATGACCGCATTGGTATCGTGGGCGACAACGGCGTTGGCAAAACGACACTTCTCAATCTCATTGCCGGAACCCTTAAGCAAACTTCTGGGACC
>JBBRVO010000004.1:0-79404 GCA_038246775.1 Peptostreptococcales bacterium | reverse complement strand
GCCATAGATAAAGTATAAAATACATAGTTAAAGCATAAAATACATATTTAAAACATGTCCCTCCTAGAAAACTGCGTTTTCCCATGTCGGGTGAGAAAAAATGCGGAGCATTTTTCTCATACTTGGCGGGCAGCTGCCTGGGAGAGTAGAACGTTGCTGGTTCCAAAAAAAAGAAGTTCAATCTTAGGATTGGACTTTTTTTTTTAGCGCGTTATAGCCATAGTTAAAGTATAAAATACATAGTTAAAGTATAAAATACATAGTTAAAGTATAAAATACATAGTTAAAGCATAAAATACATATTTAAAACATGTCCCTCCTAGAAAACCGCATTTTCCTTTAAACAAATTGTGAATCCATACTGGATAAAGTGTGTAATTTCGAAAATTATCCACATAAATGCACAGCGCGCAATTTGATTTGACACACCATGCTTTAATCGTTAAAATGATAGTGACGACTGCATTCATATCTCATGAAATCAGGCTTCAATGAAAACCTCGGAGGAAACTATGGATCTTTTTGATCAAAAGAAAGAGAACAAATCTTTAACATCGCTCATTTTCGAGAAAATTCGTGAGGACATTCTCAATGGTAGATATGCGTCTGGGGATAAATTGGTTGAAATTAAATTAGCTGATGAACTCGGTGTCAGTAGGACTCCGGTTAGAGAAGCTTTGAAGCAATTAGAACTCGATGGCTTGGTGGACAATATCCCAAATAGAGGGGTGGTTGTTAAAGGTATCAGCAAAGAAGATATTGACGACATTCTTACCATCAGACTCTGTATTGAAGGTTTGGTAGGCCAATGGGCAGCTGAACGCATTACAGATCAAGAGATTAAAGAACTTGAAGAGATATTTGACCTGATGGAGTTTTATTCGACTAAAGGTGATGTTGATAAATTGTTTGAACTTAACACTAAGTTTCATGAAACGCTGTATCAAATTACGAAAAGCAGATATCTTGAAAGCGTTCTTAACGATTTCCAACTCTTTATTAAAACATCACGTAACAACTCGTTACGGTCTAATGGTCGAATGAAGGATGCTCTTGAGGAACATCGCATTATTGTCGCCGCCATAAAAAATCGCGATGTAGAAGCAACTAGGAATGCGCTCATCAACCATATTTCTAATTCTAATGAAAATATTAAAAAGATCGTTAAAATAGAAGAAGATAAGATTAAAAATTTAGCAGAAAACTTATAATGGTTACTACATTTGACTCACAGAGGATTTAGGGAGGATGTATGTCTGAAGGAAGAAGGCGATTGCTCGTAGAGAAGTTGACGCAATCGGGTGATCCGATTACTGGCTCAGATTTGGCAGACTTTTTTGGGGTCTCAAGACAAGTAATCGTTCAAGATATTGCTATTATTAGGGCAAAAGGTTTGCCGGTGCTTGCGACATCGAGTGGCTATCTAATCCAAAATAATAACGCTCGTGACGAATTGATTAAAACATTTGTATCGAAACACAACGGTTTTGATCGTATGGAGGAAGAGCTCCTAATTATTGTTGATTATGGCGGGAAAATTATAGATGTCATCGTTGAACATCCAGTCTATGGTGAAATTGTGGGAACTCTGCTTATTTCAACAAGAAATGAGGTTTCTAGATTTGTTGAAAAAGTAAAAGCCACTGACTCAAAACCTTTGGCATCACTCACAAAGGGTGACCATATTCACACGATTGCAGTGCCAAGTGAGAAAGTATTTTTGCTGATTATGAATGAACTACGAGAAAAAGGTTTCATTGATTAAGGAGATATGTCTCCTTTTTTTGGAAGTTATGTGACAATACAAGTGAATGGCCACAAGAAAGGTTGATACTATGAAAATTAGAAATTATTTAACGAAAACATTGAATGGTATGGCGCTGGGTCTATTTTCTTCATTGATTATAGGTCTTATTTTAAAACAAATTGGCGAATTGGCAGGAATAACGATGCTGGCCAATTTTGGAAAATTTGCACAAGTTATGATGGGTCCAGCAATCGGTGCTGCAGTTGCCTATAGCGTAAAAGCTTCCCCACTTGGCATTTTTGCATCTATGGTAGCAGGTGTTATCGGTGCTGGCAGTATAAAATTTTTGGAAACTGGCCAGATGGCAATCACTATAGGCGAGCCTATGGGAGCCTTTGTATCGGGTTTGATAGCGGCAGAGTTTTCCAAACTAATCGCGGGCAAAACGAAAGTGGACATCGTAATCGTCCCCGCTTTAACGATCATAGTAGGTGGCTTGGTAGGTGTTTCTATAAGCCCTGTTATCGCCAGTTTCATGAAGGCGATTGGAGAGGTAATCAATACCGCTACAGAACTACAGCCCATTCCGATGGGCATCATCGTCTCTGTAATCATGGGGATCGTATTGACATTGCCAATAAGCAGTGCTGCACTTGCAATTTCTCTTGGATTATCAGGCATTGCAGGTGGCGCTTCACTTGTTGGTTGTTGCTGCAACATGATTGGATTTGCTGCAATTAGCTACAGGGAAAATGGTTTTGGTGGCGCGATCGCTCAAGGACTTGGAACGTCAATGTTACAGGTGCCTAATATCATAAAAAATCCAAAGATATGGATCCCTCCGATTGTAGCCAGTGCCATATTAGGGCCAATCAGCACGACGTTACTTAAAATGGAAAGTAACAGTGTTGGTGCAGGTATGGGAACCAGCGGCCTTGTTGGTCAATTCGGCGCGTATGCAGAGATGTCAGATAGTGTCACAACGACGACCTTTTTAATCATGGTTGCTGCAATGCATTTTATATTGCCTGCTCTGATAGCATTAGCTGTTAGTGAATGGATGAGAAAGAAAAACTGGATTAAGCCAGGTGACATGAAACTCGAAGGTAATAAATAGAAAACTATATAAGATGTTAAAAGCATTGTTAAGCAAAAACGCTTTACAATGCTTTTATTTGTAGGGTCTAAAGTCATTTTAGAATTTTCGGTTCGAAACCGTTGCATAGTGCGCCCGATGAACGGTAGACCACTTCTGACGGCATGATGCGAGACTTGAAACCAAATTTTTTACAACCCATAGGGTTATTGTTGTCCCATGTAACATAGTAGTTTATACACAACTTACAATTGATTCTTATATCGGACATGTCAACCTCATAACTATCATTTATCTTAGCATTATACAGCGAATATGAAACCTTATCAATCATGTCATAAGATGTAAATCAAATTAAAATATGATATAATTAATTATAGATAAAAAAATGGTGGTGCGTCGTTTGAATAAAAAAAGCAAAATCGGGATTTTTGATTCTGGTCTCGGTGGCCTATCTGTCCTACATACACTTAGCGAATTGTTACCGAATGAGTCTTTTATATATATTGGTGACTCAAAAAATGCCCCATATGGAACAAAAACGAAAGAAGAAGTCTTTGAACTCTCTAAAAAAATCTGTGACCAGTTGATAGCTTATAATGTCAAAGCTATCGTAATTGCATGTAATACGGCAACGAGTGCAGCGGTCACCCAGTTAAGGGATATATATAGCATTCCAATCATTGGTATGGAACCGGCCATTAAACCAGCCCTTATGCAGTCTGTTGGTCCCGTTGTAGTGATCGCAACTGAGATGACTTTGAAAGAAGAAAAATTCTTAAATTTGGTTGACAGCTTGGATGATGGCTATCGTATCGTGAAATTACCTGCACCAGAATGGGTAGATTGTGTTGAAAACCACATGTCGGACATAGACTATACTAAAGCATGTGTCGAGTCTTTTTTAGAACAACATATACCTAAAGCACAGAATATCGTTCTCGGTTGTACGCATTATATTTTTCTAAAGGATTACATTCGCATCTATTTTGGTGGAAAAATAGAAATATTTGATGGGAACATTGGAACGGCACTACAACTCAAGAACACTTTGGCGTCTCAAAACTGTCTTAAAGATGAAACAAACAAAGAAACAAACAAAGAAACAAACAAAGAAACAAACAAAGAAACAAGTGACCCAAGGATTGTCATCTTCAACACAAAATCAGAGGATTATATAACCAAATCATATGAACTATTAACTGCATTGGGAAAGGGTATTTAGATGGATCCTAAATTGATTGAACTAGTAAACGATAAACTCCGTCTCATCTTGGATGAGGCGGTTTTTGATGAACAATCCGAAGTGATTTTCAAGTACCATTATGGGATTGATTGTAAGCGATTGGAACCCAAAGCGATTTCAAAAGAATTAAAAGTATCACTCAAAAAAATGAAAATAGAACTCTTAAGAATCGATAATAAAGTGTTTAATATTCTAAAGAAACATGATTTGTTCACTTTAGACGAGATTTGATAGATGACTAGAAGTTGAGGTTAAAATGTCTGTAATTGATTGGTTTTTTATTGGATTAATCGTACTTTTTTTTGTCGTGGCCATGTTTTATTCATGGTCCGATTTGGGTCGCGATATCTTGTATTATAAAGCGAAAAAAAAGAATGTCAAAAGCATGGAAGAACATGTAAGAAAACATAAAAAGAAGAAATAAATAAATAAAGACAGGTGACCTCATGAGATTACTCTCGGCACTAAATAAAATAAAAGAAGAGCATTTGATTTCATTTCACATGCCCGGCCATAAAAATGGAAGACTGCTATTCAATGGATTGGAGCCGCTTCTCACTTATGATATCACTGAGATTCCAGGTGCCGATCATCTACACGACCCTGAAGGATGCCTTCTAGAAACAGAGCATGCCCTCGCAAATATTTATGGCGCTGAGCGAACGCGTCTACTAGTCGGCGGTAGTACGGTTGGCATCTTGAGTATGATTTTAGGTACTACGGAACCTGGCGATCGAATCTTAATAAACCGCAATGCGCATAAATCCGTGTATAACGCTATTGAAATGAATGGCTTGATACCGGTCTATCTCTACCCTGAAATTGATGATTATCTCGGTATCCCAACGGACTTAGATACTAGCAACTTAAATGAACGCATGAAAGATGTTAAGATTTGTATTTTAACCTATCCAACTTATGAAGGGTTATGTTATTCTATAAAGGATGTGATTAATAAGTGTCATGCGCTGAGTATTCCGGTTCTAGTGGACGAGGCACATGGTGCGCACTTATTTCTTCATGAAAACGGTCCGAAATCCACTTTGGATTTAGGCGCTGATATCGTTGTACAAAGTTTTCATAAAACACTGCCTGCGCTTACACAAACGGCGGGACTTCATTTTTCTAAGCAATCAATACTTACAGACTATCAGTTGTCTAGAGTAGACTGGTATTTGAAAAGTCTTCAGTCTAGTAGCCCGTCGTATTTATTAATGGCTTCTGTAGACAGTATGCTAAACGTGATACAAGAAAAAGGTAAGCAGTGTTCAAATGCGCTTGAATGGGAAATTGAAGCCTTATATGATACAATTGCCACTTTAAAATGTATTGGTGCACATAGATTTAGTTGTATGGACATAACAAAAATCATTTTAAAAATAAATGAAGATTGCTTCAGATTGGGTACTTCAGACGGCTATACATTGTCAAAAAGACTTAGATCGGAATATGGCATCCAGTCCGAATATGATTCAAAGACCATGGTGTTGTTAATGTCGAGTTTTTGCAACGTGGCTTCGGACTTTGAAGCGTTAAAGGTTGCCCTGATTCAACTAGATCGAAAGATGTTAGAGGCATTATCTGATATTTCAATCAAGGAAGCGATTCGTTATGAAGCGATCTATCGAGAAATCGCATCAAAAGACACTTATAGGATGTGTTCTCGCGATGCCGTTCGATTAGATAACATCTTAGTTGATCTAGATGCCAGCATCGGAAAAATATCTGCTGAATATGTTATCCCATATCCTCCAGGGATACCTGTTTTAGTGCCAGGTGAACGCATTCATAAGGAAACACTTAAATTATTTCCAGATGAGAAAACATATATTAAAGTCCTAAAATAGATGATTGAGGTGAAGCATGAATAAAGTAAAACACGAGATTTTTGAATGGGTTCAAGCAATACTTATAACTTTGGTTATATTTTTGATTTACAATTTCTTTTTTGCCACAACAACCGTTTATAATACGTCCATGTACCCAACGCTTGTAGAAAAAGATATGCTTTTTATGGTTAAACTTGGTAGCATAGAACAAGGTGATATCATTTCATTTAAATCGGAATTAACCTTATCACAAGCAGATTTTGACAGCTTGAATTTTCTACAAAAGATTCTGCACAGAGAAGGGGAGAGGAAAAACCTCATTAAGCGCGTAATTGCAGGTCCAAATGATACTGTTGAGATAACAGATGGCGTCGTAAAAATAAACGGTGTCACGATTGATGAACCCTATATTAGCTCGGCAACCAATAAAAATGTGACACTTCAGACGATTCCTGATGGCAAGTTCTTTGTAATGGGAGATAATAGAAGCGTCAGTTATGATAGTAGGGATTTAGGGTTCATATCGGAAGATGACATCATTGGTAAAGTTGTCTTTAGGTTCATACCTCTCAATAAAATTGGAACGGTGAATTAAATGACATTTTTGTGGTATAATTAACTTAGCTACAAAAATATTTCGTGAATAGGAGGGATTTTATGAAACTGATCATCGCTATCGTACATGATGAAGATGCACATTCACTCGTTAAAAAATTGAATGCTTCTGATTTTGGTGTTACGAAACTCGCATCGACAGGAGGATTTTTAAAATCTGGCAACACGACCTTAATCATAGGGATCCCCAAAGAACGTGTGGATGATGCAATTAAGATTATAGAAGAAACATGCAAGACAAGAAAAGAAATTACGACCACAACCTCTCTTATGGGTGATAATAGCGTCATGGGCATGCCACTGGAAATCTCTGTTGGTGGCGCAACGGTGTTCGTCATCGATGTAGAGAATTATTTGAAATTGTAGTAGGTTTTTGATGACTAAGATTATTGATTTTTTCAGTGATGCTATTAAAAAAGGTCACTTATCTCACAGTTACTTGATTTCTGGAACGGAAAATTTAGAACTTGCTAAAACAATTGCAAAGAACATTCTTTGTAGACAGGAACACACAGGTTGTGGTTCCTGTTCGTCTTGTCTAAAGCTCGCTTCTGACAATCATCCAGACTTAATGGTGGTCGTCCCAGATGGTGCCTCTATTAAGAACGCCCAGGTTGAAGCGTTTCAAGAATTTATCTTTATAAGACCGTTTGAAAGCAAGCACAAAATCGTTATTTTCAACGAAGTGCATCTCATGACTGAACGTGCTCAAAATAGAATTTTGAAAGTACTAGAAGAACCACCGGAATATGCAGTGTTCATACTCATGACACAGCAAATGGAAGCTCTACTTGAGACCGTACAGTCAAGATGTCAAATTGTAAGTGTGTATGATTCCTATACGCATGTGTCGGATCCCATATTACAATCTAAAGCGCTTGAACTCTTACATGGCATCGAGAAACAGGATGCCGGACGCGTACTTGAATTTGGCGCCTATATGAAGCAAGAAAAAGCTCAAATCACCGCTTTTTTATCGCAGGTGACTTCTCTTTTAAGAGATGTTATGATTTTTAGAGAAACACATAATTATCAATTGATTAGTCCAGAGAATTTCTCTATACTAAATTATAAGGAACAACTTAGCAAACTAACGATGAACATTTCAAGAAAGAAGATTATTGAGTTAATATTTCTAATAGAAGAGATTGATCAAAGAATCAAGAGTAATATGAATTTTGATTTAACAGTAGATAAACTGTTATTTAAATGTATTGAAAGGGAGGCATAAATGATCACAGTAGTAGGTGTGAGATTTAAAAAAGCCGGAAAAATTTATTATTTTGATCCAGCAGAAGTACCGGTTAATCAAGGTGACCATGTGATTGTTGAAACCGCCAGAGGGATAGAATACGGAGAGTGCGTCATAGGCAAGCGAGACATTTCGGAAGAGCAGATCGTGAGCCCACTTAAACCTGTACTTCGCGTATCAACTGAGGAAGATGATACCAATCATAAGAACAATAAAGTAAAAGCGCAAGAAGCCATGAAAGTATGTCATGAAAAGATAAAACTTCATGAACTCGACATGAAACTCATCGATGTAGAGTATACATTTGACAACAATAAAGTTATTTTTTACTTTACTGCGGATGGACGTATAGATTTTAGAGAACTCGTGAAAGATCTTGCTGCAATCTTTAGAACACGTATCGAACTGAGACAAATCGGCGTGCGCGATGAGTCAAAGATGGTTAAAGGTTTAGGACCATGTGGTCGTGAAATATGTTGTGGCAGCTGGTTGGGTGATTTTGCGCCCGTTTCTATCAAGATGGCAAAAGATCAGAATTTATCACTCAATCCAGTAAAAATCTCAGGATTGTGCGGACGATTGATGTGCTGTTTGAAATATGAATATGATACTTATGTTCAAATCAGAGTAGGGATGCCTAATAGAGGCGATAAAGTTAAAACGCCAGAAGGAACAGCGGTTGTCGTTGACACGAATATCCTCCTTGAGCAGGTTAGGGTTAGACATTATCTGAAAGATAAACCCAATGAACTCAGTGAAGACATTGTACCGTATACAAAAGAGCAGGTTAAAGTCGTTGAAGTCAATAGAAATGCACCACCAGTACCTTCCGTTATCGTTGATGCGGGACCAATTGATTTTGCAGAACTTAAAAAGCTTGAAGATTAAACACAAAGACGTTTTGAAATTTAAGCATTTCAAAGCGTCTTTTTATGAGTGAGGCAGTGGATGGACGCACAAATAGAATTGAAAGAAAACATAGAATTGAAAGACAATGAAAGAATTGATGATTTGCAGCTAGGTGGCCTAAAAATCATTCAGGATCCAAAAGGGTTCTGTTTTGGTATAGATGCCGTACTACTTAGCAATTTCATTAAACTCAAACCTCAAGATCAAGTCGTTGAATTTGGAACGGGTACGGGTATTATACCGATTTTGCTTTCTGGAAAGTCGACTTTTAAAAAAATACACACGTTTGAAGTGCAACACGATGTCGCTGAAATGGCAAATCGAAGCGTGCATCTCAACCAATTAAGTGACAAGATAGAAGTTATAGAAGACAATCTGACTGAGTCGCACAAATATTTTAAAAGTGGTGTTATCGACGTCGTTTTTAGCAACCCACCTTATATGAAGAGCGAAGGTGGTATTAAAAATGACCATGCTCAGAAAGCAATTTCAAGGCATGAGTTACTTTGTTCACTTGAAGACATCGTTGCGAATGCCAGCCGACTATTAAAGCATAGAGGTAGGTTTTATATGATTCACCGGCCTAACCGGTTAGTAGATATCGTCACACTATGTAGGCAATATAAGCTTGAACCTAAAGAGATTCGCATGATTCAGCCTTATCTTGACAAAAGACCAAATATATTTTTGATCATGTGCACTAAAGGGGGTCAATCGGATCTTAAGTTTCTAGATCCATTAATCGTCTATGAAAAAGATGGAAGTTATACCTCTGAGATTCATGATATTTATGGGATGGAGAACATTACCGTATTCAAAAGGGATGTGAAATAATGTCTGGCAAATTATTTTTATGTGGCACACCAATTGGAAATTTAGAGGATATTACCTATAGAGTTATCTCGACACTCAAAGCCTGCGATGTCGTCTATGCAGAGGATACACGTCATTCAATAAGGTTGCTCAATCATTTTGAGATCAGCAAACCGCTACATAGTTATCATGAACACAACATGGTAAAGGCTGGAAATGAAATTGTTGAAAAACTCAAACGTGGAGAGCAAATCGCACTTGTGACTGATGCCGGTATGCCTGGAATCTCAGATCCTGGTGAAGCCCTTGTGAGATTATGTATCGAAAACGAACTGGACTTTGAAGTCGTACCTGGTGTCACAGCATTTACAACAGCGCTGGTGGGTTCTGGACTTGACACATCTCGGTTTGTTTTTGAAGCTTTTTTGAGCCGCGATAAAAAACAAAAGCGCGCACTTCTTGAAAAAATCAAGAAGGAAACGCGCACAATCCTCTTTTATGAATCGCCACATCGTCTTAAAGAAACGCTGAAAGTGATGCAAGAGGTTTTTGGTGATCGCAAGTTGGTGCTCGCTCGAGAACTGACTAAAAAGTTTGAAGAATTTAGACGTGGTACGATTCAGTCCATCTTGTCTTACTATGAAATACATGACATAAAAGGGGAGATTGTGTTAGTTGTCGAGGGGTATAAAGAAACTGAGTCAGATCTGATTATTTATAATCCTGAAGAAACTGTGAAAATGCATGTTGAAAGGCTTATTGCTGAAGGCATCGATAAAAAAGAGGCTATGAAAATTGTAGCAAGTGAGAGAAAAATCAAAAAAACGGAAGTTTATGCAGTGTTAATCGAGGACTAGATGGCAAATACTTACTAGCAAAAAATATAAAAGCACTGACCCTCCGAGGTCGGTGCTTTATTTATACAATCAACTATAATACTTTGATTTCGTCAACACATGCTGGGCATATGTTTTTTCCTTTAATATTTTTAACACCTTTTGCTTGACCACAAAAAATACATGCCGGTTCATATTTTTTAAGTATGATCGTTTCGCCTTCAGTGAAAATTTCCAATGCATCTTTTTCACCAATTGTTAGTGTTCTTCTCAATTCAATTGGAATGACTACTCTTCCAAGCTCATCTACTTTTCGTACGATACCCGTTGATTTCATTTTGAACTACCTCCTAAGACAAATATTGTAAGTTGCCTAGACTCATGATAGTACATAAAATTCCAAATGTCAACGTATGCGTTCGAAAATTGACTACCCGATAAACATGTAATGGCCTCTCAAAAATCTAATTATGGGTTTCGTCATGACGGTCATTAAAAGTGGCATTTGCCTCGCTTACGGTGTCCTTAATATCGTTAATTTTTGATGCAAAGTACTTGTCGTAAAAAGCCTTACCCATTGCAACCGTATGCATTAATGAGGATAATCCATTCATGAAGCCTTGATTCTCTTTGATGGTATCCGTAATGGATTCGGTCGTACCAGCGATGTTATCAATGGTCGTACGGAACGCCTGAACGTCGTGTGCCACTTCACCGGTAATCGCTTCAACATGTTTTGTTAAATCGGGAACGATATTCAAAGTGGCATCGATATTTTCGCGATTGCCATCTACCACTTCGTTGAATGCTTTCATGACTTTTAGCACACGTCTCAAGATTAAGATCAAGTAGACGAATAATGTGACGATACCACCCCATAATATGAATAGAAGAAAATCTTTAAATGTTATGACCAATTGACTGTCCATAGCGCCTCCTAAGCTCCGTGTATTAAGGTTATTATACATCAAATGCTGGTAGAATAAAAGATGAAGGGACGGAAGGATTTATCTAACTCTGAATTCCTGGTCATTGATACGAATTTTGTGTGCATCAATGAATAAGGAAGAGTCGTTAATATTTACAGCAAAATTGGGAACCGAAACAAACAATTCGTCCTCTGTTTGTGGACTTGCAGCCGAAAATTCTCCGAAGCCAAAAGTATCATAGGAGATTGTATTGAGCGAGTCATCAGACAAGTGAATCTCTGTGGGCATATCATGATCGATGTAGTAGAATGCTTTTACATCTTCGAATATTATCTCTGCAGCTTCTAAAGAATTATTAGCGCTTATTGCTACTGATATTTTATCTAAATCCATATCAAAGTTGATGGAATCAATTTTCCCTTTTGAATAGTTGTTGAGTAGGGGGTGAAAACTATTTAACATAAACACCTCTTTCATATAGCGTATTGAAATCAGTCACAATGCTTCCTCTTTCAAACTAGTCTATTAATATCATATTATAAAGATAGGTGCAATACATTTTTTTAATGTTACAAATATTTTACGTTGCACTTTTTATTTTCGTGTGTTAAAATTTGCATATTCAATAGTATAAAGGTAGTGATAGGAAGAGTAATTGATTGAAATCCTTAGAGAGTCGGCGGTTGGTGAAAGTCGATGATGGCAAGTCAGTGAAAATGGCCCTTGAACTGAATGCGTGACATGATTGAGCGCATTACGGATTTGTACACGTTATCGTACAGTTGATTAGAGGATCAACCATTTGCTTATCTAATCAAAATGAGGAAATTGTAGCGATACAATTTTGAATTAGGGTGGTAACACGACATTGACTGCGTCCCTTGGTGGGTCGGAGTTTTTATATTTTTTGTTAGGAGGTTATGATTATGTCAAAAGGTACTTATTATGTAACGACACCTATCTATTATCCAAGCTCTAAGCTGCATATTGGTCACACTTATACAACGGTAGCTGCTGATGCAATAGCACGTTATAAACGTGTTACAGGCTATGACGTCATGTTTTTGACGGGTACAGATGAACATGGTCAAAAGATTCAGAACGTCGCGTCTGAAATGGGATTGCATCCCAAAGAATTTTTAGATGGGGTCGTATCAGAGATTAAGAAACTCTGGGAAACGATGGAAATATCATACGATTATTTCATTCGCACCACGGATGATGATCACCAGCGGCGCGTATCTCAAATATTTGAGATTTTGCAGGCGAAAGGCGATATCTATAAAGGTGAATATGAGGGGTTGTATTGCACCCCTTGTGAATCGTTCTGGACTGAATCCCAACTTAAGGACGGTAAATGTCCTGATTGTGGCAGAGACGTTCAAAGCACAAAAGAAGAGGCCTATTTTTTCAAGCTTTCAAAATATCAGGATAAACTCCTTGAACTATTTGAATCCAACCCGGGTATTCTTGAACCAAAATCAAGAGTTAACGAGATGATCAACAATTTCATCAAGCCAGGACTCGATGACCTCTGTGTGTCTAGATCTACATTTGATTGGGGCATACCAGTACCAAACGACGAGAAACACGTCATTTACGTTTGGCTGGATGCACTTAGTAACTATATCACTGCACTAGGCTATCCGGAGATAAAAGAGGGTGCATTTGCTAAATATTGGCCTGCAGATGTCCATATGGTAGGCAAAGAAATCGTTAGATTCCATACAATTATCTGGTTTGCAATCTTGATGGCGCTTGATGTACCTGTGCCAAAAAAAGTATTTGGTCACGGCTGGATCCTACTTGAAGGCGGAAAAATGTCCAAATCTGTAGGCAACATTGTCGATCCTGTAGTTCTTATCGAAAGATATGGCGTGGATGCCCTAAAATACTTTTTATTAAGAGAGTATACGTTTGGCCAAGATGGTCTGTTTACTAATGAAGTATTACTGAACAGAATTAATGCGGATCTTGCTAATGACCTTGGCAATCTGGTATCTCGTACCATCTCCATGGTCGAAAAATATAGAGAAGGTATTGTGCCTGCAGCGGGAGAGTCAACAGACTTCGACACAGATCTTGAGAAAATTGCCGTTTCAGCGAACCTTTTGGTAGACAAACGCCTTGATGATCTGGATTTTTCAGGCGCTTTAGAGGAAATTTGGAAAGTAGTTAGACGCACCAATAAGTATATCGATGAAACAGCGCCATGGGTGCTTGCAAAGGATGATGCGAATTCACGTAAACTGGATACAGTTCTATTTACGCTGATCGAGAGCATACGCATCATCTCTGTTCTCATTCAACCATTTTTAATTCACACCTCTAGAAAGATATGGGAACAATTAAATATTGAAGAAGGTGCAGATACTGCATGGGATACGGCAACATCGTTCGGTGTGTATAAGTCAGGTACTCTAGTGAAAAAAGGCGATGCATTATTCCCTAGAATCGACATTAAAGTTGAACTAGAGGCTCTTGAAGCGCTTTCGAATCAAAAGAGAGAAGCCGCGTCATCTGAAGGAAAACGCACTGAAGAAAAACCTACAGAAAAAGTTGCACTCAAGCCAGAAATCACTATAGATGATTTTGCTAAAGTCGATCTGAGAGTGGCAAAGGTCATCGACTGCAAAGTGCATCCGAGTGCAGATAAGCTGTTAATACTCACGCTTAAAGTAGGTGATGAGCAAAGACAGGTCGTATCTGGTATTGCAAAGCACTATGAGCCAGAAGCCCTTATTGGCCTCGATGTCATCGTCGTCGTCAACCTAAAACCAGTCAAGTTGAGAGGTGAGCTATCTCAAGGGATGATTTTAGCCGCTACAACTGGTGAGCAATTGACATTGCTTACAGCGGACATTGAAGATGGAAGTATTGTATCTTAGCAAAGTATACCCTGTGTATCCACACAGGGTATTTCTTTTTGTTCGTAAATAAGGCATAATAGTAGTAGGAAGATTACACACAACGATGATAGTTAGGCTGGAGGGATAGATTTGTTATTTGATTCACATTCGCATTTAGATGCTGAGCAGTTTGATCATGATAGAGATTTGGTTATCAAACGGGCCCGTTTAAATGACGTCACATATATACTCAATCCAGGTGCAGATTTTCCATCAAGTGTTAAAGCGGTGGCTCTAGCGGAGCAATATGATTTCATATTCGCTGCAGTTGGAATACATCCGCATGATGCCGAAACGATGGATGATGAGATGCTCGAGCAACTTGAACAGATGGCATCGAATCCAGTCGTCAAAGCAATTGGCGAAATCGGTTTGGACTATTATAGAGACCTTTCTCCTAGAGAGATTCAAATTAAATGGTTTGTGGCTCAGATTCGCATGGCAAAGCGCCTTAAACTACCTATTATCATTCACGATCGCGATGCCAATGAAGATGTCCTCAGAATTTTAAAGGAAGAACACGCATTTGATACGGGTGTGCTTATGCACTGTTATTCGGGTAGCCGGGAACTCGCAGCGCAATATGTGAAACTCGGTGCGATGATATCTATTGCTGGACCGGTAACCTATAAAAATGCGCGTAAAACAGTCGAAGTTGTCGAAGCGATTCCGCTGGATCGATTATTGATTGAGACGGATGCACCTTATCTAACACCGGAGCCCAATCGAGGCAAACGCAACGAGCCAATGTTTGTGGCACACACTTGCCAGAGAATGGCAACGATTAAAGGCATATCCTATGAAGAGATGGCAAAAGCAACGCTTGAAAACGCGAAGCGTTTTTTTAAGATCAATTCATGAAAATAGAGCAAGGGAAAGAAAGAGTGACTATGGAATCTATAAAAGAAACAATTGTGGTCGAAGGTAAGGACGATGAATCGGCCGTAAAGCAAGCAGTAAACTGTGAAGTGATTATCACAAGGGGCTTTGGTATTTCAGAAGCCACTTTTAAACGCATAGAGTATGCCGCGCAGACCACGGGCGTCATTTTATTTACAGATCCGGATTATGCTGGAGAACGCATAAGAGAACGCATTTCAAAACGCGTTAAAAACTGCAAACACGCTTTTTTAAGCCGAGAAGATGCAGAACTCAACGGCGATATCGGGATCGAGAATGCGACACCCGAGAGTATCATTGAAGCGCTTTCTAAAGTGAGAACGCTTAAAGCCTTTACAGAATGTTTATTTACAAAGCAGGATTTGATAGCACTTGATCTCGAAGGGTTCCAAGATTCAGCTAGACGAAGAAATTTGCTTGGAAAGAAACTTGGAATAGGCTATTGCAACGCTAAGCAGTTTCTCAACCGACTGAATCACTATGGCATAACTAGGGAAGAATTTATCGACGCCATCGAGTCATTAAACTTATAGAAAGAGGCACATTATGGAGCGATTGACATCGCCAAGAACGATTAAATACATCATGGAAAAATATGGCTTCAAATTTACCAAAGGACTTGGACAGAATTTTATCATTGATGAAAATGTGCTAGAACGCATCATGGACGGTTCTGATATCTCGAAGGATGACATGATACTTGAAATTGGACCAGGAATCGGGGTCATGACAAACGTCTTGTGTGAAAACGCCAAAAAAGTTGTATCCATAGAAATCGATAAATCGTTGATTCCGGTACTGAGTGAAACCGTTGGCCACCATGAGAATTTAAAGATTATCAACAAAGACGTGCTCAAAGTCGATCTTCTGGGACTCGTTAAAGAAGAATTTGGCGATCAAAAGCCAAAACTCATAGCTAACCTCCCTTATTATGTGACAACGCCGATTATCATGATGTTTCTAGAGGAGAGGATACCCGTTTCAGATTTGATCGTCATGATACAAAAGGAAGTAGCAGAGCGAATCACCGCTAAACCTTCAACGAAAGCATACGGAGCTCTATCCGTCGTCGTTCAATATTTTACAGAGCCATCCATTGTTACAAGAGTGTCAAGAGGTTCGTTTATGCCCATGCCAAATGTGGACTCAGCGGTCATTCGGTTGAAAGTTAGAGACAACCCGCCCGTTGAACTCATTGATGAAAAGTTGTTTTTTCTCACAATCAAAGATGGTTTTGGAAAGCGGAGAAAGACATTACTCAATTCATTATCCAGCGGGTTTCTAAAGATATCAAAGGAACAGGCAAAAATGGCACTTGATTTGGCAGGTATATCAGAAAACACAAGAGGGGAAGCGCTTTCAATCGACGCATTTGCAACACTCGCCAATGCGATTTATAAGGTTAAAAACGGAGGCGCTTGATATGAGACCTATCGTCGAAACCAAGAGATTGACACTCAAAATGCTCGACGGGAGTATGGCTGAGAGTGTTTTAGCCTATTATGTAGCCAATAAGGCATTTCTTCAGCCTTGGGAGCCTCTACGAAACGATGGTTTTTATACCTATGAAACACAAGTCACTAGTTTAACCTTGGATGCTCAAGCCATGGAACGTGGTGACATGTTAAGATACTGGATATTCCTTAAAGATGGCACTGGACCTATTGGATCGATTGCCCTCACAAATATTATCAAAGGTGTTTTTAAGTCCTGTTTCTTGGGGTATAAACTCTCTGAAAAACACGGTAGCAAGGGATATATGACAGAGGCGATAGAAAAAATCGTCGAAATTGCATTTCAGGATTTAAAGCTTCACCGCATAGAAGCGACTATCATGCCACATAATTTGAGATCAATAAAAGCCGTTGTAAAAGTTGGTTTTAAAGAAGAAGGCATTTCAGAAAAATATTTAAAAATCAATGATAAATGGGAAGACCATTGTCGTTTTGCACTGATTAATAAAGCACTTTAAGAGTCATGATAACGATATTTTAAGAAAGTTGATGGTGAATATTGTGAGAAAAGTACAAAGTAATCATTTAGTTGAAGGCATGATTCTAGGCGCACCAATTGTCGATGCAGAAGGTATTGTTGAGCTTTTAAGTCGAGGTACAAAATTAACACAAAGACAAATTACTTTGATTAGTAACATGGGGGTGCAAGACATCTTCATACTCGATTACGAAGGCGAGCCATTTGAACAGACTACTTTAAATTTGGAAAAGATCATAAAAACAGCAGATCACAACGGAAAAAGCTTCGATTTAGACAAGCTTTTGAGCGATCTTGAAGAAATTGATCAACATATCTATGAACCTGCACCTCGAAGTGTCGTCAACCGCAATATGGAAGTCAATGTATTGACAGGCGAAGGCAATGTCCCTATCGATATCAAACACGAAAAAGCCTTTGAAGAAACGAAAGCGGTGTTTGCCAAAATCAAAGATGAAGGTGAACTAGATTTAGAAAGCTTGAAGAAGAGTATTGAGGAAGCATTACCCGACATGGTGCGCAATAACGATGTGCTCATGCGACTCAACCAACTTAAACAAAGCGACGATTATACGTTCCAACATTCACTTCGGGTTTCTATCCTAGCGACGATGATTGGCAAATGGCTTGGCTACTCTCAAGAAGAGCTTCTTGAACTCGGTGAAGCGGGAATGCTATTTGATATAGGCAAACTCAATATTCCAGAATTCGTCTTAAGAAAACCCAGCACTGTGAATATGGATGAGTATGAACTGCTTAAGAAACACGCTCAGTTTGGCTATAGTATTTTACTTAAGACAAGAGGGGTGTCGTCTAACATAAAATATGCCGCACTACATCATCATGAGAGACTCGATGGATCAGGCTATCCACTGAGACTTAGAGAAAATCAAATTCACGATTATGCAAAGATCATTATGGTATGTGATGTCTTTGATGCGCTTACCACAGATAGACCGTATAAAAAAGCGATTTCACCACTGCTCGCTGCAGATTATTTATCGTGGTCAAGTGGAAAACTCTTCGATCCAGAAGTGGTATATGTATTTGTCAAACGTTTATCTGAGTACTTCGTCGGCAAAGAGGTCAAACTTTCAAATGGTCAGGAAGGCAAAATTGTCTTTATTGATGGTAATTTTCCAACACGTCCAATCGTTCAAGTTGGCGAACAGTTTGTCGATTTAATCAAAGACCGTTCGATCAATGTCGATGTTTTGATGTAGTGGATCGTATTGAATATTTCAGTTAAGCTTGACAAAACTGTGATAATTATTTATACTTTACAATAATTAAATAAAGGCGTTCAAGTGGAATTAGTAGGGGTACATAAACAGCTGTAGAGAGCTAGATGGTTGGTGAAAATCTAGAGGCTTATGTAAACTGAATTACGTGCCATGAGCCATAGCGCGAAAGCGCTACGTACTAGGCGTTATCTAGTTTGAGTTGTTGTGCGAGAAAGATTGGCATGGCATAAAGTAAGGTGGTAACACGGGTTCTCTCGTCCTTCGATGGAGAGAGCCCTTTTTGTTTTTTGAAAACAATAATGATTGAGGTGGTCAAATGAAAAACGTATATGATGTATTATTAGAACGTGGGTATATTGAGCAAATTACACATGAAGAGGAAGTTAAAGAATTACTAAGTAAGGAGCGTGTCACATTCTATATTGGGTTTGATCCCACAGCAGATAGCCTTCATTTGGGCCATTTTATTCAAATTATGGTCATGATGCACATGCAAAAATTCGGTCACAAACCGATTGCCCTAGTCGGCGGTGGAACGGCAAAAATAGGCGATCCGTCCGGTAGAACAGACATGAGACAGATGCTTACCAATGAAGATTTGATCAATAATAGTGAAAAGCTCAGAAAGCAGATGGAAAAATATTTGGTACTAGATGGTGAAAATGGCTATATTGCAAACAATGCGGATTGGTTGGATAAGCTGGAATACGTGCCGTTTATTCGTGAGATAGGCAGTAAGTTTTCGGTAAATAGAATGTTGACAGCAGAGTGCTTTAAGCAAAGACTCGAAAAGGGTCTCAGCTTTCTTGAATTCAATTATATGATTATGCAAGCTTATGATTTTCTAGAACTGGAACGCAGGTTTGGATGTCAAATGCAGCTAGGCGGCAACGACCAATGGTCCAACATTATTGCTGGGGTCGATCTCGTTAGGCGCATGGACACTAAATCCGTTTTTGGTCTGACTTTCAAATTGTTACTGACAAGTGAAGGGACAAAAATGGGTAAGACAGCTAAAGGTGCTATTTGGATAGACCCAAATAAAACGTCACCATACGAGATGTTCCAATACCTGAGGAATGTTGAAGACGCCGATGTGGAAAACTGTTTGAGACTATTAACTTTTTTACCAATGGATGAAGTAAAAGCGTTAAGCACCCTTGAGGGTTCGGAAATTAACAAAGCAAAAGAAGTATTGGCCTTTGAATTTACAAAAATAGTTCACGGTGAAGAAGAAGCTCAGAAAGCCCTTGATGCAGCACATGCACTATTTGCAGGTGGTAGTGACACTGGGAGTATCCCGACAATTGAGTTTTCAAGAGGTAAATTTGAAGCAGGCGTGCCTCTTCTCGATTTACTGATAGAGATTGGCCTTGTAACTTCTAAAGCGGAAGGCAAAAGATTGATTCAACAAAATGGGTTGGTCATTCATGAAGTCGTGGTATCAGATTTTTCTAAGGTTATTGCCCTTTCCGATTTTGTTGATGAGGCACTAATGATCCGTAAAGGGAAAAAAGTATTTCACAGAATTGAGTTAAAAGATTAATATAATATAGAAGAGAACTTTTAATGATTGATTTGATTAGGAGGCACAAGTGGATTTTTGGTATGCGATAGAAACTGAAATCTTAAAGAATGATAGTCTTGATATTTACGAGAAAATGTGTCTTTTAGTTTTAATGAGTCAGGGTGACGAGGTTCATTTGACCTCGGTGGAGCTTGCGGGTTATATGGGATGTGGTCTCAATACGGCAAAAAGAGCTTTTGAATCTTTGCGCATTAAAGGGTATTTGGCAAAGGATTATCAAGCATCACCTGCAATCAAACGAGAGAGTAACGTCGTCAAAAATGAAGAGGCAGTGACGCTATCTAAGCCACTAAAAGAGATGTCTGACGCGTTTCAGGCCGGTTATTTTACCGAGGCAATCGACACAAAATCTAAGACGGAATCAGAATATAAACCCGGGTCATCTTATGATATGGATGGTGAACCAAAAAGCGTACCCGACTCAAATCATGACTTTGATCCAGAAGTAAGTCGAAGAAGACAGATGGCAGCTTACCTTTTGGGAGACGAAACTGAACTTTCAAAGGCATTCGTTAGTAAAAAAGTCACAAATCAATCGCTGACGGACCAAGTCATTGGCCTTGTTGATGAGAAAATAAGCTCTAAAGAAGCGAATATTATCTTGGCGTTTGCAAATAACGATATTGAAGTTATTAAGAAAAAATATAAAATAGCCAAACAATCACAGGTTTCGGATACGATTGGTGTGTTGATCAATGAGCTTCAAAAGAAAGAATCTTCCGTGATAAAATCTGATGAAACGTCTATTGAAAAGAGTCAAGTAGATACGAATCGACTGTTAAAAATGCAAGCGTATCAAAATAGTCGGTTTAAAACATGATGAAACGGTATCGTGTATATAGTAGTATCTTTTTAGTAGTTCTCACGTTGACACTTATGGGGTGCAGCTCTTCTAAAACGGTTATAAAGAAGACCTTAGAGCCTTTGAGTGAATCAACAGTGGCATCCGAGAAACCAATGCTGGACGAACAAATGGCTCTGGCTAAAAAGAAAATTGAAAAAGAAATGCGCATTTTTGATGTTCAGGTGCATCACGATGCTTTGTATGGTACAATTTCAAACATTGATAAAGGCCTTACAGATGTTGAAATAAAAATGGCCATATCGGAAATTGTCAGGGACTACATGGATGCGTATTTTTACGAAAAGATAGGCGAAATTCTCTCTGAAACCAACGGAAATTATATGAATTCAGATGTGGAAACTCTTTTCAAAAGTACTTCGAGGGCCTCACTATATGCATTGATTGAGCTTTATGAGTGGTCTTTTTACAAAAAAAATCGATAATTTGAGCCAAAAGGCGAGGTAGGACAAAAAGTCCTGAACCTCGCTTTTTTGATGGGTTTGAGGTATAAATGGGAATTGGTGGTAATCCGTTTGTAGGATAATTACAATACAATTATGTACAATATTTAAGTTCGCGATTAAAATGTTGCGATATGAACGTCTTTAAAGATTACATAATATGGAAAAATCAAAAGCTGTTTAGTGGTTAACAACATAAGTTACGATTTCGTAATTGACACCTTCAAACTCTATGATATAATTTGTAAGTCATGAGGGAGCATAGCGCAAGTAGCTATGTTCGTATTATTTTAAGAAAGGTAGATATCATGAAACCAAACAACAAGATTTTTTTAGGAACCTTAGTGTGTCTCTTTGTTGCTGTTTTTTTACTTAGTGTAAACCAAGTACAGGCGAATAAAAAAATTGAAGCGTATGAAAATGCAAATGTAACACTCACAGCGAAAGTTGATTCTCAGGAAGAAACAATAAATGGTTTGTCGACGGAACTAGAAAAAGCGGTAGAAACAATCACGCTTCAAGAGCCAATGGTAAGTGAATACAAAAAAGTATCTAAGTTCGTGGACTTTGATACGCTCGAAAGTACACAGCTTGAAAAGGCAAAGGAAATATCGGATGCGACCCCTTTAGATTATGAAAGTGCAGTTGTACTCGTGAAGTATGCAGATCTTTATAATGTGCCTTATTCACTAGTACTTTCCATCATCGATGTAGAAAGCGGATTTATTAAAGACCTCGTTGGAACAAGTCAAGACCGCGGTTATATGCAAATTATTCCAGGAACTGAACGATGGCTTGCAAATACGTATGGCTCTGAACTTGGATTGACTTACAACCCAGATCGCATCTTTGAGCCCGAATACAATTTGGCACTTGGTATCAAATATTTGGACGATTTGATGGGAGATTATGGATCCAATTATGACCGCATCCTATCTGAATACAACCGCGGTGCTGGGAATCTTAAAAAGTATTATGCGGCAAACCAAACGTATTCTACATCTTATTCAAGAAAAATACTTGCAAATGAGACGATATACGTATCACTCAACGATTAAGAGCTTTTACTGGCTCTTTTTTTAGTTTTTTGATAGAATAGAATTACGAACATGTGTTCACAAAGGAAGACTTTACTATGGATATTCAAAAGGTTCAAATATCCGTCAGAGAACTCGTCGAATTTGTATATCGCTCTGGAGATTTAGATATGCGTTTTCAAGGTAAATCCAAGATGACGGATGGCATAAAAATGCATCAGAAAATTCAAAAATCACAAGGCCAGGATTATCAAGCTGAAGTATCGTTGCAAAAGAAAATCCTTCTGACCTATGAAGAGGAAAAGTCGATAGAACTTCTTATTAACGGGCGGGCGGATGGCATTTTAACAACAGAAAGTGGCTATGTTGTAGATGAAATAAAAGGGACGTCACAGTTCGTAGAGACTATTGAGGCGGACACCTATCCCGTACACTGGGCACAAGCTAAAGTTTATGGTGCCATACTTTGTTCAGATAAAGACCTTGAAACGTTACAGATTCAATTGACTTATGCCAACTTTGAGTCAGGCGACATAAAACGCATACGGGTCGACTATACGGCCGAAGCATTGTCACAATTTTTGATGGATACCGTACATTTATACGAAAAATGGATTGTTTTTAAAAGTGAATGGCAATTGAAACGTAATAAAGAACTTAACGCGCTTGCGTTTCCCTTCAATGAATACCGCGCCGGTCAAAGACAACTCGCTGTTTCCATCTATAATACCGTTAAAGAGGGCGGTATTTTGTATGCTGAAGCACCAACGGGGACTGGGAAGACGATGTCGACACTCTTTCCAAGTGTGAAGGCCATGTCACAAGGCCTTGTTGATCGAATATTTTACTTATCGGCAAAGACCCTCACGAAGGTCGTTGCTGAAGATGCCGTAGCGCTGATGCATTCGAAGTCTCAAAGCCCTTTATACTTTAAGCATATTACTTTGACGGCTAAAGACAAAATATGTTTGAATGACCATGTGACGTGTTATCCTGAAAAATGCATCTATGCCAAAGGTTATTTTGACAAGAGTTTAGAGGCATTATGGGATATGATTAACCATGAAGATGCTATGACTAAAGATATGCTATGGACCTATGCAAAGAAGTATACGATTTGTCCTTATGAATTTTCCCTGGATTGTGCCTTATTCGCAGACTTGATCATTTGTGATTATAATTATGCATTCGATCCAAGGGTCTATCTCAGGCGATTCTTTGAATTCCCAACTGAAAACTATATTTTTTTAGTAGACGAGGCGCATAACCTTGTCGATAGAGCTAGGACGATGTATTCAGCAGAGCTATATAAAGAAAAATTTTATGCGGTCAAAAAAAAGCTTTCTGGGAAATTGAGCGGTGGTGATAAAGCGATATCAAAAGCGATTGATGGCGTAAATAAGATGTTTCTCGACGTTAGAAAATGCTGTGACGATTTGGGCATTTATATCCATCAAAATGAAGTCTCAGATGTCTATGAACAACTTAAAAAGCGTGCTGTCGTCTTTGAAAAGTGGTTGTCTGAAAATCATCAGGCGGATTTTTATGAGGAAGTTCTCGACCTTTATTTTGATATCATAGGTTATATGCGTATCAGTGAGCTATACGACAGTGGCTATGTTTTCTATATCAACGCAGGCGATTCGCCTAAAACAATGATCAAACTATTCAATATTAACCCATCCTCACAGCTCAAGCGATTTATCGATAACAGTAGGGCCACCATTTTTTTCTCTGCAACGCTGACACCGATTAAATATTACACAAAGCTTCTCACAGGTGAGGAAAAACCTAAAGCGTTGGCTTTGCCGTCTCCTTTTGATGTGAACAGACGCAAGCTCCTATTTGCAACAGACGTTTCCGTAAGATTCAAGGATAGGGATGAAGCGATACCTAAAATTGTCACGTATATCCATAGTTTGGCGCGTTCAAAACATGGCAATTATTTGGTTTTTTTTCCGTCGTACGCTTATATGCAACAAATATATGATTTGTTTGAAACCTTATATGATGATAAATATGATATAATTAAGCAAAGACGCGAGCTCAGTGATGAGGAAAAAGCTGATTTTTTAAATGAATTTGAACGGTATTTAGAAAAACGCTCAGCGACCACTGTCAGTGATGGGGGTGGGAGAAACGAGCGGTCGTTAATCGGATTTGCCGTTCTTGGCGGTCATTTTTCTGAAGGCATCGACTTGAAAGGTGACTTATTGATCGGTGTGATGATTATAGGTGTGGGTCTCCCTATGATTAGTTTTGAAAATGATTTGATCAAGAACTACTTTGACTATGAGATGAATGGCGGCTTCGAGTTTGCCTATCAATACCCAGGTGTCAACAAGGTCATGCAAAGTGCTGGCCGAGTCATACGAGGGGAAGAAGACAGAGGGGTTGTCGTGCTTGTAGATCAACGTTATCAAATGGCCTATTACAGACGCACATTGCCAAATGACTGGGGAAAATGCACCACCAAATTAACAACGTTTGAAAAACAGTTAGAAGAATTTTGGGAGGAGTACTCATGAAAGTTAAAAAGGCGGTTATACCTGCAGCGGGATTCGGCACACGATTTTTACCTGCAACAAAATCCACACCAAAAGAAATGCTGACGATTGTAGATAAACCAGCGATTCATTATAATGTAGAAGAATTGATAGAAGCGGGTATAGAGGATATTCTTATAATCATTGGGCGTAATAAGGAAGAGATTGCCAACTATTTTGATCGATCACCGGAACTAGAACTTTTCTTAAAAGACAATGGTAAAGAAGAACTTTATGATTTGACGGAACGTATCTCAAATATGGCCAATATCCATTACGTAAGACAAAAAGATGCCAAGGGTCTTGGTCATGCGGTACTTTGTGCTAAAACCTTTGTTGGAAATGAACCCTTTGCATTGCTTCTTGGTGATGACCTCGTCTATTCTTCGACGCCTTGTATCAAGCAACTCGCGGATGTGTATGAAAAATATGAAAGCACAATAATTGGTGTCCAAACTGTAGAAAAAAACCAAGTCAGTAAATACGGTATTATCGATGGTATAAAAGTAGATGACAAACTCTACGAAGTGAGTAATCTTGTTGAGAAACCATCGATTGAAGAAGCACCATCCAATGTAGCAATTATGGGGCGCTATATATTGACCCCGGATATATTCGATATGATTGAACGCACCCCACCAGGAAAAAATAACGAGATTCAGCTGACGGATGCTCTGATCCTCTTGAATGCCCAGAAAGATATTTACGCCTACGAATTTGAAGGCATCAGATATGATACGGGTGACAAACTAGGTTATCTCATCGCTACAGTTGAGTATGCCCTTCGTAATGAAGAACTCTCGGAAGATTTTAGAGACTACCTAAAAAAGTATTTGTAAACTGAAGCGTTATAATTAGTTAAAAATCCATTGGATATTGAAAGTTAAAGCCCTATCGTAAAATATACGATAGGGCTTTATTTGTGCACGAAGCTTGGACATACTCTAGATAGAAAGCTTTCGAATTGCCTCTGCAAAGATATCTGTCATCTTATAAAGGTCTTCGATCACAATGTATTCATCTTTTTGGTGCATTGTATCCACAGCGCCTGGAAATAATGCGCCAAACGCAATAGCATTTGGAAGTGCACGTGCGTAGGTGCCACCACCAATGGTGATCGGTTTGGCATCTATATGGCCAGTCTTCTCAATATAGACGTCCATCAGTGTTTGCACCAAAGGGTGATTTGGCTCAAAGAAAAGTGGCGGTGCACATCTCCAGTCAGTTATGTCAATGCCCGTTCCACCGACGACATCGTCCAAAGACGTCTTTATTTTTGCTTCTTTAAATGTGATTGGGTATCGGATATTGATGGTCGCTTTGCCATGCTCACCGTCAAGGTCGATCATGCCAAGGTTGAGAACGAGTTTGTTGTAAATGTCGTCAAAGCCCACGCCTATTTTTTTGCCATCATAATCCATGCCAATTTTATTCGCTAAAAACCTGATAAAGCTCGATTGGTCACCGATTTTTAGATCGATCAAATCGAGCAAAGTGACAAGTTGAGAAATGGCGTTGAGGCCTTTTTCTGGTGTGCTGCCATGTGCGGAGACGCCATGCGCTTTTAATAAGGTAAATCCATCAACTTTTTCATAGCGAATATCTGCACCATGCGTTTGGTTGAAAGCATTGACAATCTCTTTTATCGGATGTGTTTCCAATAGTGTCACTTCAGCGTAATCAGGTACCATGTTAGGTGCGTTGCCACCTTTGAACGCAAGGATTTCAATGCCACCATCTGGAATATTATTTGTGAATTTCTTCTCTAAGCTAAAGACCACAATGCCCATTTCACCATGAATGACCGGGAAATCCGCATCGGGACTGAAAGCTACGGTAGGTTTTTCTTCTTTTTTAAGATAATGCTCAATACACGCGCTACCGCTTTCTTCGTTAGTTCCGATGATAAGACGCACGCGCTTATTCGGTTTGAACCCAGAGTCCATCAATGCTTTCATGGCATAAAGTGAAGCAATTGCCGGTCCCTTATCGTCTAAAGTGCCTCTGCCATAAATTTTTCCATCTACAGTGTCACCACTATATGGCCCATATTGCCAATCTTCGCCTTCGGGAACAACATCCACATGGCATAAGATGCCAAGCATTTCTTTACCCTCGCCAAATTCGATGTAACCGGCATAGTTGTCCACATTTTTTGTGGTAAATCCCATGGAGGCGCCTAATTCGAGCAGATACGCCAGTGCGTTCTGTATGCCTTCGCCAAAAGGCATATCGCCAAAAGGGTCTTCTTTGACACTTTTGATGCGAATGATTTCCTGTAAAGATTGCACGAGTGCTTCTTTGTCTTTTTCTAACGCTTGGCTGTACATATATTATGCCTCCCATAAAAAATTATATTTGATAAAAGTCCCTATATAGTGTTCGACAGTTACAGTGCCTTGCGCATCTCATCTCTGCTATACCTTTCTTCTATTATACAATGTTGTAAGCATAATATCACTAATGGGATTAATTTTATGTGACTTGTCATTATGGCGATTAACAGATAAAATAAGGTTGTTAGAATCAAAGTTCAACGGATCACGCGTTTTCAAGAAAGGACTCTATATGTCAACTTATACTTTAACTGAAATTGAGCAGCTCATTGATGACCAAGGGTTTATCTTTGGTGTACTAAGTAATGTTAAAAAAGGGACTGAAAAAACCTATAATAAAGTGGATATCAAGCCGGTTGTTATTAAAGACGAATGGCTCTATCAAATATCTTGTTATTATGATCAGAAAGTGAAACATGAAAATTTGACATCTGAGGGGATTAAATCCTATTTTGCTGAAGTGCTTGGACCTTATTTCAAACAAGGACAGCTTTATACAAAAACGGCGGACCTACAAATTCTCTTCAATAAAAAAGGTGAAGGAACGATTTTAAAGAAACCACCAACACGGTTTCAAGTAAATCTAGATCACAACCGAAAAAAACAGTACCTCATCCCCGAAGGTGAACCTTGTGATTTTATGAAGGCACTCGGTGTTATGGATGCAGATGGGAAAGTTTTTAAAAAAATGTATGATAAATTTAGACAACTCAACAAATACCTCGAATTTGTAGACGACAGCTTACCTTATCTAGGTGATGACTTGACCATCATCGACTTTGGTTGTGGAAAAGCGTATTTAACGTTTGCACTTTACTATTATCTAGTGAAGCTGAAAGGTAGACGTGTAAATATCATCGGTCTCGATTTGAAGCAGGATGTCATTGACTTTTGCAACGCAACTTCAAGGACTCTTGGTTACAATAGCCTGGTATTCAAAATGGGGGATATCAAAGATTTTGAATTCAATGAAGCCGTTGATATGGTGGTATCGCTTCATGCGTGCGATACGGCAACTGACGAAGCACTTGGCAAGGCGGTTGGATGGGGTGCGAAAGTCATCTATGCGGTACCGTGTTGTCAACATGAATTGTTCAATCAGATGAAGAATTCTCAAATGGCACCACTGCTTAAGCATGGAATCGTCAAGGACAAGCTCGCCACAATCGTGACCGATACACTCCGCGCACAAGCACTAGAGGCAGTAGGGTACACAGTTCAGATGCTAGAGTTCATCGATATGACCCATACGCCGAAGAACATTCTAATTAGAGCGTTTAAAACCGAAAAAACGATTGATGCCCTAAACTCGGATTATAATGCCTTTAAAGATTTTATGAACATTTGGCAGGTGAAACCGAGAATTGACGTCGTTTTGTCTAAATATTTCAAAAAAACACTTTGAATTTATAAACATAAGGCAAAAAGACGAATTATAAAATATTCAAAAGAATAATAATTCGGTTTGAATTGACTTTAGAGGCTACGTCTGATACGATGACTATGGAGAAAAATGCATAAAGCCATATGCGAGAGCATGGGTTTAAATATAGTTTGAAGAGGAGTGTTCATATGTCAACAGTCGTTATAGTTGGCGCTCAATGGGGCGACGAAGGTAAGGGTAAAGTAATCGACTATTTAGCGAGAGAGGCGGATGTCGTTGTTAGAGGTCAAGGTGGTAATAACGCAGGACATACCGTAGTCGTCGGCGATAAAAAATATGCACTACATTTGATTCCCTCAGGAATTCTCAATGAAAACACGATCAATGTCATCGGAAACGGTGTCGTATTTGATCCAGAAGGTTTTTTAAACGAAATTGAAGGGCTGCGCTCAAAAGGTATTTCAACAGACTCAATTCGATTATCTGATCGTGCACATGTGGTTTTCCCTTATCATAGAGAAATTGACCGCCTTTCAGAGGAGTCACGTGGTGCGGATATGATCGGCACGACAAAAAAAGGAATCGGTCCTTGCTACATGGATAAAGTAGAAAGAAGTGGTATCAGAGTCTGTGACTTTGTGGATGAAGAACTATTTGAGATAATCTTCAGAAAACAGATTGATGCTAAAAATAAAATTATTACGCAGATTTATGGCGGAGAAGCACTTGACGCAGATACCCTTGTTGAACAATACCGCACCTTTGCAAAACAAATCAAACCATATGTGACGGACACTTCCGTCGTCGTTTATGACGCACTTAAAGACGGTAAGAAAGTGCTGCTTGAAGGGGCACAGGGCACATTGCTCGACCTTGACTACGGGACTTACCCATTTGTGACGAGCTCACATCCAACAGCGGGTGGTTTCACCATCGGCTCTGGCATTGGCCCAAATCAAATCGGTGAAGTCGTTGGTATCACAAAAGCGTATACGACACGTGTTGGTAAGGGACCATTTGTGACGGAGCTTGACAATGCCGTTGGAGATAGAATCCGTATTGCTGGTCATGAATTTGGTACAACGACAGGTAGACCACGTCGTTGCGGTTGGCTCGATACGGTGATCGTTAAGTACTCAGCACGCGTAAATGGCATGACATGTATCGCCCTAATGCTTCTAGATGTGCTCACTGGTTTTGAAACGGTTAAAATATGTACAGGTTATAAATATGGCGATGAGATTATTGAAAATTTCCCAGCTAGTTTAAATGTACTCAGCAAATGCGAACCAATCTATGAATCATTTCCAGGTTGGATGGAAGACATCTCAGGTTGCACAACTTATGATGCGCTACCAGATCATGCGAAAGCGTATGTGTCCCGCATAGAAGAACTTACAGGTATACCTGTTAAAATAATCTCAGTTGGACCGAAGCGTTCTGAGACGATTATTAGGGGCTCAATTTATTAATAAGTAAACAAAAAAGCAACGCAGAAGATGATTCTTCCAGCGTTGCTTTTATTTAGTGGTTTTAGTGTTCCCAACGAATATCTGGTCCATAGAACTTGACGAGTTGGTAATGTCCTTTAAGTCTAGAATCGATGCGGTCATTGTAGAAGCTTACGAGTTCAGAAAGTTTTATATTGGTCGAAATGATGGTACACTTTTCCTTGAGAATGCGCGCATTGATAATATTGTAGAATTCACTGATGGTAAAACTGTTTGCGGATTCGGTACCGAGATCGTCAATAATGAGTAAGTCGACATTAAACAGTTGATCATAGGCCATTTGAACAAAGGAATTGCCTTTATCCGTAAAAGTTTTCTTTTCCAAAATATTGATGATAGAAAAGGGTGTTTGATAGATGACAGAATGTCCTTTGTCTAGCAAAGCCTTTGCGATACAGTTGCACATGTAGGTTTTACCAAGTCCACTCGACCCGTAGAACAATAAATTCTTTCCGTTTGGAAACGCTTTGACAAAAGATTCCGCTTCAGAGAGAATTTTCATCATGTTTTCACGTTGTGAGAGTCTTTCTTTTGGTAAAATCTGAGTTGAAAAGACTTCAAGGTTGAAGTGGTCGAAATTTTGTTTTTCGAGTTGTTGCTCAATACCGGACATTTCATAGGCTTTGCTTATCAGCTTTTGGTTGAAACAACTACACCTGGACTGTTCCGATGTGAAGCCTGTATCTTTACACTTATGACAAGTATATCTGAATTCTAAGTAATCAGCTGGGATGTTGTGGTCGGTGAGCAAAACAACTTTTTCGCTTTTCAACGCATCGAGTTCGCGCTTGAGTTTGTTTAGGAGTGCGTCGGTCATTGTTGGAGCAACCAAAATGGCTTTTGAAATTTCTGCACTCACTTGACTCATCTTAAGGTCAATTTGTGCAATTCTAGGAATTTTATCGTATAAGGCGATGCGGCGTTTTTTTCGATCGAATTTATTCTTTTCCTGTAATGTGCGGTACGTTTCTAAAATTTCATGATACGCATTATTCATCGGCGGCGTCCTTATTTGTTTTTATTTAAAAGTATGGATTCCAGTTCCTCATCAGAATAGGTTTTATCTTTTTCAATCGTGTAATTTTTACGTCTGTTGGTTGGTTTAGATTCGGATTTTTCTGCACTTTGCTTTGGCGAGAAGGCGTTAAATGACGTATAGGCTTCATATGTTTTGATGTCGGACTGATTCAACTTAGTCAAGATATTATCTATATAATTAAAATTGATGTTTAAAGTCTTCTTTGAAAGGTCCTTGATGATGGCATACAGCTCTTCTTGACCGAATGTGAATGTGTCAATCCATTTGTCGATGAGGTCTTTTTCACCTTGATTGACCATTCTAAAAGCGATGCCGAGAAGCCTTAGAATTTCTTTGTAAATTTGATAACGCGCGCTGGAATTAACCAAATAATCCTCCACAGCAGCAACTGTATTCAGTCCCTGATCAATCCATGAAAGCATCGTGGACTTAACCATTTTTAAGTTTCGGATACCGCGTTCTTGATAACAGTGCACAAAAGCGCGCTGGATCCATGCGATATCCGTTGAATAGTTTTCATAGAAATCGCCTATCTCTCGATAATCGGCATATGTGAGAGGGTGTCCAACTATTTTTTCCACAGACTTTGTCAACTTTTGAAAATTTTCATTTTCGGTTTTGAACGGATTGCTCTCTGTTTTACTTTTTTTGGTATGTGTTGATGGTGAAATACTTTTTTTAGTGAAATTGTTTTGAATATAGAGTGCTCTAAGTGAAAGAAACTCGATATCGTATTCAGCGGCATCCTCATGTGCATGCTTGACAATTAAACCTACTTTTTCCCAATAGAGCCAAGCTTCATGAATATCTTGAAGAGGCAGTGACAACATGCTGGCTAGCGTCTTGTTATCATAATGGTATTTCGTGTTTTCTTCTTTAGAAAACAGCATGCCAAGTAAATAGACTTTGACGTATGTACCACTGGCCGAGGTCATGAAATCGGTGATGAAGATATTCTCAATATTCAATTCGCCTAGGTCGAACTCCGGCATTTTTTTGAAAAAGCCCATGTTTTTCTCCCTTGTTTTCTGCTGGATTTGTAATACTCATTATAACATTGATTGAATGGATATTTTAGAGATATTTGATCACTTAGTCCTTTTGCCTAAAAATTGGACTAAAGAGGCGTCTGAATAAAAAAAAATTTCAAAAAAAACCACTACATATAGACATTTTAATGAAGAATTAAAGATTATATAGTGGTAAAAGCATTCTTAATCTGTCTATTTAAAATTTTTATTTTATAATTTCTTTATAATATGCTATAATGAAGAAGGTATTTTCAACTTAAAAGAGATAGAACCATTGCAACAGCCATTACTAAAGGAGTATAGGATGGGGAGAAAAAGAGAAAAAGTTTCTAATAAACACGTTTATAAGAAACCTAATACAAAATATGTCGTAAAGGGTAGCTCTAAAAACGGCAGTTTAAGCGACAATGCATCTAAAGTGATCGCGACTGTCTTGTATCCTTTCTATTTTGCAGGGAAAAAAATAAGCGGTTTTATTAAAAACGCAAAATCTAACGTTCAAATAGGTTCGCACAAAGCAAACAAGACAAGATTAAACATAGACTATTCTAAATTTGAACCTATTAAATCGGCAGCAATCAAGTACAAATTTCAAATTGCAGGCGTCGCAGCGGTTCTTGCGGTTACGGTCATTGGGTTTACGGCATTAAATGCCTTACAACCTAAAGCTGAAATCGCGGCACAGACAAAGCAACATGTCGTCAGTATACCTAAAACAGTAACTGCCAGTGCAGAAAGCTCAGGGGACGCGACAGCAGATCTTGCTAAAATGACCGCAACCGGTGAAACAGCTTTAACAAGTGAAACGACAACAACCGGTGAAACGGCTATAACAAATGAAACGATAACAACCGTTCAACTACCAGAGTTCAAGGTGATGAGCCTCGCTTCAGTTAAAACGTACCAACTGTTCGTCAACGATCAAGTGGTAGCTAATTTCAAGACGGAAGAGGAAGCCAACCAGGTAGTGGATCAATTGAAAGCTATGTTTTCAGCTGGTGCAGAAACAAAAGTGAAAGATATCTACTTCTCAGAAGATGTAAAAATCGAACTTAGTCATGTAGACATTATGAATTTCACAGCTTACGATACAGTAGAAACGACGTTGGATTTCATCGTTAAGGGTACTAAAGAAGAAAAGAAACACAAAGTGGCAAAGGGCGAAAACTACTGGGTTATCGCGCAATATTATGGCATTAGTCCAAGTGATTTAGAAAAAGCGAATCCTGATATCAAACCTGAAACGATACAAATTGGTCAAGAAATAAGCTTAGTGGTTCCAACGCCGATTATTAGCGTTGTTACTGTCGAAGAAGCAGCTTATTCAGATACAATCGCTTTTGAAGTTCAATATGAAGAATCTAATTCTTTATATAAAGGTGAGTCAAAAACTAAAGTAAATGGCGTTTATGGTGAACGTGCAGTTGTCGCAGAAGTGATTAAAGAAAATGGTAGAGAAATTGGCAGAAAGATTTTATCTGAGAATGTCGTTTCTGAGCCACAATCAAAAGTGGTCTACAAAGGAACTAAAAATCCACCGCCAAAGATGGGGTCTGGTTCACTTAACTACCCTGGCTCAAGAGGTGTCATCACTTCAGAATTTGGCGTATGGAGATCTTATAGAAGACATACGGGTATTGATATTGGTTTGAATGTTGGCTCTAGCGTCAAAGCAGCTGATGGTGGTGTAGTTACCTATTCCGGATATTCAAGCTCTTATGGCAGATATATCATTATCGACCACGGTAGCAATATGACAACTTTGTATGCACACAACAGCTCTTTGCTGGTTAGCAAAGGTGATAAAGTGTTCCAAGGTCAACTCATTGCATATAGCGGCAATACAGGAAACAGCACAGGACCGCATCTTCATTTTGAAGTACGCATAAATGGTGTTCCCAAAAATCCTAGAAATTATGTTAATTTTTAATAAGAAAGCGAGTCTTTGACTCGCTTTTTTTATTCGAATCATATATGATAAAGATATTCAAAATGAATATTATGCAGGTGACTATAGATAAATTGTTAGGGGAGGTATTTCAATGAACAAAAAAATACTCGTTGTCGATGATGAAAAACCCATTTCTGATATCATAAAGTTTAACCTTATTAAAGAGGGCTACGATATTGAAACCGCTTTTGACGGTGAAGAAGCACTTAAAAAAGTCTATCAGTTTCAACCAGATCTCGTTCTACTTGATGTCATGCTACCAAAACTCGACGGTTTTCAAGTATGTAGACGTATCAGAGAATCTTTCAATATGCCCATTATCATGTTGACGGCTAAAGAAGAAGAAGTAGATAAAGTACTTGGCTTTGAACTTGGCGCTGACGATTATATAACGAAACCTTTTGGCATGAGAGAATTAATCGCACGTGTTAAAGCAAATCTTCGCAGGTTGTCACTTGCAGATGTCGATGGAAATTCAAATGGCAATAATGTCATCTATGCAGGTAAATTAATTGTCGATTTGGACCGATATGAAGTGACCAAAGAAGACAAAACGATAGAACTTACGCTACGAGAATTTGAACTCTTAAAATTTTTAGCAACACAAGTCAATCAGATATTCACTCGGGAACAACTGCTCAAGGATGTTTGGGGTTATGAATACTTTGGAGATATAAGAACCGTAGATGTAACGGTCAGAAGATTGCGCGAAAAAGTTGAAGATGACTCTAGTGAGCCAACATATATCATGACTAAACGTGGCGTGGGTTATTACTTTAAACGCAATTAGTTTTTAGGAGGCTTATGTTAAGAAGCATCAGGTCAAGGTTTACACTTATATATTTTTTACTCGTATTTATCGCGATGATTATTGCAGGTGTATTTATTATTCAATCGCTTGAAGAATACAATCTTACCGTCACGTCTAAACGGCTCGACGATATTGCTCAGATTATGCAGTCTGAGCTTTCTAAAATTGAGACGGATGATTTATCGGTTGTAAAAAATGAAATTCAAGAGACGCTCGACAGACATGTTGATATCGGACTTAGAGAAGAAATTTTTATCATTGACAGCCGAACGCATGTCATCGTGGCCACCAGTACGGAAACTATCAATCGAGATGTGAGCGAAATTCTCAATGACAGTTTGGTTATTGAGGGTTTAATTGGGAAAAAAGTTGAAAAGAATATTGAAATTGGCAATAATGTTAAGACGAAGGAAAAAGTATACCCAATCTACAGGAATAATACACAATTGGGTGTTATTTACTTGCGTTATGATTTAAGTGACATCTATCAATCGCTGAGTAAAGCGCGCATGATTATCTTCAGAGCGATTGTGACCTCTCTCTTTATAACAATTATCATTGGTTTCATCATCTCAAAGAGCATCACAGATCCCATCAACGAAGTTACTAAAAAGGCATCCTTGCTTGCCGAAGGCGATTTCAATCAATTCGTTGAAATCCGTTCCAAAGATGAAATTGGTACGCTGTCCAGCACATTCAATTTTTTAGCTGGAGAACTTAAACGTAGTATCAGTGAAATTTCAAGAGAAAAGAGTAAACTAGAAGCTATAATCAACTATATGGAAGATGGTCTAATCGCTATTAATGCCGAGGGACAAATTATTCACTCCAATCCCAAAGCTATTAAAATGTTGTCTAATGGCGATCATTTTGACGACGATTTGATTGGCGACTTGCTCTCCATTTATAATTCGGGTCGATTAGAAACCGGTATAGGATCAAAGAGCATCAACACAAAAGGGCTTATTTTGAAAGTGAATTTCGCACCATTTTTAGATGAGCACTCCAATAAAGTGGGGATTGTGTTTGTACTACAGGACATAACCGAATCTGAGCGTCTTGAAAATATGCGCCGAGAATTTGTGGCAAACGTTTCTCATGAACTTAAAACACCGATAACCAGCATAAAAAGCTATACCGAAACTATTTTAGAAGGTCGTGTCGATGACCCTGAGCTTCAAAAGGTATTTTTGGAAGTCGTCAACACTGAAGCGGATAGGATGTCGCGTTTGGTGAGCGATCTGCTAGAGTTAAGTAATTTTGATTCGAATTCCATCAAAATTATAAGGAATTGGCATCGCATCGACGAGATCGTTGACAACTGCCTCTTAAAACTTCAAGTGACGGCTAATCAGAAAAAACAAGAATTCCTGCGTCATTACACATTGCCTAAATATGAAGTGTTTGTTGATAAAGACAAAATTGAACAGGTTTTATTGAATATATTTTCTAACGCTATAAAGTACTCCAGTGAAGCGGGCACAATCGACATTGAAATAAGAGAAGGCACAGTTGAAACGGAATTTGATATCGTAATTGCAGATACTGGCATCGGTATTCCGGATGAAGATATTGAACGGATTTTTGAACGTTTTTATAGGGTAGATAAAGCACGATCAAGATCACATGGTGGGACGGGTTTAGGCCTTTCCATTGCAAAAGAAATTATCGAGGCACATCAAGGCACTATCAAGATTGAGTCCGAGTTTAACATCGGCACAAAAGTCACGATTTCGCTACCTATTGAACTTTAAAATGTGTAATGTCATTTTAAAGGCAGCGTAATGGTTTTGTAATACTAATTGTGTATAATAAATATATGAGTTTGTGTAACTCTGTTATTATAAATTGTCCTGGAGGCGGCTATGTTTCGCAAGAGCGTAATTTTATTATTGGTATCAGTTATCATAATTTCAGGTCAGATGGGCTTTGCATCAACCAACCATCCAGTTGGAAACGAGCAAATCATTATAGCTGAACCTTTAGCAGAAAAAATAAACAATGACAAACAGGTCTATGTCACGGTAAATATCACCAATGCTAAAGTGACAGACAATCCTATGATCGTTTCTCTTGTGCGCATTGAAAACCGTTTGCCTTTTCAAGAAAAACTCGGTTCCGATTTAAATGTCTCTGTGATGAAGTTATCTTCAAGTGCAGGTGGTGAGCTCGAAAAATCTGTTACTTATAATATCAGTTATAATACGGAATCAAATAACTACTCTGAAAATTTCGCCAAGGAAACTAAAGTGATCAATCGTTTCTTTGAACTCAAAGACATGATTTTGTATCACAATTATGAGATTTCTTCGATAAATAAAAAATATCGTTTTGACTTGATTGCTGGCAGTACTGATGAGATTTCAAAACTCAGTAGTGAAGCGTATGAAGCTTATAAGAGATGGTCCCACCTCAAATCATCTGTAACGGATCTTAAGAAAGAATTTTCTCAAGTTCAGGTTCAATACCTTAGGTATTTTGAAAAACAGATATTAGCCGATAAGATTGAAACAAGAAATTACTTTAAAATGGTTGGCAAATTGCCAAATGGTTTATATAAACTAAGATTTCTCGATGAAGATGGTCAGCTCATCAAATTATTCACTTTTGAAGTCGTAGATAGAGAAGAGCCCGTTAAGTTGATGGAATCATTTACAATAAACAATTAAAATGTAATAACCAGGAGACAACATGAAGTTGATTAAGGAAAGACTCAAGTCAATCCTGCTCGTGGCTTTGGTAATTTCTTCTTTGGCACTTACTCAAATCAATCTCTTTGATGGTTTGATAATCAGTGAAGGAATGACTGAAGCGGTCGATGTTTCTTCAACTAAGTTATCCGCATATATAAACCCCCAAAGTTATTTCGTTAGCTTTGGGGGTCTATCATATACCCGTGTCTATGATTTTAAGATGCAGGATAACATTTGGGGAGAAATTAGACCGTTTATTTTAAGTTGCTTTCTCAACTATGAGTCTGTGACCGAAATCGAGCGAGAAGCATATGTCGAAGCGTTTTCAGATCGAAGCCTTTTGGTGAGGATGCCGCTTGACTTAAAAATTTCACAGTATTTTAGCATTTTTTCGGATGAAACGCTAAAGCAGGAAATCGAATCAATTTATCCGAAGGAATATCTACTCAGAGAGGGCAATGTGCGCTCTCTATATGTATTTGATAAGGTCAACAACAAATATTACCTTATCAAACAAAAGTCAGCTTTACATGATATTGCGTCACTTATTGATATCGTAAAATCAGAACCATGGATCGACTATAGAAAAATTAACGATCGTTTCAGTTTAGAGAGCACAGTGGACGCGACGTATAACAAACTCAATTATGAGCTAATTCCCTACGCATATGATGGGATCGTGGCAAGCATTAAGTACGAAAATGAAGTGAGTCTCGACCCAGTAAGGTTTAGCGAAGAGATATCTAGTATTTCTAGTGCCGTGTTTGGTAACCGCATGGATTTTGTAAAGAAATTAAAAGATGTCAATGATTCAACGATTTTGATGTACGGTTATGGCGAAAAATCTTTGACTATAACGCACGAAGGCAAAATTGCTTATCGAAAGAAATTTGACCAAGCGAATTCAGAAAGTGTGACTTTCAATGATGCTTTTGGCTTAGCGACTGGAAAGCTCGAGCAATTTGGACTCATGCCTGAAGGTATCTATTTAGCGGATTATGTGTTTAACGACACGACGCATACCTATATGTTTTATTTCAACTACAAGATCAATTCATACGCGATGGCAGAAACCTATCCCAAAGATCATCCTATTGCAGTTGAAGTTAAAGAGAACCAAGTGGTCTCTATAGATAAAAATGTCAAAGTTTTTGCAGGTGAGATCATACCCAGTGCTTATAAAGAGATAGAGCGTCTAATGACGGGAGAAGATTGTATCGCAAAAAATGATATTGAAATCAGCATCTATTATCTTCAAGATAACAATATACCGGACAAAACCATGGAAACTATAGAATATTATTATCCTATAAGAAGTGCTATCTCAAGCATCGATTTGAGATATAAGGTTGAAGGCGACACCTATATGATTCCAGTATGGCAGATCGTCATAAGTGGACGAACCTATTTATTCAATGCATATAATGGCGCTTTAATACAAACGTACAGATAATTTTTTTGGAGGCACTTTTATGGATTGGCCCAAAATCAAAAGTATTTTGATAATCGTGTTACTCATTACGAATGTCATGCTAGGCTACACCTATGTACGCGAGCAAAAGCGCTTTGAAGTTGAAGAAAAAAATAATATTGAAGGCGTCATTCAACTTTTTGAAAACAAGGGCGTTGTGATAAAGCCGAAAAATTTGGTCTTTCCAAGAAGTATCAAATCCATCAATGTGGATTTTGAAACTTATGGTCAGTCTAATGTGGATGCTCTGCTTGGAAATGACTATATATTTGATGGTGAAAAGTATATTTCAGGCGATCAATTTGTCTTACTAGGCGAAACGCATATTTTATATGCTAATGATGCCCATTACAGTCGAATTGTTCAAGATGACTTATCCAGCCTCAGACAGTTTACTGAAGTCGTCGATGAGGCAGTTGTCAAAAGTCTTAATGATAAAGTGGATGCATTTTTGACGCGTGGTGGTTTTGCGCTCAATTATGATGCGATTGAAGTCATGAAATTAGGGGATTATAAATTAGTCAAACTGCTTCAGAATTATGATAATTATCTTTTTGAGGAATCTAAAACGTTCATTTGGTTTTATGATGATGCGATTATAGGTTTTAAAAGAGATAATACAATAAATATAAGTGCTACTCCTGGTTCTAAGTATGATATAATCTCAATAGACCGCATATTGTATACACTCTTGCCAAAGCTTCAAAAAGGCGAAGTCATAGAAAGTGTTTCAGTCATTTATAAATTAAATGATGAAAGCTTGCTAGTCTCTGATCTTGTGCTTGGTGAGGCACTGCCATATTATCGAATCGTTCTTAAATCCGGTGTGTCCTATCATGTGCGGGCAGTCGTGAATCTATAATCATTTATTGAGTTTGAGGAAAGTATGCCTTTATCATTTTGTTCTTTAGCGAGCGGTAGTTCTGGAAACTGTCAGTTTGTTGAATCAGAGACAACGCGCCTGCTCGTCGATGCAGGAATGAGCGGAAAATATATAAAAAGTTCTCTAGAAACTATAGGGGTGAAGATAGAGTCTATCAATGGCATATTGGTAACACACGAACACGCAGACCACATTAGTGGACTGGGTGTTTTAATGCGCAAATACAAATTGCCACTGTACGTCACGGAAAAGACTTGGGAAGCTGTCAATCCTAAGATTGGCGATGTTGATCATAACCTCCTTCACCTCTATGAAACCATCGATGATATTATTATCGGTGACATACGCGTAAAAGGCACTCGAATTACGCATGATGCGGTCGATCCTTTATGTTACACCTTTATGCATGAGGATTCAAAGATTGGGATTGCCACAGATTTAGGTGCTATTTCGGATGAAGTCATCGAGCAGTTTAAAGATTGTGACCTCTTGATGATCGAATCCAATCACGATATAGAGATGCTAAAAGTGGGTCCTTACCCAATGTATTTAAAGCGTCGGATCTTAAGTGAACATGGACATCTCAGCAATGAAGATGCTGGTTATATAGCGCGGGAAATTATCAATTTTGGAAAGGCCAAGAATATATTGTTGGCCCATCTGAGTAAAGAGAACAATTTTCCTGATTTAGCTTATGAAACGGTACGTGGAATTTTGGAAGCTGAAAGCATTATTGTCGGAAAAGATATTAATCTAGATTTAACTTATCGTGATAAAGTTGGCAAATTATATAGAATTAATAAATGAAAGAGAGGTCACAGTGAAGCGATTTAGAATAATCATTTTAGTCATATTTTTGCTGTCACTTACAATACCGAGTTTCGGAGAGGCAGATGAAGATGCACTTGCTCATTTGATTAATGTCGAAATGGTGAATTACAATGTACCAGGCGCTATGGTTACAGTGGTGCAAGATGGCAAACTTTATTATAAAAATGCATTTGGTGATGCGAATGTCATCACTAAAACACCTATGGACGTTAGTTTGTCTATCGTGCAAACCGGTTCTGTATCGAAGGTGTTGACGACATACGCCCTTTTAAATCTTCTGACAAGCAAGGACATTAGCGTAGATGCAGCGATAGCGCCCTATCTGCCAGAGTATCTTTCCAATAATACCTATATTGGCAGCCTTACATTTAGAAATTTATTGACACATACCACCGGTATCGCGACGCTCAAAGCGGACTCAGCTGTGCAGGAAGACCCGCTTAGAAATTTAAGCCTCAGCTTTGGTGAACAAGCCGAGCTTTTTTTTGGCGCCTACAAATTAAAACCTGTCATTGAAAAAGATGATTATACAATCTTTTCGAATGTGGGGTATATTTTGTCTGGTGTGCTCATTGAATCCCTTTCAGGAGAACGTTATGAATATTTTTTGGCGCATAACGTCTTAAGCCCGTTAGGAATGACGACCTCCAGTGATATTATACTTGGAAAAATACCAACAGGGATGTCCGTTATTCAAAATTATGACGTATTTGGTGGTCAAAGAACCCCGCTTGCTCCATTTAAAACGAAACATTTGTCATCAGATGACTTTTTAACGACCGTAGATGATATGACATTATTGCTTAAAGAATTTACCTCAGGCACTATGGATGCGGGGATATTTGACGCGTTATTTACGCGACAGATTGCTAACAATGCTTTGATTTCAGGTAGAAGTTTCGGATTTTCGGTCGTCAAATTTGGGAAGTATGAAGCGTATATCCACGATGGGGGTATACCTGGATCAAATTCTAGAGTGTTGGTTATTCCCGAAATCAAATTGGCTTTATTTTTGACTTATAACTCAAATAGTCTTAAGGCGCGTGAGAGCCTTACGAATGCAGTCCTGAGTGATTTAATTGTGGATTACGATACAGAGAGTGCACATGAACCCTATTTTATTGAAGATCTTACTAAGTTCGACGGTGCATTTTCGCCAGTTAATGCCTCAGAGGAATCACTTGAAAAACTAACACGCATTATCAATCAGATTAGAATTACCAATGACTCAAAGGGCATAAGTATTGACGATGATTATTATATACCGATCAGTGAAACGATTTTTTATAATAAAGAATTTGAGAATTATGCCGAGTTTAGAACGGATGAGAACGGACAATTGGCGTATCTGTTAGTGGGCAATTCGATTTATGAGCGCACCCCATTCTTTCAAAGTATCATCGTAGAAGCCGCAATGTTGTTACTTATGGCGCTATGCAATCTTATTGCACTATTGCTCTTGCTGACGCGCTGGTCCAATATGAAAGTAAATCGCATACACGATACACCGCGTATCGTGCTCCTTATACACAGTTTTGCCATCACAGGTGTCCTTACCTTCATCTTCATCATTTCAACGAGCTACGATATATGGGACGTCATCTACGGCATTAATACAGCAGTTAAAGGCACTAGATTTTTTGGCTATGCCACTTTAATCTTGTCCGTACCCGCCTTTATCATGATAGGCCGTGCAAAGCAGGACTACAGATGGTCAAAACTCATGATCACTATTTTTGAATTACAAATTTTCTTAGGCATATGTTTGGTCTACTGGCTATTTCTATATAATTTATTATAATGAACTAATTGATACACAAAATAAATAATAAATAGGACTTTTGTGGATAACCTGTGGATAACACGATAGATATCCACAACAAAAAGAGCACTTATGTGACTATTCTTGATGAATAATCACATAAGTGCTCTTTTTGTTAGGACAATTTATTTTAAATAGTCTGGAACCTGGTCAAAACGCACTAAATCTTCATAGGTCTCACGGCGAATAATTTCAAAAGATTGATTGCCCTTGACGAGAACGGTCGCTGGAATTGTATGCTTATTGTAATGCGAAGCCATTGAATAATTGTAAGCGCCTGTTGAGAACACGGCTAGGACATCATCCTCAATGATATCTGGAAGAGGCAGACGCTCGATCAATATATCGCCAGATTCACAGCACTTGCCACATATAGTAACCGTTTGTGTAGTGGGCGCATCTGCTTTGGTAACGATTAAGCCTTCGTACTCAGCTTGATAGAGAGCTGGTCGAATGTTGTCAGTCATACCACCATCAACAGCTACATAAGTGCGGATTCCTGGGATATCTTTCACACTTCCGATTCTGTATAATGTTGTACCAGATTCGCCAACAATGAAACGTCCAGGCTCAATGAAAACGGTAGGGCGTTTCAAGTGATTGGCTTTACAGAAGTTCTCAATCGTTTCCATAATGGCATCTGTGAAGTAGGCAATTGGTTTTGGAGAATCCTTCTTCGTATATTTTATTCCGTAGCCGCCGCCCGTATTAAGTTCCTTAATGGTTAAATCAAAATGGTCTTTGACATTTTTAATCATATTAAGGGCAATCTGAGTGGCTTTGATGTGTGACGTATGATCATAAATTTGAGAACCAACGTGGAAATGAAAGCCCATAAAATCTAATAATGGCTGATCAAGCGCCTCTTTAATAGCAGGGTAAAGAATCTCATCATCCATGGAAATACCAAATTTTGAATCCTTTTTTCCAGTGGCAATATAGTCGTGAGTCGAACTTGCTACGCCAGGTGTGATTCTAAACAAGATTCTAGCTTTCCGATTCAAGGCGGAACATAGTGTATTGATCGCTTTTAATTCGTATAAATTGTCTACGACAATTCTACCCACTTGGTGCTTGATTGCATATTCTAGCTCTTCCAACGATTTATTATTGCCATGAAAGATGATTTTATCAGTAGGGAAGTCTGCATGAATGGCTGTATAAAGTTCGCCGCCAGACACGACGTCCAAGAATAGGCCTTCTTGATGAATGATTTTGACAAGGGCCGTCGTCAGCATTGCTTTACTCGCATAAGCGGCATAAACATCTTCGTATTTGTCGAGAAAGTCGTGTTTAACCATCTGACATTTTTGACGTATGCTAGACTCAGACATCACATATAGTGGTGTTTTATAATGCTGCGCCAATTCCAATGCGCTACAGTTTTCTATATATAATGTGCCATTTTCAATGTGGTGATAATCGTGCATGGTGTGCCTCCTTATGGCGATGGGTCCTTAAAGAAATCATACCGTTTGGTGGACGGTTTGTAAAGCAACAACTTTACTATTGTGTTATAATTTTAATATTAAAACTTGAATGAAACAAACACTTTGGAGGTCTATATGAACGGTGAAGATAGCAAAAAAATGATTGTTGTTGACGCACATAACGATACGATGATGAAAGTTGTAGATTCAGAAACGTTTAAACCAGTTGTCAATATTGGTCTTGATACCCCGTTTCATATTGATTTACCCAAAATGAAAAAAGGTCGAGTAAATATCGCCTACTTTGCAGCTTATACAACTGATTATGGCAACCTTGAAAAGAATAATAGTACAATATTGGCTTCCATAAACGCACTTAAGTACACAGAATCGTTGAATCCCAAGACGTTTTGTATCGCAACTGATTATTCACAGCTCGAGAATGCATTATTGGAAGATAAGAGCGTTGGCATTCAGACGATAGAGGGTGGTTATGCACTTAGTGAAGAAAACGCAAAATACCTACTAAAACAATATGAGGATCTTGGTGTCAAAGCGATTGCCTTGTTATGGAATTTTTCAAATGCCATCGGTGAGGGTAATTTAGAGCAGTTTCGAGATGAGATGCCTTCACAAGGTGGGCTGACGGATTTTGGCAAATGGATTATCACAGAGATGGAGATGCGAGATATCATTGTCGACGTGTCACATATGAATGCAAGAACTTTTTGGGACACGGTAAAAATAAGTAAAAAACCTATCATTGCAAGTCATTCCGGCGCTGCAGCTATAAAACCACACGGTAGAAATCTAACGGATGAGCAACTTCTAGCGATCGCAAAGCTCGGTGGCGTCGTAAATGTGGTGTTTTGCAGATATTTTATCGGCGATGAAGATTCTGGGGTTTCAAAGCTTGTAGATCACATTGAACACATTGTGAACGTTATTGGTGACGACTATGTTGGACTTGGTTCGGACTTTGATGGTGCAACGATGCCCGTTGACCTAAAAGATATTTCTGAGATGGGTAAAATAAAAGATGAACTTGAAACTCGCGGGTTTCTTCAAGAATCTATAAGAAAGATACTGGGACTTAACAATCTTAGGGTCTTAAAGGCAACTATGTCCACACCTAAGAACAGCCAAAAGTGGGATGTTCATATCGAACATGGCTTGTATGGCAATCTGGAAGCGGTTTGGTTGACGCTGGATGAAGATACTTTTATAAAAATAATTGAAGCAGATGCTGAAATAAAATGTTTGTATGATGGTCTTGAACTTGAAAGTTTCATACACCCGGAGTCGAGACAAGTCGTCGCGTACTTACTGCAATCAGCCATTGAACCCTACCATGTCGTAACCTTTGAAAGAATCATGGCGGATGAAGTGCGTTATTTTTGCACGGAAGTTTTGACATTTAAATAGTCGATGAGTTGCTCGGACAATTGTTTTTTAATCGAGACTTCAAGAGTTAGTTGAAGCAATAATGCCGTGGCATCATCGTGAGATATTTCAAATACACCACTTGGCAATTTTGAGATAAGGTCACTTCGTATTGCATTTTGATTATTTACAAAATGCGTATAATAGTTTGCCTCTTTTTTCATACAGTTAAGTACACGCATTGTATCTTGTATTGAGAATGCTTTTTTTAGGTGATAGATGACGATGAGGTCGCCGATGGTTTCCTTGTCGTATTTTTTACGTTCAGGCGCTTTGATCAAATTTGATTTGACGTAGTTGTTAATCATGGTTTTTGTCAAAACGGTATCTTCATCTTGTCTTTTTAAATCGCCAAGCGTCGTTTCAAAGTATTCTTGTAGCTGATCCATATATAAGCTGATATTTGGAATGGTATTCTCTTCAGGATTTTGAAATTTTAGCAGTTTTTCAATTGAATTCATAGGGGCTCCAATCTTTGTCTTATACGACTTCTTTAAACGTATTATAGCATTCTATAAAGTTTTTATAAAGAGGTATTGATTTTTTAAACACTAAGTGATAATATGTAATTACTAGTTGATGTAGTATTTAATACCATGTAAAACAATGAATTTTATACCACATAAAACGATGCGTTTTGAGAATATAATAGAGAACTGGTACTAGGGAGGTTGTATGAGAGAACCCATTAACACCATCACACATTTTATAGGCATATTTTTGGCCTTAGTAGGACTCATTGTCATGATCGTAAATGCCATTATGAAAGGTAACCCGGTTTATTTGGCAGGAGGCATTGTCTTTGGATTAAGCATGATTTTATTATATAGTGCTTCGACGATCTACCATTGGTACAATGGCGCTGCGGGGGCTATCAAAAGACTTAGAAAGCTCGATCATGCCATGATTTTTGTACTTATCGCAGGGACATATACCCCAATTTGTTTAACGGCTTTAAAGGGTACATTAGGCAATACATTGCTGATATTAGTTTGGTCACTGGCTATTATTGGCACCATTTCAAAAGTTCTGTTCATCAATATGCCAAGATGGTTATCAGCGGGGATGTATTTGTTTCTTGGATGGATTAGTATCTTTTTTATAGTGCCACTGTTTAAAGCACTTCCAACCGCTGGGTTTATGTGGTTGGTTGCAGGTGGCTTACTTTATACGGTCGGATCGATTTTCTATGCTTCTAAATCGGAAAAGATCAAGATTGGTGGATTTGGGTTTCACGAGATATTTCATTTATTCATATTAGCAGGATCGTTGTCTCACTTTATACTCATTAATAACTATATTTTTAATTAATGACCGGCACGCTATGTATAGCGTGCCTTATTATTTTGGCATGAATGTTGCATACAATTTATTTGTGATGACAATGCTAGAAACACTGGAATAAGTACATTTGTCGTGTTATAATTGTTAAAACTTGCAAGGAGGACACTATGGTTGACGAAAATGAAATTCGTAAAATTTTGGAGAAACATCTAGAAGCCATAGATTTGACTTTGGATAAAATGATTGAAGCGTCTTTTGAGCACGAGAGCATCCACGTTTTTAGAGAGAGCATCAGACAGTTCAGGTCATTGATGTTTTTTTGCATGGACAATGTCAGATCCAGCGACTATAAAATGGTAGAATCCGTGTCAAAAAAATACTTTAACATGACTTCGTTGATTCGAGAAATCGATGAATTTGAACGCGGTTATGCCACCTTTATGCGTCCTGAAATATATGAAAAACTCAACCTCATAAAAGAACCCTTACTTGAGCGGATGAAAGTGGAACTTGAAGAGACCAACGGGTTCAGATTTCAACAGATTAAAGTACATATGAAACCCATTAAAACGCGATCTAAGTCAGATAAGTGCTTCAATACCCGTCAGTGTGAACTGATTGGTTCATTTGTCGAAAAGCAAGAGGGAGAATTTTTTGAAGAGAAATTTATCCATACCAAGAGAATTTTGGCTAAGAAATTGAGTTATGTCCACAATATTCTGATGCCAGATGAACCGGGTCTTGAGGCTGTAAATAAACAGCTTGAGGCATTTCAGGAAATTGCAAAACAGCTTCACGACGTCTGCGTTAATTTGAGATTTGTCGGTCACTATCAATTGGATGATCAAGGGTTGATTACCAAACTCGTTCATGACCATATCGCATACACGGCTTTGGCGGAAGCGCAATATCAAATGACTTGTGAAGCGATGCGGGTCTTTTTAGAGGAAAGTCATAGTTAAAGACAGTTTGATAAAGGATGGCATAGAGTGGACAAGAAAGCGAATAGTGTGGCTCAAGTAAATAGTGCAACCCATACAGGTAATGCGACGAATACCAATATTGCGAAGGCTCCGAGATATGAAAAAATAGCGATTGATATTGCATACAGTATTTTAAATGAAGAATGGCACGTTGGGGATCTGATTAAAGGACGTTCCACTTTGTCCGGAAAATACAGCGTATCTCCAGAGACGATTCGACGTGCACTGAAATTGCTTCAAGATCTAAGTGTCGTCGATGTCATCGAAAAAAAAGGGATTATGATTAAATCCAAAATTGCTGCAGATGCATTTATCAAAGAGCATCATTCAAAAGACCGTATATTGTCCCTTCGCGAAGATATCAGTCATATGATAGAAGAGAAACGTCAGATAGAAGATGTTGTGCTGAGCCGTATGGATTCGCTTATTGAACAGGCACTGATTATGAAGCACGTGGGGATTATCCATCCTCTGGAATTCAAGATTCCTGAAACGAGTCATCTCGTTGGAAAATCTATAGGCGATGTACGCTTCTGGTTACATACGGGTGCGACCATCATTGGAATCAACCGAACCGGTCAGCTTCTTTTATCCCCTGGTCCAAAACTCGTATTTTTTACTGGAGACATCGTATACTATGTGGGAAATGCTGCTGAAAATATTGAACGTGTAGAAAAGTATATGAGCAAGAAAATCGACGAAATCTAGATACAGCTAAAATCAATCGAGCATTTAATCAATCAGAAAAATTTAAGCGCTTCATACACACCGTTTTACGGATCGTGTATGAAGCGCTTTTTATTTTAGCTAAGAAGATGAAGTCGCAGTAGGCGGCTTTGTTTATAATTTGCGAATGATGCCAAGTGGTGTTTGTTCATGATCTTGGCCAAGTGGGTTATCTTTAAGTATTTTTACAAGCAGGCCGCGGTCAATTTCCTTATGTGAGGTACCTAAAATAACACCACTAAGATCGTTAATATCAACGATAGCTACTTTAGCACCGCCTAATGCTTCGCTGATTGCCTTTGCAGCTTCGTTTGGTTTGTCAGGACCAAGAACGACAAATTGGTTGTAAGGCGGCAATGTGTTCGGTGTCGGCCCATCGATAGAGGTTGCTTTGTATCCGGCTATATCGTAGAAGACGCCTTTTTTTCCAAGGACTTTAGTGACAGCACTTGCAGCGGATGCCAACAAAATTCTTGGTATGCCACATTCTTTCAGTGCCATCTCCATCGTTTCAGGCATACCCAGTCCGATTCCAGCAGGTGTTTTGGTTACATATTTAGAAAGTAGCGTTGCAAGCGGTCTAGGTTTGATATCCTTTAGAGGAATTGCGCGCCCTTGAGTGATGGCGACGATTTTTTCTGTAACGAATAAGATATCGCCAGACAGAAGCATTTGGTCAACGTACTTCTTTATAACATCAATTAAAATGTCCTCTTTCATCACAACATGGGTCTTGATGGGAATACGGAGAAATGTCTTATTGTCTATAGTCACTTCAGGATATTTCACTTTTTTTGTGCCTTGCTCACTCATGATAACCTCCATATGTGCACCTTGTAATGTGCATTGATTCATTAGATTCTATTATAACATCACTTTGACAAGACTAAAATAAAAAAACTGACAACCTAGTTGACTATAACAGGTTGTTAGTGGTATAATACTAACAACTTCATATAAATCATAAGTTGTTAGTTGCTATTTTAAATGCGATGAGGTGAAACCTCGGAAAGGAGGACTTTTATGATTTTAAATCAAGGGTATCTAGTTAAAAGAGAATCAGGCACCAAAAATGTGGAAAGCTATACAATGAGATTGGTTATGCCGCGTGAGATTGATGTTGTTGTGAACCTTCAGAACTTGGTATACGATGGTTTGCCTAACAAAGAAGTTCTCTATAAAGATTCAAAAATCGAAATGCTGGATGACCTCTACAACGGCGCACAAATTATCGGCGTTTTCAATTCCGTCGATCAGTTGATTTCATATAGATACATCAGTTTTCCAAGGAATTCTTCGAAGAATCTTGGAAGGGATATTTCACTGAGTCTATCAGAGCTTGATAAAGTCGTTCATCTTGAGACGACACTCGTCGATCCGATGTACCGTGGCAACGGATTACAATCTCTTACACTTGAGAAAGCCATCGAAATTATTGAGCCAATGGATATGAAACATATCCTGTGTACCGTTTCGCCGTTTAATCTATTCAGCCTTTTCAATATTATGTCTGCTGGGCTCAACATAAAAGCACTTAAGAGAAAATACGGTCTTGAATATGACAATGGTATGTGGCGCTTTATATTACACAAAGAGTTAAGCCTTGATTTGGCCAAGTGTTTTGATGATACCAAACATCTCAAGATGGATAGGATTCACGAGCAAAAAAAATTGATTGAAACGGGTTATATTGGATATAACTTAGTTAAGGAAAGCCAGATGATTCAGTATTCGCTGAGCTGTTGATTTAAGAATTCTCCCTATATTGACTGAATCGTAAATTCATATATTCCTCCACTTGTTTGATTCTCACTTCATTTTTGAACTGAGAATTTTTTTTGTCCATTTACACGAACGTCAGCAGTTGATATGATAGTGGATGAAATGAACGTATTTAAGTGAGGGATAAACATGAGAATTAACAATTATATCAGTGCATCAGGTTTTTGTTCAAGGCGAGAAGCCGATGTTTTGATTTTAGCAAAGCGTGTTAAAATAAATGGCAGAAATGCAGATTTGGGCTCTCAAGTTGCTGAAAAAGACCGTATTGAGATTGATGGCAAACGCATAGAATCTAAAACAAAGCACGTCTATATTGCGCTGAATAAACCAATTGGCATAACCTGCACCACAGAGCGTCATGTGAAGGGCAATATCGTCGATTTTGTAGGCCATAAAGAGCGGATTTTTCCAATAGGCAGGCTTGACAAGGACTCAGAAGGTCTTATTCTCCTTACTAGCGATGGCAGCGTAGTCAACGAAATTTTAAGAGTAGAAAATAGTCACGACAAGGAATATCAGGTCCTCGTCGACAAAAAAATCACATCTGATTTTTTAGAAAAAATGGCGGCTGGCGTGACTATATTTAATCCAGTCAAAGAAAAACACGAGGTCACAAAGCCTTGTAAAATTCAAAACGCGAGTGACAAGAGCTTTACAATCGTTCTTTCGCAAGGGCTCAACAGGCAAATCAGGCGCATGGTGGAAACACTTGGTTACAACGTCGTCTCATTAAAGAGAACGCGCATCATGCATATCAAACTCGGTAAATTGAAAACGGGCCAGTGGCGAGATTTGTCCCCTGCTGAGGTGGGTGGGCTTACAAAGACCAAGCAGAAAGGCTAATCATTAGGGGGAAAAAATGGGCCATTTGTCAACGAACCAAAAGCGGTTGATCTCAGATCTAAGTTTATTGTTTGTCGCGTTAGTTTGGGGTGGCGGTTTTGTAGCGGTAAAAGACGCACTTAATACAGTGACGCCAATGGTGCTCATGAGCATCCGATTTGTACTTGCAACGGCTGTATTATATTTGTTTCTGCATCGATATATTGGAAAAATAAGTGTGTCGGACTTCAAGAAGGGCTCAGTTGTCGGGGTTATATTGTTTTTAGCTTTTGCGGCACAGACTTTTGGACTTCAGTATACAACCGCATCGAAACAGGGGTTTCTAACGGCAACTTATGTCGTCATGGTACCTCTGATCTACTGGATGCTTTACCGAAAAAGACCGCCGACAAAAGCTTTCATAGGTAGCTTTGTCACCATCGTCGGAATCGGTCTTATTAGCCTCAATACGACATTGACGCTCAATATTGGCGATATGCTCACTTTACTTTGTGCGGTATTATTTGCAAGTCATATCATCTCCATAGAGTATTTTGCCAAGGACATGAATGTGTTCAAGTTGGCTTTTTTACAGATTGCAATTGCCGCCGTTCTGTTTGTCATAACGGCATTGGCTACTGAACCAATACCAAGTGCTTTGACACCTAGGGCTTGGTTTGCCATCGTCTATTTGGCCATATTTTCAACATTTGCATGCTTTACAATACAGACTGTGGCACAAAAATATACAAGTTCATCACATGTGTCGATTTTGCTATCACTTGAATCTGTATTTGCAGCACTTCTTGGCGTGATATTGCTAGGCGAAGTGATGACGCCGATCATGTTATTAGGATGCGCACTTATATTTGCAGCAATCCTACTTGTGGAAGTGAACATCACCAAGCGTAGAACAACCAAGAGCAGTTGACAAAACAGACCTAAATGATATAATTAACGCAAATGCAAACCACTTGCATTTGCGTATTTTTTTAGGAGGGTCCTTTGAAACGACATAAAATTAAGACTTTAGTCATATTTTTCGCAATCTATATAATGGTGACACTCTTGACAGGCTGTGACGATCAATCGCGAGACTTAACAATTGAAAGCACTGAAATTACTGATGTTAATGAAAAACTTACTGTCGTTACGACTCTTTTCCCGCATTACGATTTCGCCCGAACGATTGCAGGCGATTATGCAGATGTAACCTTGATTTTACCACCGGGTATAGAAGCACATGCCTTTGAGCCGACGCCAAAAGACATCATCAAAATCACAGAATCGGATTTGTTCCTGTATACAAGTAAAACAATGGAGCCCTGGGCGCAAGCTCTGATTGAGACGATTGAGCAAGAACGTACCAAAGTTATAGACATGAGTACAGGCGTTGAATTAATGGCCAGCAATCATGAACATGAAGATGCCACGGAAACTACCTCTCAAACGGCTTCTGAACACGGTAATGAAGAAGGCGAGTATGACCCTCATTATTGGCTCGATCCTAACAATGCACGTCTGATGGTAGAAACAATCAAAACGGCTCTTATTGAAGCCATGCCGGAGCAAAAGTTGATTTTTGAAGCCAATGCAGCAGAGCTTACGTTGGCACTTGAAACGCTGGATCGGGATTGCATTGCGGTTTTTGAAAAAACGCAGTCAAAGACGATACTCTCAGGAGGCCACTTTGCTTTTGGCTATTTTGCCAAACGGTACGGACTTGAGAATATGTCGCCATATGTCGGTTTCTCCCCAGATGCAGAACCGACGCCAAAGCGCATCGCCAACCTGATTGATACGATAGAACTTACTAAAGCAAAGGCAATTTTTTATGAAGAACTTATAGATCCAAGAGTGGCTAAGATTATTTCAGAAGAAGCAGGTGTTGAAATGCTACTCCTTCATGGCGCACATAACATTTCAAAAGATGAACTCTCAAATGGCACTACCTATATTGATATTATGAAAGGCAATCTTGAACGGTTGAAAATTGGACTTGGATATGTCAAATAATCAAATCGAAATAAAGGAAGTCTCCGTAAAATACGGCAATCATACAGTCCTCGATCGCGTGTCATTTGAAATTGTCAAAGGTGACTATATTGGTCTCGTTGGTGCGAATGGCTCAGGAAAGACAAGCCTTGTCAAAGCCATGCTAGGGCTGGTGCCACTGGAAGGCGGCTCTGTGACCTATGAAAATCCCAACATGAAAAAAGGGTATTTGCCACAAATAGCACTCACGAGCGACAGTCTATTTCCTGCAGAAGTAAAAGAAATCGTTGGCATTGGTCTATTGAGCAAGAAAAAAAGACCTAAAATGATTACCAAAGCCGATAAGGTGAAAATCGATAACATATTAGAACGCCTCAACATATTTGACTTGAAACATATGCGAATTGGCGATCTTTCTGGCGGTCAACAACAACGCGTTCTGCTTGCAAGAGCAATGGTAAACAAACCGGAACTCCTCATCATGGATGAACCGACTAGCGCCCTAGATCCTAGAGTCCGGGAGGATTTTTACAGATTGATTCAAGAGATCAATACGCTGGATGGTACGACCATACTTCTCGTATCACATGATTTGGGCAGTGTTCAAAAGTATGCTAGAAAGATGCTCGTCTTAGACAGGGAAGTCGTTTTTTTTGACGCGGTGGAAAAATTTGCAACGTCTCTAGGTCATGACCATTTTCACCTTGATGAGGTGGCCGAAGATGATTGATTTTTTTGGAATTATTGGTGAAATGATGCAGTATGGCTTTATGCAACGCGCTATCATAGTCGGGGTATTAATTGCAATTTGTGGCTCGATGCTCGGACTATTTTTGGTGCTTAAAAAGTTCTCGATGATTGGGGACGGCCTTGCACATGTTAGTTTTGCAACTGTGGCCATTGCGTTGCTACTAAATACGTCACCCATTTATATCTCAATTCCCGTTGTGATAATGGCATCGTTGTTTATTCTCAAGTTGAACGAAAAGGCGAACTTGCACGGAGACGCAGCAATCGCACTTGTTTCTTCTTTTTCAGTGGCACTGGGCATATTGATAACCAGTGTTTCTCAGGGATTCAATGTGGATTTATTCAGTTTTCTGTTTGGTAGCATCTTAGTAATTAGTCAGATGGATGTTATATTGTCTTTTGTATTGGCGGTCATTGTCGTTTTAACCGTTGTTTTATGCTATAACGATCTATTTGCCATCACGCACGATGAGGCCTTTGCAAGTGTTATGGGGATTAATACCAAATACATGAACGCACTTATTGCAACTTTGACGGCTATAACCATCGTCTTAGGCATACGTGTGGTCGGTACGATGCTCATCTCGAGCATGATCATCTTTCCAACGGTCACAGCCCTTCAGATATCGAAGAGTTTTAAATCCACGATCCTCTTGTCATCGGTGATCTCAGTTGTTGCCGTTCTCGTAGGCATTACGGGATCCTATGCAATGAATCTGCCGTCTGGCGCCAGCATCGTCATGGTCAATGCCGTATTTTTTGTTTTGGCGTTTGTTTTTAAACGCATAAGGTAAGGAGAAGGATTATGAAACGTATGCAAAAAAGCCATGAAGAAATGGCGGATCTCTTTAAAAAAAATGGCATAAAAAATACACGTCAAAGACAACGCGTATTCAACTATTTGATTTCCTGTAAACAACCCGTCACAGCAGACGCAATTTACGATGCATTGAGAAAAGAGATCGTCAGTGAGGACACTCTGAATTTATCCACCGTCTATCGCATTTTGGATATTTTTACAAAAAATAGACTGGTCACTAAAACATCCTTTGGCAATGATCATAAAGCTGTATTTGAACTATATAGATTAGAACATTGCCATCATCTCATCTGTGTGAAGTGCAATGAAATCACCCCAATCAAAGGCTGTCCGCTCAAAGGTTATGAGCAGTCACTTAGTCAAACCACCCATTTTAAAATACTAGAACACCATTTAGAAATACTCGGTGTCTGTCCAAAGTGTCAATGATAAATAAATAAGGGCGTTTCTCAGCTAATATACTGAGAAACGCCCTTATTTTTTATTGAGTAATAAAATTTTGTGTATAATAGTTAAATAAATTACCACCAAGATAGACACCGATACCAACTTCCTGAATGTCCCTCAAGAGATTTAGTCGATGCCCAGGTGAATTCACCCAACCATTGTGCGCCGAAAAAGCATTTGTGTAACCGGCAGCGATGTTTTCAGCAGCTAAAGTAAAGTTGAGGCCATCTGCGAGAATTCTCTCAAATGGGTCATAGCCGCTAGGGTTGGTATGGCTAAAGAAATCTCGAACGGCCATATCTTTACTGTGTTTTCTCGCGACGACAGCTAAGTTTTCATTCCATTTTAAGATCGGTTTGTCAAAGCTGACGCGATAGACGTTAAGCAAGTCGAAAATTTGTTTTTCCAGTGCGATTCGGAGCGGATCAGACGGGGTGCCATATTGGCTTTTGAATCCCTGCTCAACGGCATAGTCAACGAGCTTGACACCATATAATTTGCCGCCGTCCGCTGTGTCATAATAAGCGGTTATATAAACCTTTTGGTTTAAATACGTTGCCGTTTCAGTATTGTTATACTGGAGATATTCGGAATTGCCTTTTAAGATACCATTCATTGGTTTGCCAAGTAAGGTATCGACGTTAGCTTTAGTCATACCCATTTTCAAGCCATTAGCAGACACCAGTAAATTGGAAGCTGTAAATAGAGCCACTACTTTTCCGCTCTGTATGCCAACTTGAACATAGTTACGATACTGATCGTGATAAACGAGCCATTTGAAACCGTATTCACTTGGATCTTCACGAAGTGGTGCGCCATTTGACTTTATAACGGCTTCATAACTGTCGCCAATCTTGATACCATCTATGGCGTATGCCGAGGTTTGCGGCGTATTAGGAGGCTGTGAGATCGCTTGGATTGTGCCCAACTCAACCAATAATTTATAAGATACTGCAGCGGCTTCTGCCCTTTTAGCATTTTTAAGTGGCCCAAACGTAGCATCGGGATATCCAGTCATAACATCAAGTGCCACAGCTGCCACAGCTTGTTTGTAATAATCAGGAGATACCGTGCCAAAATCTTTAAGTGACTTTGCTGCAGCCTCTAATTCTTGCTGGCTCAATGTAGCGCCTGTGCTATAAAAGGCATTGACGACGATGCTAGCCATCTCTTCACGGCTGATGTCACTATCAAGTGAGGAAACTGTTAGGCCGCCATACTCAGAGTCTTTAATAAGTCCAAGAGAAAGTGCTGCCTCGACATATGGCGTTCCCCAATATTCGTTGGTAGAAGCGGTTCGCGTGACTTTGCCCAGTGCGTTAACGGCGATAGAAATAAATTGAATGCGAGTCACGGCACTATCCGGTCTAAAGGTACCATCTGGATAGCCATTGATGACGCCGAGGGGTTTGATTGTATCGATATAGGTTTCCGCCCAATGTCCGTTCACATCACCAAATGCAGCAGCATATGAAACTGTATGAAGCATGGGTGTAGCAGTGGTCAATGTAATAATGAGTAAAATAGAAAGAATGCGTTTTAAACTAGGTTTCATAAACTCTCCTTGAAATCGTGTTAAAAGTGCGCAAATGATTTGTTGTGCGTAAATGAAAATTTACACTGTTGATATATTATACGCTATGGAGTTTACATTTGTGTTACAATTCAATAAAGAATTTGCTACATTTCTTCAAAGACACATATATTAGAAAGAAAAGTTTACACTTTTGTTTGTGTGTGGATTTTTAAACTAAGTATTGCCTCCCCTTCGTTGTATGATATAGAATAATTGTGGGGTTAAATTGAACAAGCTAATCTATATAAATCGGAAACGACATGAGGGATAATATGACAAAACGCGAAACAAATGACTTAACGAAGGGACCCATTTTATCCGGACTGGTAAAAATGGCTTTACCAATTATGGCAACGAGTTTCATTCAGATGGCTTATAGTTTGACAGATATGTTGTGGATCGGTTTCTTAGGATCTAGTGCTGTAGCCGCTGTTGGTATTGCAGGTTTTTTTGTTTGGCTGTCTCAAGCTTTTGTGTTTTTAGGCAAAACGGGAACGGAAATCAAAGTAGCTCAAGCAACGGGGGCAAACGATCATGACAGCGCTGAAGAAATTGCGCGTACAGGTATTCACATAACGATGGTGATCGCTTTGATATATAGTCTTGCAATTGTTTTATTGCGCAACCCATTGATTGCTTTTTTCAACACGCAAGATGCCGCTGTCGATCGTATGAGTCTTGAATATTTGGTGGTCATCGCGATGGGCATGATTTTTCCATTTTGTAACCAAGTATTTACGGGCATTTTCAACGGTAGAGGAGACAGCAAAGCACCCTTTAAAATTAACACAATTGGCTTGGTTGTCAATATGGTTCTCGATCCGATTCTAATCTTCGGATATGGCCCATTTCCAGAAATGGGCGTCATTGGTGCGGCGTTAGCGACAATTATTGCGCAGGCAGTTGTTTTCGCAGTTTTTTACTACAATATCAAATACAAGCATTCACTTTTTCACCATTTTGCCTTGTTCAAAAAATCTCGACTCTTGCGGATTCGACAACTCATAAAAATGGGCTTCCCACCCGCTCTGCAAAGTGGCTTATTTACGCTCATTTCCATCATTATCGCAAGGATTATCGCAAATTATGGGCCATTGCCTATTGCCGTTCAAAAGGTCGGCTCCCAAATCGAATCAATTACTTGGATGACAGCATTAGGCATTGCGGTCGCATTAGGTACTTTTGTCGGTCAAAATTATGGTGCGAAACAGTATAGGCGCGTCGTTGAAGGCTATCGCACAGCCATGCGCGTTTCTTTCTTGCTCGGATTGTTCAATACACTATTGTTATTTTTTGGCGCAAAATGGCTTTTCATGATCTTTATACGCGAACCGGAGGCGGTTGTATTAGGTGTTGATTATTTAAGAATTTTGGGACTTTCGCAGCTCTTTATGTGCGTAGAAATTACGAGTTCAGGTGCCTTTAATGGTATTGGAAGAACAGGGCCAGCTGCGATTACTAGTATTGCGTTCAACTTGCTTCGGATTCCAATGGCGCTTTATTTTAGCCAGTCAACGCTCCTTGGACTTAACGGTATTTGGTGGAGTATTACGATAAGTAGTGTGCTTAAAGGCGTCGTCATTTATATTTGGTTTGGCTATATACTCAAGAAACACAAAGAATTCACGCTTAATTAAATTAACTAAAAGACGACTTTGTTAAAATATTGAAAAAATATTTGTATTATAGTATAGTTTATAAGGAAATACTAAATTCACTTGATTTTAAAATTTTACAAGGTTATGATTACTTAGTCCCAATCTTAGTGTTGGGATAATTCAATGGTTAGGGTGTGTATAGTATAATGCAAAATCAATTGATAATAGCAGTAGGCGTCTTTGCAGTCACATATGTGATGATTATGAGTGAAAAGTTAAATCGTACCGCGGTGGCGATGGTGGGTGCGGTTCTCATGGTCATCTTAAACATCGAAGCTCAGGAAAAAGCGCTGGAGTATATTGACTTTAATACGATTGGCCTCTTGTTAGGCATGATGATTATCGTCAATATCATGAAGAAGAGTGGCATATTTCAATATGTGGCTATAAAAGCTGCAAAGATGGCAAAAGGTGACCCTTGGAAGATTATCTTATATTTTGCCGTTATAACGGCATTGTCCTCTGCTTTCCTAGACAATGTCACGACAGTTTTATTAATTGTACCTGTCACACTGGTTATTTGTGATAAACTAGAACTCAATCCAATTCCATTTTTAGTGCCTATCATTTTAATAGCCAACATCGGAGGTACTGCAACCCTTATTGGTGACCCACCTAATATCATGATCGGCAGTGCAACAGGTCTTGGTTTTATGGACTTTGCCGTACATCTAACGCCAGTGGTCGTGGTCATTTTCGTTCTTACTATGTTCGCTTTCAAATATGGATACCGTTTGCAGTATAAGGCAAGTCCAGAAAACAAGGCTAAAGTGCTCTTGTTAGATGAGAAATTAGCGATCAAAGACCCAATACTTATGAAAAAAAGTATCGCCGTACTTATTTTAACCATCATCGGTTTCATTTTCCATCAAGTACTTCATTACGAATCAGCAACGGTGGCGATCTTTGCTGCATCTATTTTATTATTAATCAGCAAAGTAGATGTAGAAGATATCTTCATCGAAATAGAGTGGCCAACCATATTTTTCTTTATCTCACTATTCATTTTGGTAGGGGCTTTAGAAGAAGTCGGGGTCATGAATTTCCTAGCGTCTAAACTATTTGAAGTCACTCAAGGCAATATGATGATGACTATGATCGTCATTTTGTGGGTTTCAGCACTTGCTTCATCAGTTCTTGATAACATTCCATTTGTCGCAACGATGATTCCACTGATCAAGAGTTATGGTGAAATATCAGGTATTGATGTATCGCCACTTTGGTGGGCACTGTCACTTGGTGCATGTTTAGGTGGTAACGGAACCCTTATAGGTGCATCGGCAAATGTCATTGTACACGGACTCCTGACGCGTCACGGGCATAAAATGTCCTTTGGATACTATATGAAAATTGGTTTTCCTTTGATGATTGTATCTATCATGATATCGACGGTTTATTTAGTCCTATTTATTATATAAGGAGGGGTTTGATTGCGAAAACTTATGAATGCCGAAATTATGGAACATGATTTTAAACTAAGACAAATGGGTGCAGATGTCTATGTCTTGAATTCCAAAATGTGTTATGTATTATTTATGGTAGGAAAGCACGAAATCTCTTATGTTTACAATATCAATACCAAAGGCAGATATTTTCTGGAACGCATCAAACCATATCCACTTGCACTTAGAGAATTTGAAAGTGAAGCGGATCTCATCGAAATCATTGAAGTAGACCTCGAGCAGTTTAAGAATGCATCCAATAGCCACAACATTGATGCTTTTATCAATATCAACAAGCGTTTCAACTTGTCACTAAGAAAATTTGAAGACCTTTTTTTATACTTCAATGTGCCAAAAGAAACAGCCGATCAAATTCAGGTGCAACTAGATGACATAGACAAGTTGATCGAAGAGACTAAGGTCACTGCAAATCGTCTTTATTTCAAAAAAAATCCGCAAACCCTTGATACTTAGAAAAATCTTAAGAATTAAGCGGATTTCTCACTCAAATATTTCATATTGTTAAAAAATGTTAACAAAACGTATGACATTAATAACGTGGATTTTATTGTATTTCCAATCATCCTATGGTATTTTTAAGGCATGAATCTTTAAGGAGTACATAATGACTATGGAACGCTTCAAAGAGATGAGCCCAAATCAATTCACGCCAGTGGACATCATTCTTGAATGGAAAAATAATGACATATTGTTACATCATGGTGACTCTCAGAGTTTCTACATAGATTTAATAAATGGGAAACTCAATTGTCTAGACGAGAGTGTTGATAAAATAATACTAAGTGGTATTACAGATTTTGGACCGGGTTTGTCTATAACATTAAAAGAGGCAAGACGGGTACTCAAGAAAAATGGCAGGCTGTTTGTTGCGATTGGTAACAATACAAAAGGCTATAAACTCATTAGCCGCGTCGGATTTAAGCGCCGATCAGAAAACAGTATTGATAAAATTGCAGATATCATCTCTCAGCAGGAATTGTTGATTGACAAAAACTTTATTCTAAACAATGATGGGGTTTATCTAGAAATTGTAAAACTTGAAAGTGATTATCTAAGGAAAATGCATAATTCCAATATGTATGAATTTCATTCATGAAAACGGCTTGATTAAGGCATTTTCAAATTCGATAAAAGAAATTTTGCAACTTAAAAGGTAATGATGCAATTTCCATACCTGAAAAGAAGGATCGTTATCTAAGGCTGTTGTGACAGCCTTTTTTTTGTGTTAAAATTTGATATATATGCCTCATAATATGGGAGAGACAGCATGCTTGGTAAAAAAAGCGATTTATCGATTTTAATTGTGCTTCTTGTAGTAGTTATTTTAGTGATGACAGGATGCAGTCAAACCCTTGATACACAAGAAAGTAATCAACAAACTGTCTCGCAGCCAGATAACTTGTCGAGCCCAGTGATTAGAGAACAAAGTTTGTACTTTAATTGTATCGCTTTTGAAGGGCTCCCATCCTATTCACTGACAAAAATACTCTACGAACAACCTCAGATCAAAGAAAATATAGTCTTTGAATACACGATCTATAACGACTGGAACTTAATATTTGATGCAATTGAGAAAGGCGAGCCGAGCCTCGCTATCGTCCCTTTTAAAATGGCAGTCGAGATGTTACTTGAAACGGATGCTTATCAGATGCTTGGTGCCGTTAAAGGCAATAGCCACGTCTTGCTAGGCGCTTCAAAATGGGATGAGATCGTCGGCAATGAAATCGTCATCTATGAACCATTGGGATTGAATGGTCAATTTGAAACGACCCTTGAGCGGTTAGAATACAAACTAGAGAAAATGAATATCTATAAGGATCGGGATTATCAAGTATCTTATACGCAGAAACTGGAAATGCCCAGTGGTGGGAAGATATTCATGATTGAAGACGTTTATTTGAGACTCGATGATTTTGCCGAGGTCGGTCCCTACCTTTCGCTTGATGAGTCAGACGATTATCAGTTGGCATTACTCGTTGAGAAATCCATTGTCCAAATAAATCCTGACATTATTAGTTCTTTTGTCGATGAATACTATAGAGCCTGTGCTTGGTTAAGTTCTTATCCGGAACGCGCACTTGCTTATTCAGAGCAACTCAAAATAACCACGGAAAAGATTCCTACGAGATTCCTCTACTATTTTGACGCAAATAAAATCATTAAACCGATCAATGAGATGCTTAAGGCATTAGGTTATGACGCCGCGACAATCGAACGGGTTGAGCAATCCATCTATAAACCAGAATAAGCGTCGTAACCATCTGACGTAAGGGAGGAACCTATGAGTAAAGAAAAGTACGAAAAACTCTACAAGTGGCAGGAACTCACGACGGACAGTGATGCGACAGATGAAACCTGTTTTATCGAATTTGAAAAAAACATGGCAGAACATGGTATCCGAACACGTATTTTACCAAATGTACGTGGGACGGGTTATACTTTTTGGGTGCCTCAAAAGGATTTCGAGATCGCCAAAGGTCTTTTCACTGGCGAAGTAAAAGCAGTTATCGATTCACCCAAAGAACTCTATCATGTATTTGATTCAGACCTCACTTTTAGAAATAAAGTGCTTTATGAAAGCAAATACAATAATTTGTTTGGTAAAAATAGGTACCGTACATATATTTTTACAGGCATAGTATTAGTTGTCATGTTTTTACTTGCAAAATTTGTTAAATTTTAATAATAGAACGTAAAAATAGAATTATCTTGTTGGTTATTTTAACAGATAGTGTTAAAATATTGTCATGGGATAGTTTTATTTTTTTGCAAAAAATAGTTAAATTATTAACAAACGGAGGGACAAAGATGAGATTTGAATTAACAAATGAAGACCTCATGATGCGTGAACTGTTCAGAAAGTTTACAAAGAATGAGGTAGAACCAATCGCTGCGGAAGTAGATGACTTAGAGAGATTTCCGGAAGAAACTGTTAAAAAAATGGCAAATTTTGGCATGATGGGCATTCCGTTCCCAAGAATTTACGGCGGCGCAGGTGGGACTTACTGGCAGTATATCAACTGTGTTGAAGAACTTGGTGTCGCTTGTGGCACAACATCTGTAATCGTTTCAGCACATACATCGCTATGTGCAGCACCGATTTATGAATTCGGTACTGAAGCACAAAAGCAAAAATTCCTTATACCGCTTGCAAAAGGCGAAAAACTAGGTGCTTTTGGCCTTACTGAACCCAATGCTGGAACAGATGCTTCAGGTCAACAGACAACGGCAATCAAAGATGGTGATGACTATATTTTGAATGGCAGCAAAATATTCATTACAAATGCAGGTTATGCAGACACTTATATCGTCATTGCAATGACAGATCGTACACAGGGCTTAAAGGGTATCTCTGCATTCATTGTAGAAACAGGTACACCAGGATTTACAATCGGCAAAAAAGAAAAGAAGATGGGTATTAGAGGTTCTAGTACTTGCGAACTGATCTTTGAAGATTGCAGAATACCTGCTGAGAATTTACTGGGCGCAGAAGGTAAAGGCTTCAAAATAGCAATGGTTACACTTGATGGCGGCCGTATCGGTATCGCTGCTCAAGCGCTTGGTATTGCACAAGGTGCCTATAATGAGACCGTAAAATATGTCAAAGAAAGAAAGCAATTTGGAAGATCGATTTCTCAATTCCAAAATACACAATTCGTCATCGCCGATATGAAAACAAAAATCGAAGCGGCGAGATTGTTGGTTTATTATGCAGCGTATAAAAAGGAAAGCAAACTCCCTTATGCTCAAGAAGCGGCTATGGCAAAATTATACGCTTCAGAGGTAGCAATGGAAGTGACCACTAAAGCGGTTCAGTTACACGGCGGCTATGGTTATACGCGCGAGTATCCAATTGAAAGAATGATGAGAGATGCTAAAATCACTGAAATTTATGAAGGTACAAGTGAAGTTCAGAGAATGGTTATCTCAGCGTCTGAATTGAAGTAAATTAAGGAAGAACTAATGGAGGGAAAACGATGAAAATTGTTGTATGTATAAAACAAGTTCCGGATACAAATGAAGTTAAATTGGATCCTAAAACGGGCACGCTCATAAGAGATGGTGTGCCAAGTATCATAAATCCAGACGATAAAGCTGGGCTAGAAGCAGCACTTAGATTAAAAGATCAATTTGGTGCGCATATTACAGTGGTCACAATGGGGCCACCACAAGCAAAAGTTGCCCTTCAAGAAGCGTATGCAATGGGCGCTGACAGAGTGATTCTTCTCACAGACCGTGTATTTGCAGGTGCTGATACGCTTGCGACATCTACGACGCTTGCAGCGGCACTTAAGAAACTCGATTTTGATTTAGTTATAACAGGCAGACAAGCAATAGATGGCGATACCGCACAAGTTGGTCCACAAATTGCTGAACATTTGAATATACCACAAATTTCTTATGTTTCGGCATTTGAAAACCATGGTGACCATGCCATTGTAAAAAGAAGCTTCGAAGATGGTTTCCAAAAGATCAAAGTTTCTTATCCATGTTTGATTACAGCGCTTAGTGAACTCAACGAAGCACGTTACATGTCAGTCATGGGTCTTTTAGACGCGCATAGAATTCTAGAAATCGAAACATGGGGTTTTGGTGACATCGATGTTGATATCGAACGCATGGGTCTAAAAGGTTCGCCTACGAAAGTTAAGAAGTCATTTACAAAAGGTGCTAAATCAGCGGGTAAGTTGGTTGAGGGGTCACCTAAGGAATTGGCAATTGCCATCGTAGACAAATTACACGAGAAATTTATGATCTAGGAGGATCCCAATGAATATAAATGATTATAGCGGTGTGCTCGTCTATGTCGAGCAACGCTTAAATGAAGTTCAAAACGTTTCATTAGAACTGCTTGGAAAAGGCAGAAAAATTGCAGATGAACTTGGTGTACAGTTAACAGCAGCGCTTATCGGTAAAAATGTTGAAAAGCATGCAAGATTACTCGTTGAATACGGTGCAGATAAAGTTGTCATTTTAGATCATGACAGTTTAGAACTTTATTCAACGGAACCTTATACACAAGCCATGGTACAAGCGGTTCAATCGGAAAGTCCTGAAATCGTCCTCTTTGGAGCGACATCGATCGGCAGAGATTTAGCGCCGAGAGTATCTGCCCGTCTCTTGACAGGCCTTACAGCGGACTGTACGTCTCTAGATATATCTGAAGAGCGTATGCTCCTCATGACGCGTCCAGCTTTTGGCGGCAATATCATGGCGACGATCATCAGCCCTGACCATAGACCGCAGATGTCAACGGTGCGTCCTGGCGTTATGACAAAAATGGAGAGAGACTCTCAAAGAGTGGGCGAGATTGTTCATTACCCTCTTCATATCGAGAAAAACAACAACTTCGTTGAAATACTTTCTTTCGAAAAAGAAACGGAAGAAAAGCAAGACATTCAGGAAGCGACAGTCCTTGTATCAGGTGGACGTGGTGTCGGTTCGAAGGAAAATTTTGACCTTCTATTTGATTTGGCGGATGAACTTGGTGGTTTGGTTTCAGCATCAAGAGCAGCAGTTGATGCTGGCTGGATGGATCACGATCGTCAAGTGGGTCAAACCGGTAAAACCGTTCGTCCAAACCTATACTTTGCATGTGGTATCTCTGGCGCAATCCAGCACGTTGCAGGTATGGAAGAAGCGGAACTCATTGTGGCAATCAACAAAGACAAAGGCGCTAAAATCTTTGAGTATGCTGACTTAGGTATCGTTGGCGATGTACACAAAGTGTTACCTTTCTTGATTGAAGAAATCAAGAAAATCAACCTTACTAAAAAAATTCAAGATTAATGACCATTCTTACCGTATTCTAATCTCAGGCTAACGCATTTTACATGAATTTGCGTTATGATAGTCTTAGAAAAAAGGACTGAGGTCTCGGATAGATGGAGGTAGACGTATGTTATTCGCATTGATCGTGATGGCGGTGATCGCCAAAATATTATTAAACAAAGGATACACATTTGAACGCATGTTACCATATTTGCTCGTTGCCGGCATTATTGCTTTCTTCATACCGGTCGGTGCGATTATCGCTTTGCCATTTAAGATTATCGGCTCAGTATTCGGTGCTGTATTTGGTGGACTCGGAGGTGCTCTTGGTGGTATTCTAGGTGGCATATTTGGTGTTATTGGTGGTGTTTTAGGTGCTGTATTTGGTGTGTTAGGTGCGACGATTGGCATTGTCTTTGGAACGATAGGTATCGTATTTGGTATTATTTCAGCCATAATTGTTCCGCTCGTCATCATCTATGTGATTGTTAAACTCGTTAGATAATAAAATTAAAAGGAACCTTCAAATTATGATACTTTGAAGGTTCCTTTTTTTTGTTTTTGTTTACTCAGAAGGTGCAATATCTACGACCAGTTTAGCGGGAGATACAAGATTAAACACTTTGTATTGGCTAGGTTGCTTTAGAATAATCGTGATTGCGACCGCTTCTCCACGTCCAAAATAATTATAAGAGACCGATTCGATGTTCGAACTGTTTGTTAGATTGAGTGAGGATTGACTAGCGTACGCTTCAATAGCACCGGTCACTATAATGCTGATGGTTCGGCCATTGTCAGAGATGTTCGCAGTATAATTGGTCATGACAGCTACAGGTTGATTTGGTTTACCGCCAATCCATTCATAAAGATCAAAAGCCAATCTTTCATAAGTATCATGGTTACCATACCTAACAAAGGCAACATCCTGACCGGATGCGTTTTCACCGCCAGCAAAACTGCCCTTTGATTTAAATCCTTTTAAGAGAGTCCCAACGGATGCTTCGGTAGTCACTTCAGCGGTGGTTTTTGTTTCAGTTGTGGGTTCTTTAGTCGGCGTGGTCTGTTTTTCGGTGGTTGCTTCTGTTGCTTTTTCAGTTGTTGGTTGATTTATAGATTCTCCAGTCTCTACCGCCATAGATTCTAGGATCCAAATGTCATTTTTTCGTACGGTTCTAAAGTCCCATGCAGAGGTTGTTTGCGTTTGTTGTCCATTGATCAACCGGTTTGTAAGAATCTTCACTTTATAAACGGCACTATCCTCGGTTACTTCGGACGAGAGAAGGGTCGATTCCACTATTTTTTCGAGGTTGCCAATGACGGCGTAGCTCGTGAGAATATCAAGTGCTTCTTGTGAGTTCTCAAATAAACTGAGAATATTTAAGTTGCCTCGGTTAATAAATTCGGGTAACACGTTAAAAAAGTCATTAACGGGTAAAAGTGACGCGTCATCACCAAGGGTGATAAGCGTTTCTGTTGTGAGTTCTACTTCAGTGGATTCGATAACCACAGTCTCTGTGGGCTCTGCAGTTGATTGATATTTCCAAGGCAGTCCAGGTAAAAAAACTTTAAGTGTCAATAAAAATAATAGTAGGATAGCTAAAACAATGACCAAAACGACTTTATTTTTTGACAGGGGTTCAAGTGACGCGTCTTTATCAAAGGATGCTTCATATGCCGCTTCCTCATCAACGGTCTCTTCAGGAATGTGATCAGTTAGCACTTCTGGGTTATGTGGTTGGACATACCTCTTTTTTTGAAGGATCCGCTCTACTGCTGCAACATCAAGTGGATCTTCCTCGGATTCGCTCTCACTCTCAAAAATGGACTTGAATGCTGAATCAAGGGCCTCATCTTCCGAATCATCGATGATTCTACGTTTTGAAATCTTTGTATCGTATTGCGAGGCGGCATTTATAGGTCTATTAGAATTAGAAGATTCTTTCGAGGTTGGAATGTCTACAGGTGTCAAGTCGACAGGCATCAAGTCAAAACCACATACTCGACACGTTTTGATGTCATCTGTATTTACAAAACTACAATTTGGACACTTCATAGTGGCTCCTTTCGCGTCAAATATCTAAGGGGAAATCTAGTATGAATGTCGTGCCCTGTCCTAGAATACTGTCAACAGTGATCTTACCACCATGACGCTCCGTCAATTGCTTGACAATTGCAAGGCCTAAACCGGAACCGCGCTTTTCTTTCTGATCTTTGATTTTATTGACCATAAAAAACGGGTCGAATATATTCTGAAGCATATCAGCAGGTATCCCCTCGCCATCATCAGCTATGAGGATTTGAAGGTGGTAGTTGATGACTTTCGTTCTAACTTCAATTTTTGTGCTTGCATATTTATGCGCATTGCTTATCAGATTTTCAAGTATCTGATTGAAGCGATAGGGATCGACGCTGATATAGGAGGATATAAAGGGCTTGTACAGAAGTAACTGAATGGGTGACTCTCTGAAATCTTCCACTTTATGGTCGAAATAACTGTTGAGAATTGGACCTGAATTTAATCTTTCAACGTTCAGTGTAAATTCTCCAAGTTCCTGTTTCGTATAAACGGACAAGTCGTCAATTAGATGATTTAAAAAGTCAGCCTTCTCTCCGATAGTGTTCAAATATTTTTCATAAGTTGCCTGATCCTTGACAATCCCATCTTGAATGGCTTCGACATACCCCTTAATTGAAGTAAGTGGTGTGCGTAGATCATGTGTGATGCTAGCCAATAGACGCTTTCTACGCTTTTCAATTTCGTGTTGCTCAAGGATGGTATCCCTAAGTCGTACGCGCATTTTATCGAATTCTTTGCAAAATTCACCAATCTCGTTATCGGACCGGTACACGATGGGATAGTTCAAATTGCCAGATTTTATATGCTCAGCTGCGCGTTTCATGGCAAAGATTGGGTCAAAGATATATTTGGTGATAAGTAGAATCAAAATCATAAAAAACACGAGCATCGTCACGATAATCAAAGCAAACCATAAATAAGGGTTAGTGATAATCTTGGCTTGGGCGCTGACTTTAATGTCAAAATTAAAAAACATAAAAATCATGAGCGCAGTCGTTATAAGAATCATGCCGAGCATTGACAAAATGATGATCCCGCGTAAATTAAACTTACTTGTTTTCATAATATTAACCTTTAAACTTATAGCCAATCCCCCAAACCGTCTCGATAAACTCCGGATTGGAAGGATCTAGCTCGATTTTTTCTCTGATTTTGCGCATATGCACGGTGACGGTATTGATGTCGCCAAACTCGTTATAGCCCCAAATCTCATCGAAAATCTTCTCGCGGGAAAGTGCCTGATTTTTGTTAAGCATGAGATAGTGAAGGATTTCAAATTCCTTCACAGAAAAAGGGACTTGAGTACCTGAGATCGTTACGGTCCTTGCCTTGATGTCTATTTCCAAATTTTTGATGGTCAATGTGTCACTATGTGGGATTCCAGATAGGATGTTGACTCTTCTGAACTGCGACTGAATCTTAGCGATGAGGACGCGTGGGCTAAATGGTTTTTCGATAAAGTCGTCCGCACCTAAGCCAAGGGCGAGAATTTTATCGGTATCTTCTTTTTTTGAGCTAATCATGATGATTGGGATGTTGGATTCGTTACGAATCTTTCGGCAAAGCTCAAATCCGTCAATTTTTGGAAGGATGATATCCAGTAATGCCAGGTGTGGTTTTTCAGATTCGAACTTCATGAGTGCTTCTTCACCATCTGATGCAGTAATGGCAATATAGCCCGAGGCGTTAACATAATCTCTGATTAGTGTTTGAATTTGCAAATCGTCTTCAACTATAAGTATTTTTTCCATGATGGCCCCCCTATGGACGTATGTGACAAGTGTTAGAAATTGCATTAACGCTTATTTTTTAATGCCTTTTAGATCAGCTGTAGAAAGAATATTGATGGTATTTGAACGCGTCAAGCCTTCTTTGCGCCTGTAGCCTCTATATGCGGCTTCAATCATTGCTTCGAGCATCTGTTTGAAACTCTTTCCAGTGGCTTCCCAAAGATAGAACGACAAAGAGCCAGGTACCGTATTAAATTCGTTGATATAAGGCAGTTCAGTATGTTTTTCTATCATGAAATCGATGCGTGTAACGCCAGCACAATCGAGGGCAATAAAAGCCTCTGCGGCCATCCTTTCAATATCGCGTTTGATCTCTGGTGCAATGATGGCTGGAATTTGTCTTTTTGCCGAAGACATGCCCTTTGAACTGCCTTCATTGACATATTTATCTTCATAGGTTAAAAATTCGCTGGATGTGATGGGTTCTTCACAAACTGAAAGTTCTAAGCGCTCGCTATCGCCCAATACGGAAATATTGATTTCTCGCATACCGACAAGCATGCGCTCTACGAGTATTCGAGTTGAAAAGAAGCGCGCAAAGTCAATGGCTTCTATGAGGGCCACTCTATTCTTGGCAGGCTTGACGCCCACGCTAGATCCAATATCTGCAGGTTTAACAATCATTGGGTATTTAAGTTTTTTTTCGAGGTCATCGACAATGTCATTTTGAAAGCTTAGCCAATGATGCGAATAAAACCACTCACCCTCAACGACGCGAATGCCTGAACTTTGAAGAAAAAGCTTCGAAGCAATCTTGTCCATGGTCAAAGCCGCAGAAAGTACGTTGCACCCGAGATAGGGAATATCCAGATGCTCCAGTAGGCCTTGAAGGCTACCATCTTCACCACCGGTGCCGTGAATGGCAGGAAAAGCGATGTCGATATAATCAACAATCGGTTCTTGAAAGCGCTTCACGGGGTCGGCAATGAGATAGACATTGCGTTCGCCTTTAACCGCTTGAATCCGAGTTGCATTTGCCATAACTTTTTTCAGGTCCTTGAAATGCTCGACTTCAAGCAGATAATCCCCTGTGTACCAACGGTTTTGTTTAGAGATATAGATCGGAACGACTTTATAAGCCGGCATGTCTAAAAGTTGTGCAATCGCCTGCTGAGCCGTGATGATGGAAACCTCGTGCTCGACGCTGGTTCCGCCAAAAATGACGCCAATATTAATCATATGAACTCCTTATTCGTTAAAAGTGTCTGGCAAGTCGTTCTCAATCAAAACGACGTCACCAAGTGCGACAATTTCGTTGATTTTCCTAAAGCCGTCGTTGAGATTGGCAGCGATATATATTTTGTTTGAAGGAAATGATTTGGAAGCCAAACCATCCTGAATCGGTTGTGTTTGCTTTTTTCCAACGAGGATGACGAAGTCGCATGCATCCGCTATGGCTTCACCAAAAAGCTTGTTAAGTGCATACGCTTGATCACCAAGCTCAATCATACCTGGCGTCATGATGATTTTCTTGTTGCCTTCAAAATTCTTGAGTACTTCAAGGGCCATTTTTGAACCGACAGGATTTGAATTGAATGCATCGTCAAGGACCGTGTATTGGTCGTTCACACGCCTTGTGGAAAGCCTGTGTTCAACGGGTTTGAGGTCTGCAGTCATCGCACCGAGTCGTTCGAAGGAAACGCCAAGTGAAATGGCGATGGAAAGGCCTGCGAGGACATTGGCTAGGTTGTGTTTGCCTAGTAGTTTTGTGCTGAGTCTAATTTTCTTGCCTGTCTTTTTCTGAACGAGCGTAAAACTCGAACCGTTACTACTAACCGTTGTAGCCTCAATATAATAGTCAGGTGAGATTTCTGGTGCGTTGTCAACTGAATATCGCACAGCGCTAACATCTTCGCGAAGGTGGATGTTGCGAATATTTTCATCGTCGACATTGATAAAAGCAGTGCCGTTTTGCTTGAGATATTTAAAGAGCTCCCCTTTTGTGGAAACGATGTTTTCGAATGTTTTAAACGTATCGAGATGTGCGGGTCCTATCGACGTGATAATGCCATAAGTTGGATGAACGAATTCACAAAGTTCTTTGATATCGCCAACTTCCTTGGCACCCATCTCAGCAATGAGAATTTGATGTGTTGGTTTTAGGTGTTCCCTGATGGTGCGCGTGAGACCCATTTTCGTGTTGAAACTCTCAGGAGTCATCAAGACGTTAAAATCTTTAGATAGCATTGTATGAAGCACATTTTTAGTGCTGGTTTTGCCATAACTACCGGTAATGCCGATGACGATAAGATTTGGATTTTTGCCGAGAATTCTTAAAGCGTCCTGATAATAATAGTGATTGATCCCATTTTCAATGGGTTTATTGATGAAATTTGCCAAATATAAAATAAAGAAACTGAATGGATAAACGAGAACGCCAAATGCTGTCAAAGACCATGTTTGACCAAGTGTAGCGGCGGCAGATAAGATCAGCAATACGAGTGCTGAAGTAGTTAGCATGCGCTTCACGCGCTGCGTGTAAACGCATTTTTTCTTTGCAGGGTACGCCCTAACAATCAAACGATAAAAATAGAAGTGCGTGCTTAAAAGCACAAGACCTAGAACATTTATCCAAGTGTCACCCGGTAAAAATGTCAAAAGAACACCTGAAAAATACAAGAGATCATAAGGCTTTACCAATTTTCTCTTTGATTTTTTAATAGCGTCTAAATATTGATTTGTGTAATAGCCGTATTGCTGAAACTTATGGACATCTGAAAAATTACGCATCCAAGTCACTGCGAGGATTACGCACAAACCTAAAATTGAAAGTAGCATCTATAAGCCTCCAAGAAACGTTCTTATTATGGTAAGTGTGCGGGAAGGTTGTTCTTGATATGAAAAGTGTCCTGCACCTTCAAATACAACAAGCCCGGCATTGGGTATTAACTGTTCCATCAATTGGGCATCTTCAAGAGGCGTCGAGGTATCCTTGTCACCCCAGATGAGTAAAACGGGCACTTTTATTGAGTTTAGGTGTTCACGTAAATCTTCATTGACAACTTTAGTGAGCACTTGCTTCATTATCGGAGATGCTTGTTTGTAATCGCTACTAGAATAGATTTCTCTGTATGCTTCAAGCGGCTCTTTAAGCACCCAGTTGAGCAGTGGCAGAGAGGCAACGGTTTTGAAAAATTTGTAACCGTAGACGCGCAGAAAATAACCTGATTTTCGCTTTGGTTTGATACCGGCACTATTAATCAGAATGATTTTATCCAGTTCAAGGATTTCGCTAAGCTTGATAGATACACGACCACCGAATGAATGGCCAATTAGCGAGGGTTTCAAGAGGTTGAGTTGACGCATGAACGCATAAGTCATCTTGGTGTAGTCATCAAGGTTCCACGGCGATTCTGGCTCCGCAGACTTCCCGAACCCTGGAAAGTCAATGGAGATAACATCAAAATTCTCGGCGAGCGGTTCAGAGAGACATTTAAAACTCTCGAGATCAGTCCCCCAACCATGTAAAAAAACGAGGGGGGTTCCGCTTCCAGAGCGTGTATAATTTATCTGTAATCCTTCATAAGTAAACGTGGGCATTTTATTGACCTCTTTTTTTGAATTTCGAGCAATTTTCCGTATAAGAATGACGCAAACAATTAGTATTGCCAATCTTTAAATTGATTTTGAAACGGATTAGGTAATTATGCATTTTCCATATTTATTTTATCATAAAAACACTAGGGAATAATACCTGATTTAGTCTTGAGTAAAATAAATTTAATAAAGGAAAGGGCTTCGACATGTTATAATGTCTATAGAATAGAGACCAATCATGAACACGGAGGTAAAATATGCATAAAAAAACGAAAAAAAGATTGAGCAAAGCGTTTGTTTTAATGTTGAGTGTGATGCTCATCGGCAATAGTGGTATCGCACTTGCAGCAACGGATGTCGCGACAAGCCATTGGGCAAATACTCAGATCGAAAGTGTATCTGGTAAAATCATCATGCCAGTCTATGCCGACGGCGCATTCAAACCGGATTCTGTTGTGACGAGTCTTGAAGTGATCGTTTCTATATATAGAGCCGTTAAAACTTCTGGGTTACTGGACAATGTTCAAATGGGAACAATCACGACAAAACATGAAGCAAGCCTTAAAGCGATTGGGATGCCACAAATGCTAGCACCTTATGGATCCGATACTTATCCTGCGCTTGCTTATGCGCTGGAATACAATATTTTGACACTTCAAGAAATCAAAGTCTTCATCAGCGGATCGACTTTGACGAACGTGAAGAAAGTCAATGCAGTGGTTTTCATTGCGAAAGCGCTGAACGCATACAAGCAAGAAAACTTGAACAAGATCATTTTGCTGAGTTATAAGGATTCAGCTGAAATCTCATTGAGTGCAATCAAATATGTCAATTTAGTGATTGAGAAAGGCATCATTTCCAGTAAAGGCGATAGTTATGGTAAATTCAACCCAACGCGTTCAATTAACAGAGCAACTTTGGCTATCTTAGCAGATGGGTTATATAAGGCACTTTCTACTGGAGAAAATACGCAACCGTTGCCGGAACCGTCAACACAACCGTCAACTGAACCGACAACAGGATCAAACAACCCCCCAATAAGCCTTGAAGCTGAAAAGATATTCAGTGGAAAAGTTAAAACAGTGAACGATTCTGATCAGACGATTACGGTACTTAATACATCGGGTAAAACAGAGAGTTTTGCACTAAATGAGGCGGTTATCACTGAGGCAGGTTCTAAAGGGTCTTTTGAGAGTATCACACGAGATGCTCAAATTGAACTCACCTTAAAAAAGGGAATAGTAACCACAGCTGCACTAGAAAAATCACTGAGTCGTGTGGAAGGTACGTTTGTATTCCTAACGGACACTATTGGTGTAACCAATATTAGAAAATCGATAAAAGTGTTGCTTCCTACTAAATTGCATGATTTTAGAAACGTCTACGATGAAACGCTTGTGACAATCAACGGTGTGCCTGCCAAAGCGACAGACATAAAAGCAGGTTACAAAGTCATTGTACTTTATGATGGATACGACGCAAAACGCGTTATCGCTTATTCCGATCTTTACGAATTTACCGGCATCATGAGCAGAGCGCTCGATTCAAAAGTACCGGGCAAACTTGAAGTAACCCTTGAATCTGGCAACATCGTCGAAACTATGACAACTGCGACTGGCACCCTTTATCTAGGTGGGCCTGTTTTCAATGCAGGCGACATCGTAAAAGTAACACTTAAAAATGGCGATTTATCTAGACTTGAATATGTCGGACAAGCTAAAACAATTGTTGGATCGCTTAGCGGTATCAACATCAAAAAAATCCCAGAGCTCACGATAACATTAGCAAGTGCCAAAAATGAGACGTATGCGCTTACAAGCAAAGTGAAGCTCATCAACGAATTGGGTGAGAACGCTTTGTCCATCTACGATTTGAGACTTGCTCAAGAAGTGACCGTAGATATCGGCATTGGCGGCATCACTAAATTGCAGTTAGGCAGAAAAATCATTGCTGAGTCAATGGGCATCAAAGTGACTGTTTCTCAAGTGGTGGATTCCTCCAATATTTTACTTGTGACGGATGAAAGTAATCGCGTAAGAACGGTTACATTCCCGGTTGGGTCTACGTACAAAGCTTCTAATTATAAAACAGGAATGATAGTGTTCATCGATGGCAAAGCCATTACAGACTCAGTCTTTGAGGTCATCAAAATTACCGTTCAAATGCCATGATTTTGTGTTGACTTATAGAAAGACTGTCTATATACTATGAAAGTATTATTAATTGAATCGGTATAGTGACACCCGAGGGGGTGGCTACTAACAAGAGTGATTAGTCATCCTATTGGGGACTTCTCACTCTTTTTTTATGTTTTTTTTGAATGTATGACACTATGTTTTGGGGCGAAAGGAGCTTGCAAATGACTACGAAGTATATTTTTGTGACAGGTGGTGTTGTTTCTTCACTAGGTAAGGGTATAACGGCAGCATCGTTGGGTCAACTATTAAAAGCGAGAGGGTTAAAGGTCACCATTCAAAAATTTGACCCATATATCAATGTCGATCCAGGTACGATGAGTCCTTATCAACATGGCGAAGTTTTCGTTACTGACGATGGTGCGGAGACAGATTTAGACCTTGGTCATTACGAGCGTTTTATTGATATTAATCTCTCGAAAAATAGCAATGTCACAACTGGAAAAATATATTGGTCGGTGCTCACTAAGGAACGCAGAGGTGACTATCTTGGTGCAACGATTCAAGTGATTCCACATATAACGAATGAAATTAAAGACAGATTGATGCGTTCTGCAAAGGAAACCAATGCGGATATCGTCATCACCGAGATTGGAGGCACTGTGGGCGATATAGAATCGCTACCTTTTCTTGAAGCCATACGTCAAATAAAATATGACATTGGTGGTGAAAACGTGATGTACATCCACTTGACATTATTGCCCTATTTAAGCAAAGCTGGCGAGCTCAAGACGAAGCCGACGCAACACTCTGTCAAGGAACTTAGAGAAATTGGCATACAACCGGATTTGATTGTTTGTCGTACTGAAAAAGAAATCTCACAAGATATGAAAGATAAAATCGCTTTATTTTGTAGTGTGCCTGCAAAAAATGTCATTCAAAACCTTGATGCGGACTCGATTTATTCGGTGCCGCTTACATTAGAAGAAGAAGGTTTGCCCGATAAAGTGTGTGAATTTTTCAAAATCCCTGTCACCAAACCAGATTTAACGGATTGGAAAAGAATCGTCGCCATCGAAAAAAACCTCAAAAGAACCGTTAAAATCGCATTAGTTGGAAAATATGTAGAACTAAGGGATGCGTATTTATCGGTTGCAGAAGCACTTAAACACGCTGGCTTTGCCAATGAAGTGGCCGTGGACATCCAATGGGTGCATTCTGAAACTCTAGAAGCGGATAATGTGGCGGATATTTTAAGAGGCAGCGACGGCATACTGGTACCAGGTGGTTTCGGATTTAGAGGCGTCGAAGGCAAAATCTTGGCAACGCAATATGCCCGTGAAAATAACATCCCATTTTTTGGTGTGTGTTTGGGGATGCAGATGGCGGTTGTGGAGTTTGCAAGAAATATCCTAGGCTATGAAGATGCGCATAGTTCCGAGCTTAATGGCTTAACGGAAGCCCCTGTGATCGATCTCATGCCGGAGCAGAAAGATATTGAGGATATGGGTGGCACGATGCGTCTTGGCCTCTACCCATGTAAGATTAAAACGGGCACCTTGGCACACGCTGCATATGGTGAAACGTTGATATATGAAAGACACCGTCACCGTTATGAATTCAACAACGCTTATAGAGATGCGTTTAGCTCAAATGGTTTTATCTTTAGCGGCTTGTCGCCTGACGAACGGTTAGTAGAAATCATCGAATTGCCCAATCATCCATGGTTTCTAGCCGTACAATTTCATCCGGAATTTAAATCTCGACCAACACATGCCCATCCACTTTTCAGAGAATTTATCAAAGCTTCTAAACTTTGCCAAAAGTAGGTAAAGGTTGACCAGTCCTCTTTTGTACTCTAAAATAGAAGGCGAGGGAAACAAAAACAGGAGGGATTTATTTATGTCTGAAAAAGCAATGATTAGAATGCGCATGAGTATGCATGACGCACATTACGGTGGTAACTTGGTAGATGGCGCAAAGATGCTCAATTTGTTTGGCGACGTTGCAACAGAGCTTTTAATTCGTCAAGATGGCGATGAGGGTTTGTTTGCAGCTTATGAAAAAGTGGAGTTTTTGGCACCTGTTTATGCAGGCGATTACATCGAAGCAGTTGGTGAAATCACAACGGTAGGCAACTCATCAAGAAAAATGATTTTTGAAGCGAGAAAAGTCATCGTTCCAAGACCTGAAATCAGCGAGTCAGCATGTGATGTGCTAGACGAACCAATCGTCGTTTGCCGTGCAGTTGGTACCTGTGTCGTTCCAAAAAACAAACAGAGAAAGTAATTCGGAGGTCTTTATGGAAAAATTGATTATAACGGCTGCGCTAACAGGTGCAGAAGTTACAAGAGCCCAGCAACCGAATCTTCCTTTGACACCTGAAGAAATTGCAAGCGAAGCTTTTGCATGTTATGAAGCCGGCGCATCTATCGTGCATATCCATGCAAGAGATGAAGCCGGAAGTCCAACTCAAGACGTTGAGGTTTATAAACAAATCAAAGAGAATATTGAAGCAAAATGTAATATCATCTTTCAACCATCTACCGGAGGCGCTGTATGGCACACGCCTGAGCAGAGACTTCAACCGGTTGAACTCGCACCAGAGATGGCAACACTTAGCGCAGGAACGTGTAATTTCGGTCCTGACGTGTTCATGAACTCCGAAGAATACATGGAAAAATTCGCTGTCAGGATGTTGGAGATGGGTGTAAAGCCTGAAATTGAAGTGTTTGAACGCGGTATGATAGAAAATGCCAAAACACTTGTCAAAAAAGGACTCGTCAAAGCGCCACTCCATGTGGATTTTGTACTTGGTGTCCCAGGCGCATGTCCAGGAACACCAGAAGATTTGATGTTCATGGTGAATCAATTGCCGAAGGATTGGACATGGACTGTTGCAGGAATAGGTAGAAGTGAATTGCCACTTGCAGTGATGGCAATCATTTTAGGTGGACATGTTCGTGTTGGATTTGAAGATAATGTTTACTACGGAAAAGGTCAACTTGCCAAGTCGAACGCAGAGCTCGTGGCACGCATTGTGCGCATCGCTAAAGAGATGGGTCGTGAGGTCGCTACGCCAGATGAAGCAAGAAAGATTTTGGGTTTATAAAAAAAATGAGACTTCCTTATTAGATTTCAAATCAAATAAGGAAGTCTCTTTTTTAATGCCTAGCGTTAAAAAGGCAATTGTTCCACGGTAGCATAGTTTTCATAGTGCATGGATCGATTCAAGTTGAAATAAGTCAATGTACTGAATTTGAATTGCGTTTCTTGTGCGATGGAGGCTACGACCCATTGGCCGTTGAGATATGTTTCAACCCAGTAGTTAATGCCATCTTCTGTAATGCCCCTAGATATATGTGCCGGGATATCCACGGCTCTGAGTAGCGCCGTATATAGGATGCAGAGTTCAACAGAATTGGCACTTTGAGTATCAACTAGCTCTTGCGCACTGAACAAGCCAGTTGGTCTGAGAATCTCGTTAAATGTATAGTTTTTCACAATCCATTCATAGAGGGCCTTGGACTTCGAATACTGGTTTTTCAAGTTGAAAGTGATCGCGTTGGTTATATTGTAAATACTTGTTTGATCGTAGTTAATATAAGTCGTTGGCAGTAGATCTTTAATCAGTTCGTCAGACGCATTTAAAATACTGAATTTCATAATCGTCTCTGCCTCGTCGAATGCGTGATGAGACAGGATGGTTTGTTCAACATAGCTATCAAGTGTAGTAAACGGTCCAATCACCACATCTTCAACTTTGGATTCAGATTCATCAGCAATAACGGTAATATTGTGCTTACCAAGACCAAACGGCGTATAAAGTTTTACGTCGAAGGCTTTGTCGATGACGGGAACGTAGTATTCTATTAGGTCGTCGTCCTTTGAAACAATCACGTGAAGTCTCTTGATGTTTTTCGGGAGGGCCACGAAACCGCTCAAAGTAAATTCATTATTTACAATCATATTTGAGTATATTTCAGAACTCAATTTAATGCCATATTCTGAAAAACGAGGCATTTCAGTGTAGTGTTCAAGTTGTTCGTTAATCGTCAACTTGGTGATACTAAAGGTGCTTGCAATGGTATCGAAAATCTCTTTGCTCTCATCCAAATCATTTGTATCCGGATAATTAGCTTTGAAAACATAGCCGTTGTTTTGCTCGAAGAAAATATAAAGGATGTGATGTGTTTTAATGCCGTTTACAGTTAAATCATAATAGATGGCATCTGAAGTGTATTCGCCTAGTACCATAGTATTGCTTGATACTAAGTTTAAAGTATCGCCATGTTCTGCTATCAAACCATCCAAAAGGGATTTGGTGAGAATCGATCTTGTATATTGTGGACTTAATG